>NZ_JBFAPP010000007.1:86555-389658 GCF_040676775.1 Micromonospora sp. NPDC049523 | reverse complement strand
TGCACCCGCCACCCCCCCCCGGCGGGCCCCCGCGGCGCCCCGGGCCCGGGGGGGGGGGCGGGGGGGGGGGGGCCGGCCCGCGCCCCCCCCCACCCCGGGCAGGTCAGCTCGCCTGCAACGTCACGTCGTCGACGACGAAGCTGGTCTGCAGGGAGGAGTCCTCGGTGCCGGTGAACCTCAGGGTGACGGTCTGGCCGGCGTACGCGCCCGCGTTGAACGTCCTGAGCTGGTAACCGGCGGCCTTGTTCAGGTTCGAGTACGTCGCCAGCGTGGTGCTGCCCACCTGCACGGTGAGCCGGTCGTACGCGGTGGACGTGGTGGTCTCGGCCGTGTCGATGTGCAGGTAGAAGGAGAGCGTGTACGTCGAGCACCCGGCCGGCACGGTCACCGACTGGGTCAGCGTCTCGGTACGGGTGGTGCCGTTGCCACCGAGCCATGCCTTGTACGAGCCGCCGTGCGCCGGCTGGCTGGCCGAGTTGGTGATCACTCCGGTGGTGGCGGTCCACGGGGTGGTGCCGCTCTCGAAGCCGCTGTTGCCGACGACCTGCCCTCCGCTGCAACTGCCGCCACCGGTCACGGTGACGGTGTACGTGGCAGTGCGGGTGACCGAGCCGGTCGCGGTGACCGTGATGGTGTGCGTACCCGTGGTCGCACTGGCCGAGGCGGCGACGGTCATGGTGGCGGACGCGCCGGAGGTGAGCGACGACGGGCTGAACGACACCGTGACGCCCGAGGGCGCGCCCGTGGCGGACAGGCTGATCGTCTGCGCGCTACCGGCGGTGGTGGCGGTCGAAACGGTGGTGGTGGTCGAGCTGCCCCGAGCGACGCTGCCGGAGGTCGGGCCGACCGCGACCGAGAAGTCGTTGGTCGGGGTGCCGGTGCCGGTGGCGAGCTGCCAGATCGCGTACGCGACGCCGTCCGCGCTGCGGTTGAGGACGGTGGCGCTGACGTTGCTGGTGGTGTCGCAGGCGCGGTGGTAGCAGGGGTCGTACGCCGATCCCGACGTGCCGCCCCACTTGCTGGCCTGCGCGGCGGTCTTGCGGGCGCTGGCGCCAGCCGCGTATCCCGAGGTGGGGATGCCGCCCTGCTGGAACGAGTAGTCGTCGGAGCGGCCCTGCCCCTCGACGTTCTCCTCCGGCTGGAGCCCGAGCGAGTCCCAGTACGCCTTCAGCGGAGCCGCGGTGGTCGAGGTGATCCGGTTGATGAAGTACCCGCCGTTGGTCGAGCCGACCATGTCGAAGTTGTAGTACCCCTTGATGTAGCCCCGCTGCGTGGCGGTGAGCGAGCGGACGTAGAAGTCGGAGCCGTTGAGTCCCTGCTCCTCGTCGGTCCACCAGGCGAACCGGACCCGCTTGGTCATGGTCGGGTTCTGCTGGGCCAGTACCAGTGCGTTCTCCAGCAGCGACGCCGAGCCGGTGGCGTTGTCGTTGATTCCCGGGCCGGCCGAGACACCGTCGAGGTGGGAACCGAACATGACCACCTGGTCGGCCGGGCCGCCCGGCCACTCGGCGATGAGATTGTTCGACGGGTAGGTGCAGTCCGTGCAGCGCTGTTCGGTGACCGTGTAGCCGGCGGACTGGAGCCGGCTCTTCACGTAGGCGACCGACGCGGTGTAACCGGCCGAGCCGGCCCGCCGGTTGCCCCCGTTGGAGGTGGCGATGCTGTTGAACTGTGTCAGGTGCGCCTGGACGTTGGTCACGGAGATGTCCGGTGCTGCCGCGAGGGAGGCGGCGGGCGGGGCGATCGCGGACGTACCGGCCACGGACGGCGACGCCGACACCGGCTGGGCCGTGAGCGTCACCGTCATCCCGGTGAAGACAGCGAGCGCGACGCCCGTTATCAGCGTTTTGCGTCTCATGAAGACTCCTCGGTGGGGGTCGGCGGACGGTCCACCCGGTGGGGCCGGACTACTCCGTCGGTTCGGTCGGGGACAGGGGGTGCCGCGGCTCCGGTGGGTGTCGCGGCGGCCACCGCAGGAGACACTTGCATGCGTCGATGTATTAGGTCAACGGCCATCCGGTGGGATCCGCGCCGCGACAACGGCGGCATCGTCGTGACACGCACCGTCGCGGCCGGGACACCTGTACGGGGCAACGCCCGGCCCCACCGACCGGTGGGCCAACACCGCTGGTCGCAGCCCCGATGATGGCACTACGACCCGCCCCGGGTCGAACACCTCGCAGGCCCTCATCCTGCCGAACAGAGGAGGAATGAGGTATGGAGGCGGAGCCACTACGACATCGGAGCCGGATGGTGCGCCCACCTCGGCGTCCACACCTCCCCGTCGGGTGTGTCCACGCGACGGGAACCCAGGTGGTCGCGGAGTTTGCCGAGCGCGGGATGCGGGTTGTCGTCGCGCCAGATAAGTGACATCGGGTATACCGGCGCCGGATCGCGCACCGGTATGCGCCGCAGGTCGTAGCTGTCCGGCCACAGGTATCGCGTGCGTTCGCCGGCCAGCGTCGCCAGTTCAGGGGAGTCGGAGATCTCGGCCAGCAGTGCCTCGTTTCCGAAAACCGGCCCGACCCGGTCGATGGTGAGGCCGAACGCGTCGGCGAGTTCGTCGTAGTAGGCGCCCCATTCGGTACCGGCGGCCATGCCGGGCATCCAGATGCGGTGGCCGACGAGTTGTGCGGGCGTGACGGCGTGGGCGTTGGCGAGCGCATGGAGTGGCCCGACGAGGATCTCGTGGTGCTCGTCGATCACGCGGGCGGTCCTGATCCCGGCTGGCAGTTGGCGCGCGGGAACGGTGACGGCGTGGAAGGTCGCGTCGATCGTTCCCGCCTCGACGGCGGCGGTCGCGGCATGGACGTCGGCGTCGAGGGTCACGACATCCAGCTCGATCTGCGGATGCGTACGGTGGAAGTCCTGCAGCAGCACAGCCGGCGCGGTCCGGCGACTGTGGACGTCGACGCGGAGGGCACGCCGACCGGGGCGTACGGATGCGTCGGCGCGTGCTTCCATCCGGAGTAGTTCCCGGGCATGGGGCAGGAACGCCTGGCCGTCGATCGTGAGTTGGGCGCCGCGAGCCGTGCGGGTGAACAGCCGTACCTCCAGATCCTTCTCCAGTGCGGCGATGCGCTTGGACACGGCCTGCTGGGTGATCGACAGGGCCACGGCCGCGTCCTGGAACTGGCCCGCGTCCACGGCGGCGACGAAGGTACGGACGGCATCGAGATCCACGGAGCACACCCTAGCGTCACAACCAATGGTTGTGGCTCGCCGCCGTTGCAGTTGTTTGATCTGCTGATCTCGCCCTTGCTTTGATCACCGCGATCAACGGTGAGTTGTTCAAGCGGGAGGTGCGGACATTGGCCAGACGGTCCCTGGGTCGGCAGTTCGGCTGGTTGTGGGCGGCGTACGCGGTCAGTGCCTATGGCTCCGGGCTGGGGTTCGGTGCGTTGCCGCTGATCGCCGTGCTGGTGTTGGATGCCAGCCCGGCCCAGGTCTCCGCGCTGGCCGCGGTGGGGCCGGCAGTGGGTGCGCTGATCGCGTTGCCGCTCGGGCCGTGGGTGGAGTTCCGCCGCAAGCGACCGGTGATGATCGCCATGGACCTGGCGCGGTTCGCGGCCATGATGACGATCCCGGTCGCGTACGCCCTCGGCCGGCTCGGTTTCGTGCAGTTGCTGGTCGTCTCGATCGTGCTTGGCACGGCCAAGATCGCCTTCGGTGCGGCCAGCGGCGCCTACCTCAAGTCACTCGTCCGGCCGGACGACCTGCTCGTGGCCAACGCGAGGTTCGAGTCGACGACCTGGAGTTCCATCGCGGTCGGGCCACCGTTGGGCGGCGCGGCGGTCGGCCTGTTCGGGCCGGTCGTCACCGTCCTGGCCGACGCGCTCAGCTACCTGCTCTCCGCGCTGGGCATCACGGCGATTCGCGGTCGGGAGGAGCACCAGCGGCGAACCGACAAGCGCCCGGTCCGGACCGGCGATCTGCTCGACGGGTGGCGGTATCTCCTGGCCCATCCCGGCCTGCGGGCGCTGTACCTCAACCAGTTGCTCGTCGCCGGACTGATCATGGCCAGTGAGCCGCTGCTGGCCGTGCTGCTGCTTGGCGACCTCGGCTTCCCACCCTGGCAGTACGGCCTTGCCTTCGCCGCCCCCTGCGTCGGCGGACTCATCGGCTCACGCCTGGCCCCTCGTGTCGTGGCCCGGTACGGCAAACCCCGGATCCTTCGTACCGTCGGCACGTTGCGTGCGGTCTGGCTGATCGGCCTCGCCTTCGTCCAGCCGGGTGTCGCCGGTTTCGTGACGGTGATCGTGGTCGAACTCGCGATCATCATCAGCATGAGCCTGTACAACCCGGTGCTCGCCACCTGTCGACTGGAACACACCCCCAAGGAGCGCATCGCCCGCACCCTGTCGGCCTGGTCGATCGGCAGCAGCGCCGCCATCGCCATCCTCAGCGCGCTCGGCGGACTACTCGCCGAAGCCACCAGCCCACGTACGGCCCTCACGGTCCTGGGACTGCTCAGCCTCACCAGCCCGCTGCTGCTGCCCCGGGCGGTCGAACTGGCCCGCACCTTCCACGACGCCGCAGGTCAGAGGGACTTGTGGTACACCACGAAGTCGCACGATGTGGCGAGGAACGGCAGCAGCTCGGGATAGGCCTCGTCGAGGCGGCTCTTGCGTACCTCGCGGTAGCCCATGCGGGTGTACCAGTCGCGCAGGAATTCCTTGTCCGGATGTCTCCAG
The DNA here is from genome assembly GCF_040676775.1 of Micromonospora sp. NPDC049523. Taxonomy (NCBI): domain Bacteria; kingdom Bacillati; phylum Actinomycetota; class Actinomycetes; order Micromonosporales; family Micromonosporaceae; genus Micromonospora; species Micromonospora sp. NPDC049523. The sequence goes on along the minus strand of NZ_JBFAPP010000007.1, from coordinate 384,964 downwards.
GTCTGCGGGACGAGCAGTTCGAGTTGCATCCGGGGAAGGGCGCGCTCCCGCGCCCAGCGCTCGGCGAACGCGACCAGTTCCCGGCCGATGCCGAGGCCACGATGCTGCGGGCTCGCGGTCAGCATGCCGAACTCGCCCTCGCCGGTGGCGAGACGGTGGACGCGGGCGGTGCCGACGAGGAGGCCGCCCATCCTGGCCACGGCGAGTTCGCCGGCACGGATCAGGGCCGTCACCTCGGCCGGGCCGGTACGGTTGGCGCCGTCGAGCCACAACCCCTTCTCGGCGTCGGCGTACACCTGGTTGATCAGGTCGACGACCGTGGCGACGAAGTCGCCGTCATCGGCCTCGGCCGCGAGTGCGATCGAGACGTCCAGCTTCGGCGCCGTGTCAGCTTCCCGCATCGCCACTCTTCCCTGTCTGTGGTCCGGGCCGGGTTCCGGCGGCGTGACCCGTTCCCACCGGCCCGAACAGCGAGCGACAACGCTACTACGTCGACCTGGTCGTGCACCGCCTGTGGCCCGTACGGCGGGGTTTGTATGGTGTCGAAAGTGACCTCCGACACTGGGGGAAGGAGCTCCGCGGCCACCACGTTCAGCGGAATGTGGCCCGGCCAGGGTGTTTCCGATGCGCGACCGACCCTGTCCGGCGGGCACCCCGGACAGGCTGGCAAGCTTGCTGTATGGGGGACGGCAAGAGTGGTACGACTGGCATCGCCCCTACGCCGATGACCGTCGCCACAGCCGTCGACGGCGTGTTCGGCAACGCCTCTCAGCGACACTCAGACACTCGCGCGGGTCGACCGGCACCGCGCGATTGGAGGACACAGGACCATGGACAACGCCCCTCAGATCACGTCTGAGCGCAACGCCCCACCGGCAACCCTGGTGATCTTCGGCGCCTCGGGTGACCTCACCCGCCGCAAGCTGATCCCCGCGGTGGCGAGCCTCGCCCGGCACCACCGGCTGCCGCGCGAGTTTGCCCTGGTCGGTGTCGCGCGTACGGCGATGAGTGACGAGCAGTTCGCCGACTCCGCCCTCAACGGCCACGGCCTGCGTGACTACCCGCAACTCGAGGGCGGAATCAGGTACGTCTCCGGCGGCTACGACGATCCGGACACGTACAAGCGCCTCGCCGAGACGCTCGACCAGCTCGACGCCGAGCGCGGCACCGCCGGAAACCGCCTGTTCTACCTGTCGACTCCCGCCGAGGCGTTCGAGCCCGTCATCCACGGCCTCGCCGGTGCCGGGCTCAACCGCGCCCGGGAGGGCTCGTTCGCCCGGCTGGTGATCGAGAAGCCGTACGGTCGCGACCTCGCCACCGCCCGCGAACTCGACGCGATCGTGCACTCAAGCTTCGACGAGCCGCAGGTGTTCCGGATCGACCACTACCTGGGCAAGGACACCGTCCAGAACGTGATCGCGCTGCGTTTCGCGAACTCGATCTTCCAGCCGATCTGGGACCGTAGCTGGGTCGACCACGTACAGATCACGGTCGCCGAGACGCTCGGCGTGGGCACCCGCGGCGGCTTCTACGAGAGCGCCGGGGCGATGCGCGACATCGTGCAGAACCACGTGCTCCAGGTCCTCGCGCTCTCGCTGATGGAGCCGCCGGCCTCGTTCGACGCGGAAGGACTGCGCAACGAGAAGGTGAAGCTCCTCCAGGCGATCCGGCTGCCCACCGACCGGACCATCGCCGACCTGGCCGTTCGCGGTCAGTACACCCGAGGCGGCACCCGGGACGACCTGATGGCCGGTTACCGCGACGAGCCCGGCGTCGACCCGCTGTCGCGCACCGAGACGTACGCGGCGATGCGGCTCAACGTCGACAACTGGCGCTGGGCCGGGGTGCCGTTCTACGTGCGTACCGGCAAGCGGCTGCCGGCCCGGGTCACCGAGGTGGCGTTGCAGTTCCAGCGGCCCCCGCACCTGCCGATCCCGACCGACCAGCTCACCGAACTGGACGCCGACGCGCTGATCCTGCGCATCCAGCCCAACGAGGGCATCTCGCTGCGCTTCGGCGCGAAGGTACCCGGCCACTCGTTCCGGGTACGCACGGCGAGCATGGACTTCTCGTACGACAAGACGTTCCGTGAGGAGTCCCCGGAGGCGTACGAGCGGCTGCTGCTCGACGCGCTGCTGGGCGACCCGACGCTGTTCATCCGTACCGACGAGGTCGAGCAGTGCTGGCGGATCGTCGACCCGATCATCGAACACTGGGCCAAGGACTCGTCCCCGATCCCCACGTACGAGGCTGCCTCCTGGGGTCCGACCGACGCCGAGCGCCTGATCGGCCGCAGCGGTCGCAGGTGGCGCAACGATGTCGGCGACTTCTGACACCGGCTCGGCATGAGGTGGGCGGGGGAGCGGGTGTCCGCCCCCGCCCCACCCACGAAGTCGGCAGTGCGCGGACCCGTGTCGCTGCTGCTTGACGGGGCACCCGGCGCAAAGGGGGTAAACACAGGGACCCCCTTCGCGGCGGGTGCCCTGTCTAGCCTGGGGTATGGACAACCGAAGCGAGGTCCGGGCGTTCCTCGGCTCGCGCCGGGCGAGGCTCAGCCCGGAGCAGGCAGGTATCCCCGCGTACGGCAACCGCAGGGTCGTGGGGTTGCGCCGCGGTGAGGTCGCCGCGCTGGCCGGAGTCAGCGTGGAGTACTACACCCGCCTGGAGCGCGGCAACCTCGCAGGCGCCTCCGAGAGTGTCCTGGACGCCGTCGCCCGCGCGTTGCAGCTCGACGACACCGAGACCGCGCACCTGCACCACCTGGCCCGTGCCGCCGGCCTGGAGTCGATGACCGGTGTGCCCGCGTTTCTGCGTAACCACCGCTTCGACATCCTGGCCGCGAACCCGCTGGGCATGGCGCTCTACGCACCCATGTTCGCGACGAGCGCGACGCTGCCGACGAACTCGATGCGGTTCGTCCGGCGACGGCCTTGAACTGCTCGTGACCTGGGCTGCGGCCCAGGAGCATGTCATGGCCCGTGGCACGCAATGACGTGCCGTGGTCAGCGGGTGAGCAGGCCGACGCGGCGTAGCCAGGCCTCGACGGCGGGCTCGGCGTCGGCGACTTCCTCTCCGCGCACGGCCAGGCCCTCGCCGATCGCGTACGTGGTGACCGGGTGGTGAGCCTTCCAACCCGCCGTGAACAAGGCCTCACGCCCGGATGCGCGGCGGGCCTGGTGATGAGTTTCCACGCCCGCACCCGTCATACGTACGACGGGACACGACGGGACGGAAGGATGGCGTGATGAGTGCGGACACACGGCTGGAGGAGCTGGGCGTGAGCGGTCTGGGCGTGAGCGGGCTCGGCGTCAGCGGGCTGGGCGAGGTCGACGAGCCGGCGTTCTCGGGGCTGGCGGAGCGGCACCGGCGGGAGCTGCACGTGCACTGCTACCGGATACTCGGGTCGTTCGAGGATGCCGAGGACACCGTGCAGGAGACGTTGTTCCGTGCCTGGCGGCGGCGGGAGACCTTCGAGGGGCGGTCGACGTTCCGGGCCTGGCTGTACCGGATCGCCACCAACGCCTGCCTGGACCTGCTCGCCAAGCGCCGCCCGGAGCCGGCGACCGGCGGCGAGGTGCTGTGGCTACAGCCCTACCCGGACCGGCTGCTCGACGAGCTGCCCGCGGGCGACGACGACGAGCCGGAGACCGCCACCGTCGCGCGGGAGACGATCGAGCTGGCGTACCTGGTGGCAGTCCAGCACCTCGCGCCGCGCCCGCGGGCCGTGCTGATCCTGCGGGACGTGCTCGGCTGGCCGGCGAAGGACGTCGCGGAACTGCTCGGGGACTCCGTCAACTCGGTGAACAGCGCACTGCAGCGGGCCCGCGCCGGCATGCGGGAGCACCTGCCCGCCGAGCGGCAGGACTGGACCGGCGGCGAGGAGGACGCCGGGACGCGCGAGCTGGTGCGCCGCTTCACCGACGCCAGCGTGGCCAAGGACGTCAACGGGCTCGCCGCACTGCTGCGGGACGACGTCCGTTGCTCGATGCCGCCCACGCCGGGCCTGTGCGTCGGCCGCGACACGGTGGTGAACGACTGGATCGCGGACGGCTTCGAGGACCTGGGACACCTGCGCGCCGTCCCCACGGCCGTGAACCGGCAGCCCGCCGTCGCCTTCTACCTCTGGCGGGAGGAGGAGGGCGCGTACCTGCCGCTGACGATCGACGCCCTGCGCGTCACCGGCGGCGCGATCACCGAGATCATCACGTTCCACGACGACCAGTTCCCCGGGCTCGGGCTGCCGGAGCGCCTGCCGGCGTACGGCACGGAGTAATCCCGGTCCGGACGCTCACCCTGCGCGGTGGCGGGCGTGTCGCGGAGGCCGCTCCAAAATTCCGTACGCCAGTTACCGGATCGTGGAGGAACGACATGAACAGCACGGATGACGCCGGGGTCGTCGCAGGCCCGGCATCGGGCCGGACCACCCGGACCCATCGACTTCGCGGGCTTGCCGGCACCGGCTCGATCGCCACGCTCGCGGCGGTGGTGGCCACCACCCTCGCCGGTGCGCTCGCCCAGGCCGTTGGCGTCGACTTCGAGGTCCCGGATGGTGGCGAGACGATCCCGTTGTCCGGGTTCGCCGTGGTGACCGGCTTCTTCTCGGTCGTGGGCGTCGTCATCGCCGCCGCCCTGCTTCGTTGGAGCGCTCGCCCCGCCGAGCGATTCGTGTGGACGGCAGCGACGCTGACCGTGGTCTCGTTGGTCCCGCCCCTTCTCTGCGGGGCAAACACCGCCACCACCATCGCCCTCCTCGGGCTACACCTCGTCCCTGCGACGGTGATGATCCCCACCCTGGCGCGAAGCCTCCGCACCCGGACGCATTGACGATCCCGCAACGGGACGACGCGCGGCGCAAGGGCGTGCGCGAGCGCACCACCGTCGCGGGCCTCCCAGCGCAAGCTCGACGCCGCTGACGCCCTGGCCAAGCTTGCCGCCGAGGCCGGGACAACCCTGATCGAGATGGCCATCGCGTTCGTCCTGCGCCATCCGGCTGTGACCGCCGCGATCATCGGGCCGCGCACCATGGACCACCTGGAGTCCCAGCTTGCTGCTGCCGAGGTCGTGCTCGGCGACGACGTGCTGGACCGGATCGACGAGATCGTGCCGCCCGGCCTCACCCTCAACCCGGCCGACAACGGCTGGGTGAGCCCGTCCCTGCTGCCGACCGCCCGCCGCCGCTGACCCCCACGGTGACCGGCCAGCAGCCGGTCACCGTGGGACCAGGGCGGGGTCGGCCGGCCGATGGTCGAGTTCGACGCCGACCGCGACTCAGATCGGGTTGACCGTCCCAACTGCGGGGGACGCGGGATGGGCGGCGCCGAGCTGCTGGAACATCGCCCGGTTGAGTTCGAAGGCGATCACCGCTTCGGCGGCCGTCCGTTCGGCCTCGGCCGCGTCCAGCGCGAGCGCGTCCAGCCGGTCGCGGTACTCCCGCTTGAACCTGCCCCGGCTCGGGATGCCATCGAACTGGTAGAACCGGGTGCCGTCGTCCGTGGTGAAGTCGTAGGTGCGGCGTACCGCGGCGGCGACGAACGCGCCGCCGGAGAGATCGCCCAGGTAACGGGTGTAGTGGTGGGCGATGAACCCGGCTGGCCAGGTGAAGCAGACCTCGCGCAACCGGTCACGGTAGGCATCGGTGGCGGTGCCGGGCGCGATCTGCTCCCGCCACTGCGGGCCGAGCAGGAACGCGAGGTCTTCGGCCAGCCAGGGGAGTCGGGTCAGCTCGTCGGCCACGAACGGGCCGGCCACCGGGTCGTCACGCATCGCCTCGGCGGCCTGTTCGAGGGTCTCGTAGAGGAAGTAGTGCTGGGCGACCAGGGCGGTGTAACCCGCGCGCGGGATCTGGCCGGCGATCAGCGCGGTGATGTACGGGGTCGACTCGGCGGCACGGTGGGCCGCGTCGGTTGCCGTACGGAGTCGGGCGGCGAGACCGTTCGCCTCGGCCAGGACCGGTGTGTCGTTCATCATTCGTCCTCGTTGGATCGGATCGGCAGCACCAGCGGGGTTCCGGTGCGGGGATGGGGGAAGATCTCGATTTCGTGCCGGTACGCCGTACTGAGACGATCCGCGGTCAGCACCTCTTCCGGGGGCCCGTCGGCGACCAGCCGGCCAGCGGAGAGCAGGGCGATCCGATCGGCGTACGCGGACGCCAGCCCCAGGTCGTGCAGCACGGCTACCACCGTGTGCCCGGCTCGGGCCCGAGCCCTGGCGACCCTCAGCACCAGTTCCTGGTGGTGCAGGTCGAGGGCGGCGGTGGGCTCGTCGAGCAGCAGGATCGAGGTGCGTTGGGCGAGTACGCGGGCAAGTGCCACCCGCGCCTGTTCGCCGCCGGACAGGGCAGGGAAGGGACGGCCGCCGAGGTCTTCGATCTCGGTGAGCCGCATCGCCTCGGCGATCGCGTCGTCGTCCTGTGCCTGTTCGGGTCGACCGGCCCACGGGGCCCGGCCCATGGCCACGACCTCGCCCGCGGTGAACGGGAAGGCCAGTGTCGTACGCTGCGGCAGCATCGCCCGTCGGCGTGCGAGCTGGCCGGGTGTCCACGTGGACAGCGCCGATCCCTGTAGCCGGATCTGTCCGCCGGCCACCCGGAGGTCACCGCAGAGCGCGGCAAGCAGGGTGGACTTGCCGGCGCCGTTGGGGCCGACGAGGGTGAGCAGTTCGCCGGCCCGGACGTCCATGCTCACCTCCCGCAGGACGAGCCGGTCACCGAGCCGGACCCGTAGGTCACGTACCTCGACGGGGAGCGCTCCGGCGGCGGGCGCCGGCCGCGTCCGCGGCTCCTTGCCCGGCCTCCCGGCCGTCGACGGGATCACGCCCAGCCTCCGGCGCGGCTGCGGGTACGGCGGAGCAGCCAGAAGAAGCAGGGCCCGCCGACGACCGCGGTCAGCACGCCCAGCGGTAGCTCCTGGTAGTCGACGAGGGTCCGGGCGGCCAGGTCCGCGGCGACCACGATGATCGCCCCACCGAGTGCGCTCGCGGGGATCAGCACCCGGTGTCCGGGGCCGGTGACGAGCCGGATCAGGTGCGGCACCACCAGGCCGACGAAGCTGATGATTCCGGTGAAGGCGACCGCGGAGGCGGCGAGCAGTGCGGTGACCGTGATCATCACGATCCGCAGTCGTTCTACCGGGACGCCGAGGTGCTGGGCCGGTCGCTCGCCGAGCGCGAGCAGGTCCAGTCGGCCGGCGGCGGCCAGTGCGGCGCCGATCCCGACCACCGCGCAGGGCAGGGTTACCGCGACACTGCCCCAGGTGGCCTGGGCGAGGCTGCCGAGTTGCCAGAACGCGATCGCCCGGACCGCGTCGGCGTCACCGAAGAACATCAGCAGGCCGAGTACGGCACCGGCGACCGCGTTGACCGCGATTCCGGTCAGCACGAGGGTGACCACTTCGGTGCGGCCGTCGGCGCGGGACATCGCGTACACCAGCAGGGTGGTCAGTAGACCGGTGACGAACGCCGCCGCGGCGACGGTCCAGCCACCGAGGGTGGAGATGCCGGTGACGATGGTGGCGGCGGCGCCGACCGCCGCGCCGGAGGAGACGCCGATGACGCCGGGCTCGGCGAGGGGATTGCCGAAGACGCCCTGCATGAGCGCGCCGGCGCAGCCGAGCGACGCGCCGACCACGACGGCGAGGCTGACCCGGGGGAATCGGACCACCCAGAGCGCGTTCTCGCCCTGTACGGCGCCGGGCAGCGGACCGATGGGCAGGCCGAGCCGGTGCAGGACGGAGCCGAGCACCTCGGCCGGTGACACGTGCACCTGGCCGGTGCCGGCCGCGACCAGACAGATCAGCACGAGCCCGACGGTCAGCGCGGCGAGGAGCATCCCGTCACGGTGCCGTGTGCCGGCTGGTCCGGCCGGTCCGTGTCCGGGGGTACGGAACCGCGACGGTGGCGCGGTGACAGGTTCCGCGCTCACGGTCGGGTGCCTTCGCAGTCGTAGACCGCCTTGGCCAGTGCGCTGATGGCGAGGCCGGTGCGAGCGCCGAAGTTGAGCAGGATCCCGTCGTCCATGTCGACGACGCGCCGGTTGCGCCCGGCCGGGGTCTGCGCCACGCCCGGCATCGCGAGCAGCCCGTCGACACCCTTGACCGATTCGAGGCCCTCGGTCATCACCAGGATCACGTCCGGGGCGGCGTTGATCAGGCCTTCGCTGGTCAGCGGGCGGAATTTCTCCAGTCCGATCTCGGTGCCGGCGTCGACCGCGCCGATCGCCCGGATCATCTCGTCCGAGCCGGCGCCCTTGCCGCCCATCAGGTACACCCCCGCGGTGCCCCGCAGGTAGAGGAAGGCGATGCGTGGCGGTGCACCCTCCGGCGCGCTGCGCCGGGCCGCCGCGATGTCTGCGTCGACCCGGCCGACCAGCGCCTCTCCGGCGGCAGGGACGCCCAGCGCCGCGGCGATTGCCCGGATGTGCCGGGGCACCGCGGTCAGTGTCTGTTCGTCGTCGATCAGCACCACCGGGATGCCGGAGCGGCGGAGCTGGTTGAGCACCTCCGGTGGCCCGATGCTGTCGTCGGCGATCACCACGGTGGGGTCGAGCCGGAGGATCGCCTCACCGGAGAGGTCGTGTCCGGCCGGGGTGACCCGTGGCAGGTGGGCCGCGGCGGCGAAGGTGGTGGCGGTGTCCCGTCCCACGACCCGGTCGCCGAGGCCGAGGCTGAAGACGATTTCGGCGATCGAGCCGTAGAGGTTGACCGGCAGGATCCGGCTGGTGTCGGTCACCGTCACGCTCGTACCGTCTGCGCTGGTCACGGTGGCCGGCAGGGTGGCCGGCGGTTTGCTCGTCACCGGGACCACGTCGGTCGACTCGACCCGTGCGGTCGACGGGCCGCACCCGGCGGCCGGGTCGCGGTCGGCCTCGGCGGTGGTGCCGGCGCAGCCGGCGAGGGCGAGGACGGCAAGCAGGGTGAGGGCGGCGCCGTGGGTGGGGCGGGGTCGTCGGATCATGCGGCACCGCGCCGGTTGCGGCGCCGGAGCAGGAGTACGCCGACGAGCGCGGCCACGACGAGCGCCAGCGCACCGGTCCACAGGCGACCGGTGGAGCTGCTCTCGCTGACCCGGGTCACTTCGATCGGGCCGGCTGCGGCGGTCCCGCCACCGGGTCCGTCGACCGGACCGGTCACCGCTGTGCCGGTGACCGGCGTGGCGGCGGCGCTCGATGTGCCGGGCGATCCCGGTGCGCTGGTGGTGGGCCGGGTGTCGGGGCGGCTGGTGGCGCCTCCGGTACGCGAGGGTGCCGGTCCGGTGGTCGCGCCGGTGACCGGGGCGGGTGGCGTAGCGAAGCTCACCGGGACGAGTACGTCCTGCGTACGGTCGCTGGTGCGGGTGTGGTCGCTGCGGGTGGCCACCACGCACCTGCGTACGGTGCAGTCGATGTCGCCGATCTTCGCGCTGACCTTGATCTGGACCCGGAACGTGCCGTTCGCGCCGTAGGGGATGGCCAGTCCCTCGCCGTACGAGGGTGGGTTGGACGAAATCCACTGGGAAGCGCCCGAGCTGCCGCTGGTGTCCGCGCCGCCACCGCACGGCGACGGGAGCACGCCCTTGCCGTTGTCGACGCAGTACGCGACGTAGATCCCCTTGTTGATGTCGTAGCCGGAGCCGGAGACGGTGATCGTCTCCCCGGCCCGGTTGATGCCGGCCGTCTTGCCGACCGTGAGGCGTTGTCCGTTCGGGCCCTGACCGACGGTGTCGGCGGAGGCCACCGAGGGGGACAACACGCCGGCCGCGACCGCGCTGAGCAGGAGGACCGTGCCGGTGAGGCGGCGGGGCAGCCCTGGACGAGTGGACATTGGGATTACTCCGGTTGGTTGACGACTGAACAATAAGGGTTGCCTAACCTAAGACCGGATGCAGTCGAAGGACAAGCGTCTGACCGGCTCGTTTCTTGTGGATCAACAGCGTCGACCTGTTGTCCGGGTGCCGGGTTGACCGCAACTTAGCCTAGGCTAACCTAAGTTGCTCTTGGGGGAAGGTGTTCCCCCGGTCTTCTCGGAAAGGAAGCAGGATGGGCAAACTGAACGCCGGCAACGCCCGGCGTACGTCGCTGCGATGGACGGCCGCGGTCGTCCTCGGTGCCGCCGCCTCGATCGTCGCGGTGGCGCCCGTGGCGGCGGCCCCGGTGGGCGTCACCGCTGGTGACCTCGACTGGGGATTCAAGGCCTCGTTCCGTAACTACGTGTCCACCGGTAACGGCAATCCGCCGATCGCGGTAGCCGACGGTGCCACCCGCAACGCGGACGGCACCTTCAGGTTTGCCGCCCTCGACGGCTCGTACGACCCGGCGACCGGGGCGGCAACCGTCCACTACGGCGGCACGGTGGTGCTGTCGTACCCGGCTCACTTCTTCAAGATCACCATGGCCAACCCCACGGTGGTACTGACCGGGGAAACGGGATCGCTGCTCGCCGACGTCGACCTCGAGGTCAGCGGTGGCGGATTCGAACCGGTGTCGGTCGACCAGGCCGCAATCGCGACCCTGGACGCCTCCGCCGGCCCGCAGTCCTCCGGCACGACGGTGACCTGGACCAACCTGGCCACGACCATGACCGAGATCGGGGCGTCGGCGTTCGCCGGCTTCTACGGTGCCGGCACGGTCCTGGACCCGGCGACGTTCAGCTTCACCTCCGCCGGGGCACCCGCGGCGCCGGCCGTGTCGGTCACCCCGTCGACCGGCATCGACCCGGAAGAGGGGACCGTCACCGTCACCGGCTCGGGCTTCGACCCCGACGGTGCCGGCGGCAACGGCGTCTACGTCGCCTTCGGACCGAAGAACGACACCGACTACTGGGTCAACGCCCGGCGCTACAAGTCGGTGAAGTGGGTGAACAAGAACGTCACCACCCCGAGCGCGGGACAGGACAAGTTGAACGGCGACGGAACCTTCAGCACCACGCTGTCGGTCGCCGCGCAGTACACCGACGGCAGCGGTAACGCCGTCGACTGCACCTCGGTGCAGTGCTACATCCTGACCTTCGCCGCCCACGGCTCGTCCGACCGCAGCCAGGACACCTTCACCCCGGTCAGCTTCGCCAGCACCCCCGGGGCCGGCGGCAGCGCCGAGCAGGAGATCACCGCGCAGGTCCGCCAGACCGGCGCGCTGATCCTGACCTCGGCCGGATCGGCCGTCGCCCTCGGCGCGGTCGACCCCGGTGGTACGGCGACCGGCAACCTCAACAAGGTCACCGTCACCGACCAGCGGGGCACCAACGCCGGCTGGAGCCTGATCGGCCAGGTGGAGAACTTCACCAGTGCCGCCGGTGGTGTGATCGCCGCCGACAACCTCGGCTGGACGCCGAACGCGTCGGTGGTGAACGACGGGCTGGTCGGCACACCGGGTGTGGTCACGCCGGGTGCGGTGGCCATTCCCGGTGCGGGCACAGGTCTGGGCACCGCCCGGGCTCTGTGCACCTCGGCTGCCGGTGCGAGCGCCGGACGGTTCGAGTGCGGGGCACGGCTCGACCTCGGTGTACCGGCGTCAACCTCGCCGGGCGACTACACCGCGACCCTGACCGTCACCCTGTCCTAACCCCTTACGGCAGCGGCGTCCGATCCGTGGATCGGACGCCGCTGCCGCCGCCCCCTCCCGCGGAGCTGCACATGATCCACCGATCGCTGGCGGCGCTGGCCGCGGCCCTGATCGCCGTCCTGTCCGCGTCGCCCGGCCACGCCGCCCCGGCGGCGTCACCCGCTGCCGACATCACCTGGGCGGTGCAACCCTCCAGCCCTTCCGGACCCACCGGGCGCAGCTACTTCGCCTACGACGCCAGCCCCGGACAGCGCATCGACGACCATGTCGCGATCACCAACCTCGGCACCACACCGCTGACACTCACCGTGTACGCCACCGACGCGTTCACCACCATCGACGGCGGATTCGGGCTGCTGCCGGCGAGCCAACGGCCGACCGGTCCGGGGGCCTGGACGAGCCTCGGGACGCGTACCCGGACGGTCCCGGCCGGCCAGCGGGCGGTCATCCCGTTCCGTCTCGACGTACCCGCCAATGCCACACCGGGCGACCACACCGGTGGCCTGGTCGCCTCGGTGACCGGGGTGGGCACCGACGACAGCGGGCAGCGGGTCAACCTTGACCGGCGGGCCGCCGCCCGCATCTACCTCCGGGTGGCCGGGCCACTGCACCCGTCGCTGCAGGTCGAGACGCTACGGGTGACACACCACAACCCGCTGAACCCGTTCGGGGGCGGCACCACGACGGTCCGCTACCAACTTCGCAACAACGGCAACGTACGGATCGGCGGCACCGGTCAGGTCACCGTCAGCGGCCCGCTCGGCTGGTCACTGGCCCGTACCGGCACCCTCGAACTGCCCGAACTGCTACCCGGATCGGCGATCGAGGTACGGGAGCGGGTCACCGGACTGCCGGCGGCGGGTCGGCTGACCGTGGCGGTGCTGGTCGAACCCTCCACGATGGACGTACCGCTGCCTCGGGTGACCCGTACCAGCGGTGTCTGGGCCCCACCGTGGCTACTGGTCGCGGCGCTGGCGCTGCTCTGCGTGGTGGCGGTGGTCCGACGCATCCGGCGCCGCCCGACCCGCCGTACCCCCGTCTCCGCGGCACCGGCTCCGGACGTCCCGGACACCGTCCCCGCGGCATCCGGCGTCGGGCCTGTAGTGCCCGCCGACGGGCGGCCGTGACCGTGGCCGGCGCCCCCGCCCTGATGCTCGCGACCACGGTGCTGGCCACCACCGTGCTGGCGCCCGCGACCCCCACCGCGTCTCCGACCGGGTCGATGCCCATGATCAGCATCGACCGGGACCGGGCGGCACTCGGCGATCGGATCATGGTCCGGCTCAGCGGCTGGCCGGCCGGCACTGCCGCGCTGGAGATCTGCGGCAACGGCGGCCGGCGCGGGTCGGCGGACTGCGCCGTGCACGACTCGGTGCAGACGTACGTCTCGACGTCAGGGACGGCAACCACCACGCTCACGGTGACCGCACCCCCGGTCGGCTGCCCGTGCGTCGTCCGGGTGACCACCCTGAACGGCAACCTCGGCGGCACGGTACCTGTGGTCGTCGCCGGGGCCACCGCCCCGACCGTGCCACCGGAATTCGTGGACTCGCCGCCGGGCACCGCCACGCTGGAGATCACCCGGGTCGCCGTGACCGGGCAATGGTCCTGGTCGGCCCTGTTCGGAGGCCCGGCGAAACGTCTCCTGCTCGTCGACGTACGCAACAACGGTGCCGTACCCGTGGTCGATCCCTCGGTCACGGTGACGCTCGGCCGGGGTGCCGAACCGACCGGGTTCGTGCCCCCGCCCCTGCTCGCCACCCTGAACCCGGGCGAGCAGCGGACCGTACGCCTACCGGTGGCCATCGGCGCACCCGCCCTCGGCCGCTACACCGTCCGGGGTGAGGCGGGCGGACCGGAGCGGCCGGCCCGGTTCAGCGCCACCGTCGTGACCTACCCGTGGGGACTGGTCGGCATCGCCGCCGCACTCGTCGTCGGGTTCGCCCTGACCGAGTTGCGCCGCTCGCGCCGGCCCGCCGGCCGACCCCGGCTGGGGGCCGAGGTCGGCCGGGAATGATCCACCCCGGTCGGCTTCCCGAGAACCGGGGTGCCGGTCGGTCAGCGTGCGACGGGCCGGCCGGGGAGGCGGTCGAGTCGGCGGGTGACGATCGGGATGACGATCAGCGCGGCGACGACGTGCGACAGGGCGAGCATCACCTTGGTCGAGGTCGCGGTGGCTCCGGCGAGGTACGGCCCCGCCATCGACACCACCGTCAGCGCGATCGTCGTCCACAGGTAGGTACGGGCGGGGCGGCGGGCGTACCGGGCGAGTCCGACCGCGAGGATCGTGCCCCAGAACACGGAGATCACCGTGCCCATGGCGAACATGCCGACGTTGACCGGCTCGGCGACCGTGGCCCCGGCGCTTCCCGCCACCATCGGCACCCCCACCGCGCGGGCGGCGAGGCCGAAGATCTCCGTCGCGACGGCTGCGGCCAGTCCGGCCAGCGCGCTGACCTGCCACACCGGCCGGGTGGTGAGGATGTTGTCGGCCCGGATCGTGATCGTGTTCATTGCGGCTCCCGTTGTCTCGCTGTCTGGTGCTCTTGCCAGGGAGACGAATCAATGCCGTCCGGTTCGACAGATCCGGCCGAGATATTTTTCCGGTAAGCATGTCGAGGGCGGTGCGCCGGCTCCGTTTACCAGGTGACAGCGCCGGCAAGGTGCGCGAACCGGAAGGAACAACCCTGATGAAGTACCTGCTGATGATCTACGGCAACCAGGAGAAGTGGGACTCGATCCTGGCCGAGAATTGGCCCGAGGAGATCGCCAAGCAGGACGCGTTCAACCGGAAGTACCGGGAGACCGGCGAACTGCTCGGCGCGTACGGGCTGGCCGACGCCGCGGCGGCCCGGCTGGTACGGCGTACGGACGGCGTCCCGGCGGTCACCGACGGACCGTACCTGGAGACGAAGGAGTACATCGCCAGCTTCTACCTGCTCGACTGCGAGAACGAGCAGCGGGCGTACGAGATCGCCGCGGAGATGCCGTGGGCGCACATCGAGCCGGTCGAGGTGTGGCCGATTCTGCACGAGGCGCCCGCCAGCCTGTGAACGTCGACCGGGGAGTCGAGGACCTGCTGCGCGAGTTGGCGCCGCAGGTCCTCGGCGCGCTGGTCCGCCGGTACGGGCAGTTCGACACGTGCGAGGACGCGACCCAGGAGGCACTGCTGCGGGCCGCGATGCGCTGGCCCGCCGAGGGCGTGCCGGACAATCCTCGCGCCTGGTTGACCACCGTCGCCACCCATCGCCTCCTCGACGAGGTGCGCAGCCAGCAGTCGCGGCGGCGGCGCGAGGAGACGATCTTCGCCACCACGCCGCAGTCGGAACTGCTCGGGCGGCCCGCGGACGCCGACCCGGGTACCGACCGCGACGACTCACTCACCCTGCTCTTCCTGTGCTGCCACCCGGCGCTGTCACCGCCCAGCCAGATTGCGCTGACCCTGCGGGCGGTCGGCGGCCTCAGCACCGCCCAGATCGCCGCGGCGTTCCTGGTCCCCGAGGCGACCATGGCGCAACGCATCAGCCGGGCCAAGCAGAGCATCAGGACCAGCGGTACGTCGTTCACCCCGCCGGAGGGACCGGAGCGGGCCGAGCGGCTGCGTGCCGTACTGCACGTCCTGTACCTGCTCTTCAACGAGGGCTACACCGCCTCCACCGGACCGGACCTCACCGCACCCCGGTTGTCCGACGAGGCGATCCGGCTCACCACCTGGCTGCGACGGTTACTCCCGCACGACGCTGAGGTGACCGGGCTGCTGGCCCTGATGCTGCTCACCGAGGCGCGCCGGCCCGCCCGTACGGCACCCGACGGTGCCCTGGTGCCGCTCGCCGAGCAGGACCGCGGCAACTGGGACCGGAAACTGATCACCGAAGGGCTCGACCTCGTCACGGAGGCGCTGGGCCGGGGGCAGCTCGGCCCGTACCAGGTGCAGGCCGCGATCGCGGCCGTCCACGACGAGGCCGAGCACCTCGACGCCACCGACTGGCCCCAGGTGCTCGGCCTGTACGAGCTGCTGGAAAAGCTCGCACCAGGCCCGATGGTCACGCTCAACCGTGCGGTCGCGGTCGCCATGGTCCACGGCCCGTCGGCGGGACTGCTCCTGCTGGAAGCGCTGGGCACCGACAACCGGATGGCACGTCACCACCGATTCCTCGCCACCCGCGCCCACCTGCGCGAGATGGCCGGTGACCGGACCGCCGCCGCGACCGACTACCGGGAGGCCGCCCGCCGTGCGACCAGCCTCCCGGAGCGCCGCCATCTCACCGGCCGCGCGGCCCGCCTCGGCTGACGGCCCGGCCGGTCAGCCGAAGCGCCACCGGGTGACGATGTCTCGGGCACGGAGGAGCAGACGGGGGCGGCTGAGCGACGATGATGACATGCGAGGCTCCGGAAACGTCTGGGGGCGACTACGGGGTGACGCGGAAGGTGGCGTCCTGACGGTCGGTCGCGCTCGACGAGGCGGTCAGCGGGTCGATGCGCAGCAGGAATCCGGAGTGCCTCAGGTAGTGCGTCGGGTAGTTGTACGAACGGAACGACGACCACGCGGCGTCGGCCAGCCCGGCGGTCCGGTAGAAGGTGGCGTCGCCCCGGAACGCGGCGGAGTTGTCGTCGGGGTCCAGCCGTACCGCGAGGTTGCTGTGCCGCAGGTAGCGGGTCGGGTTGTTCACCGACTGGAAGGAGACACCGGCGGCGTCGGCGAGACCGGGGACCGTACGCCACATCTGGTCCTGGTACGGGTCGAACGGGTACGGGTCGACGCGCCCGACGTAGTTGGCGTGCCGTACGTAGTTGTCCGGGAAGTTGGAGGACTTCAGCCGTACCCAGGTGGGCGTGCCCCACCGGGCGATCAGCCCGCTGTACTCGGTGCCGGTGATACCGAGGATCGAGCCGTGTTTGGCGTTCATCGGCGGGGTGTAGTCGCGTTGGCTCAGCACGGTCCACGCGTTGGCGCCGACGTTGGTCGAGGACCACGCGTAGTAGTCGTTGTTGACGGGACCGAACGAGTCGCCCCACAGCCGCCACCCGCTGCCCTCGTTGTTCTTGACCAGCAGCGGGGCCTCCATCGCGGTGCCCTGCCGGAGCCGGCTGGTGTAGGTGGTGTAGCTGTTCGGGGCGCCGGTGGCGGACCTTGCCCCGTAGAGATAGCCGTCCGCGAGGTTCTTGTAGTACAGGTAGGTGGTCGCCCCGTCCACGACGATGTCACCGTCGAGCACCCCGGAGCCCGGGTCGAAGTAGACCTGGGGGGTGCTGACCGTACGGAAGTCCGTGGTGTAGTTGACCATGAACACGTCGCGGCCGTTGTTCGCGGAGTAGACGATGCCGTACTGGCCACGGGAGGCGTCCCAGAACGCGGTCGGTGCCCAGGTGTGGGTGTTCAGCGTGTGCATGCGGATCCGGCGATAACCGGTGAAGCTGGTCAGGTTCGTCGAGTCCCACACGTGCAGGTACTGGTTGTTCTGGCCGAAGTCGGTGCCGTTGAGGTCCGTGGCCAGGACGACGAAGGTCCCGTCCTGCTTGCGGAAGACGAAGGGGTCACGCAGGCCCAGCGTGCCCGCCGTCGGCGTGACCACCGGGGTGTTCTGGTTCAGCGGTGTCCAGTTGAGGCCGTCCGGACTGACCGCCAGGTGCAGGCCGTAGTTGGCCGCCTGCATCTGCGGCGACTCCGTGAAGTACGCCATCACGTAGGCGGTGTTGGCGGCCATCGCGGCCGCCGGGGCGCTCACCACGACGACCGCGGTGGCCATCGTGGACAGGACGGAGAGGACTGCGAGTGTTCGTCGACGCAGGGACACGATGGTCGGCCTTCCCACTGGGCAGATGGGGATGGCAGCAGCGGTCCCGGCTGCATGTGGTGCGTGTTAGCGCTAACAGACGCCTGGTCGACACCTCTGGGATTTGCGACGACGGAGGTGCTGCTCCGGCGAGGTTGTTTTGATATGCAGGTACAAGAGTGGGATCTGTGCTGCCCGGCGGTTCGGGATGTTGGTTAACATCCTGTTGCCGGAAAGTGTTAGCGATAACACGGGAGGTGTCAAGCCCTCGACGGTCATCTATCCCTTTGATGGCTCGTCCGCGTTCTGTGCCCCCGCGTCTATTCCCCGGCCGGGAAGGCGTAGCTCGACGGCGGGTCCGCCTGCTGGGTGGGGGTGCCGTAGACCACGGCGATCTCGTCGTGCGCGTGCAGGATGATCCCCGCCGGGTTTCCGGTGGCGGGCTTGCCGTTGACGTACGCCTGGAGCACCTTGCCGTCACCCGCGTGGAGCCCGCCGATCTGGTCGGCCGACAGCGACACCTGCCACTCGGTGAACAGCTGTCCCAGGCTGAAGTCGGCCTGCACCGGCGATTCGATGTGCAGCACGCCGGTGGTGTCGTGGGTGTGCAACGGGCTGATCTGACCGGCGGACTCGTCAATGCCGAGGCTCGCCGGCACCACGACCGGCTGCCCGTCGACGATGACGTCGAGGTGGGCATGGATGTGCTCGACGGTGCCCTCCGCGCCGAGCATGGGCAGCCCGGCCGCGCGTACCTGGGCGCCTGCGTCCGAGGGTGCCGACCACGGCGGTTGGTCCGTGCGTCCCTGGGCGGTCGCGAGAGGTGTGGCCGGGATCGTCTGCGCCGCTGCCCCGTTGTCCGGTCGGTCGAGGGCCACCACCAGGCCGACGGCCACCAGAACCGCCACGACCAGGCCGATCGCCGCGCCGGTGAGCAGGCGCCGCACCCGGCGTTCGCGCTGCCTCGCCCGCTGGGTGGCCCTGCGGGCAGCGGCTGCGCGTTCCTTCCGGCTCTCACTCGACATGTTTCGTCATCCCTCACATACGTGCGCATGAAGCACCAAACCGGGCTCCTCGGCCGACGGCTCGGCGACCACCCGCTCAGGGTGTCTGCCCGCGCCCGGACCCGGTGGGCCGGGTCGCGCGGCAGGTCCAACGATGCGCGGTGCGGGTGGAAAAACCCGGGGAGTCTCCTGGAGGTTCGTTGAGTGCCGATCAGCGGGCGGGACCCGCCGCCCGATCGTCAGCCTCGGCGGCGGGCGTCCTCGAGGTAGCGCAGCACCGCGGCGACCCGGCGGTCCGCGCGGTCGGTGGGCGCCAGGTCGAGCTTGGCGAAGATGCTCCGGATGTTCTTGTGTACGGCGCCGTCGGTGACGACGAGCCGTTCGGCGATGGCACCGTTCCCGAGCCCTTCGGCCATCAGCGCCAGCACGTCAAGCTCCCGGGGGCTGAGCCGCTCCAACGGCGTGGCCGGTCGGGTCCGGGCCAGCAGTTGGGCGACCACGTCCGGGTCGATGGCGGTTCCCCCGCCCACCACCCGGTGCAGTGCGTCCAGGAACTCCTGTACCCGACCGACGCGCTCCTTGAGCAGGTAGCCGAGGCGGGCGCTGCCCTGGGCGAGCAGGTCGGTGGCGAACGCCTGCTCGACGTACGCCGACAGCACCAGTACGGCCAGCTCCGGTTGCCGGCGCCGGGCCTCGACAGCCGCGACGATTCCTTCGTCGGTGTGCGTCGGCGGCATCCGGACGTCGACGATGGCCACGTCCGGAACGTGTGTGTCGATGGCGGTCAGGAACTCGTCGGGTGTGCCGGTGGCGGCCACCACGTCGAGCGACTCCGCCCGCAACAGCAGGGCGAGACCCTCGCGCAACAGCGGGTCGTCTTCGGCGATCACAATCCGCATGGCAGGCTCACCATCAGGTCGGTGGGACCGTTGACCGGGCTGACCAGCGCGAACGTCCCGTCGTGCGCTTCGACCCGGCGGCGGATACCGATGAGTCCCGAACCGCCGTGCTCGTCGGCCCCACCTCGGCCGTCATCGGTGATCTTCACAACCAGTTGATCCTCACGGCGACGAAGCTTGACGATGGCGTGTTCCGCCTTGCTGTGCCGGGCGATGTTGGTGAGCGCCTCGGCCACCACGAAGTAGGCCGTCGCCTCGACGGACGCGGCGCACCGGTCCGACATCTCGGCGTCGACCCGGCAGGGCACCGGGCAGTCGGCGGCGAGGGCGGTCAGGGCGTCGGAGAGGCTGCGATCGGTCAGCACCGGCGGCAGGATGGTCCGTACGACCGCGCGCAGCTCGGCGAGCGCCTGCTCGGCGGCGTCCTGGGCCCGGTCGATGATCGCCTCGGCGTCGGACGGGTCACGCCCCAGCGCACGCCGCGCCGCACCGAGCAGTACGTTGACGGCGACCAGCCGGTTCTGGGTGCCGTCGTGCAGTGACCGTTCGATCCGCCGCAGCTCGGCGGCGTGCGCGTCCAGGGCAGCGGCCCGCGTCGCGGTCAGTTGCGCGACCCGCATGGTGAGGTCGGCACCGGGATCGGGCGACAGCAGACGTCGCCCCGGCCACGCCTGTAACCGGGCCAGGTACGGCGTGAGGGTCACCAGCACGACGAGCCAGCCCAGTCCCATCAGGCTCACCACGAGCGCGCCAGGCAGGTCCTGCACGTGCACGAGCGCCAGCGTGTCGGAGGCCTCCGACGGTGGTACGAGGTACCACCACAGGGGGAGGGTGCCGTTGGTCACCACGTAGAGCGGCAGCGTCGCCCCGGACAGGCCGAGAATGAAACCGAGGGTCGCGTGGCACACCACCCAACCCAGTTCCCGGTGGATCGCGGGATCCCGCACGGCGGCTCGTAGCCGGACCGGTACCGGCTCGGGGCCGATGATCTCCGGCCCCCAGCGGGAGAGCCGGGCACGTTCCCGGTCGGCGACGACGCGCAGCACCCGTAGCGCGACAGGTATCAGGAGCAGGCCGATGCCGAGGAGGGACAGCAGCGCGACGACGACCAGACAGATCAGTGTCACCAGGGCCAGCAGGCCGGTGCCCAGCCCGCCGACGAGGTGTTCGAGGGCGTCCAGGGCGGCGCGGGAGCGGACGCTCGCCGCCTGTCGCCAGCCCTGCCTCGTCACCGGCGGTGTGCCGTCGCGAATGTCGTACGCGCCGGGAGTCGGCATCGGTACCTCCGTGGTCGGAACGGCTGGCGGGAATCGGAGATTTCGATGACTCGCAGACCATACGACACCGCTGACGCGACCCTGCCGGTCACACCGTGGACACCCGAGCCGGGGTATAGCCAGGGGTACCACCCGGGGGACGGCTGGTCATCGACGCCGGTGCCGGTAGTGGTCGACGATCAGCGCGGTGGCACAGGCCACCGCAACCAGCCCGAACCCGGAACCGACGAACACGTTGGCGCCGGCAGCGGAGGCCACCACGTTCGCGGCGGCGCTGAATACCAGCAACAGCCACAGCACGGGACGGATCTTGTCCCGCGTGCTCGGCGCCCGTACGGGCGCGGTCGTGTCGGGCGATTCGGCGGATTGACTCGGGTCGGGCATGGCGTACTCCTCGGGTGGTCGGCGTTGTGGGTGCCTCAACGCTAGGAGTCGCCGTCACCGGGGACGATCCAGCCAACGAGTCAGTTGTGGTACAGCAGGCTGTACCACCCGGGCGATTCCGCTGATGCCGATACGGCGGTGGCCGCCGACCCACAGGGGGTCGACGGCCACCGGTATCAGGGGGGTGATCAGATCCCGCCCACGCGCGAGTCGCAGGCCGTGACCGGATCGAGGGTGATGTCCAGGGTCGACACGAAGCCGGCCTGGATCTGTTGCTGGTGCACCTCGGGGATCCAGCCGTCCTTGGCCACGATCACCTGGTACTTGCCCTTCGGCAGCCAGTAGGCGTAGTGCCCCTGGCCGTCCGCGGACAGGGTGTAGCCGCCGTCGGCGAGGTTCAGCCGTACCGTCGCCTTGACCGGTACGCGTTCCCCGTCGCAGGTCTGGCCGGTGACCGTGCCCTGGACCTTGCCCCAGTTGTTCGGCGCCGAGACGTTCAGCTCGACGTCGACCGCCGGCACCGCGTACGGGGTGTCCGAACGCAGGGCCAGTTCCGAGTGGTAGGTGCCGGGCTGGTCGATCCCCTTCTCCGCGGTGGCGGTCAGGGTCAGCGTGACCTTCTTCGACGCACCCGGTGCCAGCGTGAAGTCGGCCGGCGTGGTGGCCAGCCACGGCGCATCGCCCGCGCCGTCGCAGTCACCGAGGTCACCGAGCCGCTCGGACTCCTTGCCGGGAGTTCCCGGTGCCGGAGCACCACCCAGCTTGTACGCCCCGCACGCCAGCGCACCCCGGTACACCGGGAAGCCGACGTTCGGCAGTGCCTGCCAGGCGTTCGTGGCCGGGTCGTAGGCCACGGTCCGGTTGGTGAGCCCGGACGAGTTGCCGGTCACCCCACCCGCGATCACCAGCAGGCCGCCCGCGGCGGCGTACTGCGAGCCCCACAGGTCGATCGGCAACTCGGGCAGCGCGGTCCAGGCGTCGGCGGCCGGGTCGTAGGAGAACCCGTCCTTGTACGACGTCCCACCGGCCACGCCACCGGCGCAGTACGCGCTGCTGCCGATGCCGCCGCAGGACATCCACGCCACGCTGTGCGGGTACTTCGCACCGGTGCTGAAGCTGGCCGACGCCGGGTCGAAGACGACCACGTTGTCCGACGGCGTGCAACCACCGTCGGCGCAGCCACCGACCAGGTAGACCTTGCCGTCGATGACCGCCGTGCCGGCGGCCGCGCGGGCCGCGGGGTTGGTGGCGTCGAGCGTGCTCCAGGCACCGACGGCCGGGTCGAACACGTCGACCGTGGTGACCGGTGCGCCGCTGTCGCTCCAGCCGCCGAGGAGGTAGATCTTGTCGTCGACCACGGCGGCCGCCGACTTCCCTCGCCCGGTGGGCAGGTCCGGCAGGTTGCTCCAGGCGTTGCTCTCCGGGTCGTACACCCAGGCCTTCTTCTCGGTGCCGGTGCCGTTCGCACCGCCGAAGGAGTAGACCTTGCCGCCCACGGTCGCACCGGCGTTGTCGAAGACCGCCGACGGCATGTCGGCGATCCGGCTCCACGCGCCCTCGGCGGTCGGGCCGGCCGCGGCCGGCCCACCGGTGACGCCGGGGTACCTGGCCCCGTTCTGAGCCGGGGTCAGGCCCTTCATCAACCGCTCGGTCAGTGCCGCCCCCGGCTTGGAGAGCAGCTCGAACTGACCGGAGCGCTCCAGCACCTCGACGTTGGCCGGGGCGCTACCGGTGTTCTTGACGGTCACCGTGGTGGTACGGGTGCTGCCGTACGGCTGGTGTGACTCGACCGTGGCCGGCCCGATCGTCAGCCGGCCCGACTTCAACGCGAAGTCGGCCTTCCGGGTTCCGTTCGCGACCACCGTGACGCTCTTCGCCAACGGCTGGTACGGCGCCTTCGCGGCACTCACCGAGTGGGCGCCGGTCAGGCTGGAGAAGAACCAGTAGAAGCCGTCACCGATGTTCGGGTCGTCCGGCGTCGCCACCGACACGCCCTTGTCCAGCGGCTGGTCCGCGCTGCTCACCGTCGCACCGTTGATGGCGGCACCGGTGTTGGCGTCGGTGGTGAAACCGGTGACCAGGCCACCCGGGATCGGGGTGCAGATCCGGTTGATCAGCTGGAGGTTGTCCAGCTGCCACCACCAGGAGAAGCTGCCGGCGTACCGGAACCGGATCACCGCGTTCGCGCTGCCGGCGGCCGGGGTGAGCGGTACCTCCTCCACGACCGGCCCACGCCGGCTGGCGCTCTGGTGCCAGACGTTGGTCCAGTTCTCGCCGCCGTCGGTCGAGACGTCGATGTCGGCGGTGTTGTTGCCGCCGGTCAGCCACATGTCGCTGTTGAACTTCAGGTACGGCGCGCTCACCGCGGACAGGTCCAGTACGGGACTGCGCAGGTCGGTGTCCTGCGTCGGACCGTTGCCGAGGTGGTCGCTGTCGACGATGGCGAAGCCGCCGGTGCCGCCGGTCAGGTTGCCCCGGTTGCCCTCGTCGACGAAGGCCCAGCCGCCGCCGTCGGTCCGGTTGACCACCGACCAACCCTCGGGGGCGGAGGTGCCGTCGAAGGTCTGGGTCAGCAGCGGGTCGCCGACCGAGGGGGAGTAGCCGGCGACGGTGCAGCCCGGGTCGACCGGCACCGCGATGTTGGCCGTGGTGGCACCGACACCGAGTTCCAGCGTGGTTTCCACCTGCCGGTAGCCCGGGTAACGCGCGGTCGTCTTGACCTTGTAGGCGGTGTTGCCCGGCACGGTGAACGAGTACGTGCCGGTGCTCGGGTCGGTGAACACCGGCCCGCCCGGCCGGCCGGGCACCTCGATCGAGGCGTACAGCGGCCAGCCGTGACCGGAACCGTCGGTGACCTTGCCGGTGACGGTCACCGGCGGGGTCTCGACGAGCGCGAAGTTCTTCGTGACCACGCCACCCTCCGGAACCGTCAGGGTGACGGTCTGGTCGGCGTAGCCGTAGGCGCTGGCGGTGACGGTCTGCTCGCCGGCCGCGACGGTCAGCGAGTAGGTGCCGTCGGCGCCGGTGGTCGCGCGGCGCGGACCGGCGGTGACGGTGGCGCCGGCCAGGACAGCCCCGGTGGCGCTGTTGGTGACGGTGCCGGTGGCCTGCCCGACCGGGCCGCGCGGTGCTGCGGTGACCGCCTGGTACGCGTTGAGCCGACCCTCGCCGAAGATGTTGTTGTCGTCGACGGTGCCACCGCAAGCGAGCGCGTCGACGTCGGTGGCGGTGTCGTCGAGCAGCGCCTCGGTGGCGGGGACGTCGCCGCGCAGGGTCGGTGCCGCCGACCAGATCAGCGCGACGGCCCCGGAGACGTGCGGGGCGGCCATCGAGGTGCCGTTGAAGTTCGCGTACCCGTTGCCGGGAACGCTGGAGCGCACGTTGGAGCCCGGCGCCGAGACGTTCGGCTTGGTCAGGCCGTTGACGCTGGGCCCGCGGCTGGAGAAGTACGAGATCGCGTTGTTCACGTCGTACGAGCCCACCGCGTACGCGTTCGGGCTGTCACCGGGGGAGTTGGCCGAGCCACAGCCCGCCTCGCCGCTGTTGCCGGCGCTGAAGCTGGGGAAGATGCCGGCGGCGCGCCAGGCCACGATGGTCTGCTCGTACCAGGGGTCGCCCTGGCCTCCGCCCCAGGAGTTGTTGACCACGTCCGGGTGCAGGTCGGGCCGGGGGTTCTGGCCGTTGAGGTCGGTCGGGGCGAGCACCCACTGACCGGCGGCGAGCAGGGAGGACTCGGAGCAACCGAGCTGGTTCTCGCAGCCCTTCGCGGCGATCCACTTGGCGCCGGGTGCGACTCCGATCTGGTTGCCGGCGCCGTCGTCACCGACCATCGTGCCCATGGTGTGCGTGCCGTGGTCGATGTTGTCGCACGGGGTGTCGTTGGCGCAGACGCTGGCCGGGTCGAACCAGTTGTAGTTGTGGTCGAAGCTGCCGTTGCCCAGGTTGCCGCGGTACTGGCCGACGACGGCCGGGTGGTCGTACTGGACGCCGGTGTCGATGTTGGCCACGACGATGCCCTCGCCGCGGTCACCGTACTCGGACCAGACGCGCGGCGCCTCGATGTTGCTCAGGCCCCACTCGACCGCGTTCGGGCCGGTCTTCGCCGTCGTCTTGCTCGGCGTCGGCTTGATCAGCGGATAGATGTGGACCGGCTCGATCCGGGCCACCTCGGCACGGGCGGCGATCGAGTCGACCAGGGCTTTGTCGCCACGGACCTGGAGCGCGTTGGCGATCCAGTACGCGGTGTACTCCGCCTTCTTCGCGTCCAGGTCGGCGCGCAGTCCGCTCTGGGTCCGGGTGGCGGTACCGGTCAGCTGCCGGTGCACCTCGACGGCCTTGGCGTCGCTGTCGCGCAGCTTCGCGGCACCGTCCAGTTTGGCCTGCTCGCGCAGGAACACCATGAAGCTGGTGCTGCCCTTGGCGCTGATCTCCTTGAGCACCTGGGCATCGACGGTGGCGCTGGGCGCGGCGGGCGCCGCGTACGCCGGTTGGGCCGTGACACCGAGGACAACGGCCGCCAGGATGGCGACCGATGACCGGAGTCTGAATCGACCCCCGCCTCGGCGTGTCTGTCGTACTGACACTCTTTCCTCCCCACTTTTCGGTGACCCGATCGCTCGGAGCACCGATGGAGGCAGCTCCGGGATGTCCGGTGCCACCGGTCGTGTGGGAGCGAACCCAACGATCGATGGACGTCCCCACGACGACTTCGATCATGTTCGGTGGATCTCTGTTGCTGATCAAGACACGTTCGCGGGCAGCATTCGGGCAGATATTGGGCGGAATATAGTCATCCGCACGGTGGGTGACGGATCGTACGGACGGCTACGCCGGTCGTACGACCGTGTCGGCGACCTATACCGAAGGTACGACCGGTCACGCCGAGGGGGAGTGGGCGCAGTCGATTCAGCCCATTGGCCAGCGCAAATTCGTACGATGGCGCAGGAGTCGGTATGGGCTGCTACTACCGAAAGGCGGGTGCCGGGATGCTGTGTACGCGATCGACCGATGTGGACGCAGAGCGATACCCAGATCCAGGCGTGTTTCGGGCGAGCCGCCAACATGTCACGACGCGGGTTGCCGTGTCTGAAGGGCCGGGGGTCGGGTGATCAGAAGGATCAACAGGCCGGCGGCGCACAAACCCGTACCGATCCCGTACGCGAGCCGCAGGCCGAAGTGCTGGGCCAGCCCGAACAGCGGGCCGGCCAGGATCGCTCCGATCGGGAACGTGTTGGTGAACAGGGTCGTGGCCCGCCCCGGCTGCCGGGGCAGCAGGTCCTGCATGTACGAGATGCCCAGCCCGGAAACCGCCGCGATGAAGACCGCGTTGAGGATCTGTGCGACGGCCAGCATCGACACGCTCCCCGTGAGCGCCGCGCAGACGTGGTACGCGACACCGGACCCGGCGCCGACGAGCATCAGCACACGCAGGGGGAACCGGGTCGTCAGCACGCCGAGGCCGAGCATGAGAGGGATCTCCAGTGCGGCGCAGAGGCCGAGGATGAGGCCCGCGTCGTCGAGATTGCCGTCGAGGTTGCCACTGACGAACAACGGCAGCGTCTGCAGGCTCAGCGTCAGCGGACACTGCAGCAGCGTGAACGCGACCGCCGTCAGCAGCACGGTCCGCCGCGACGCCTCGACCATGCCGGGAACATCGGGGGTGGGTTCGCCATCGGGGGCAATCGGCGCGGTCGATGCGGTGGGCGGATCGAGTTCGTCGAGCCAGAAGACCACGACCAGTGCCACGGCCGCGTACATCAGCGCGGCTATCCCGTACAGGTAGGTGAAACCGCCGACGTCGATCAGGAACGCGGCCAGCGGCGGCCCGGCCACCCAGGCCAGCGAGAACACCGTACGCAGGGCGTTGGTTCCCATCGCGGCCCGGCCGGCGCCGTCGCGGGTCAACAGTTCGCGGGCGTACGCGAACGTCTGCGGGAACAGTGCCCCGGCCAGCGACGTCGCGGTCACCGTCAGCGCGAGCAGGACCCAGTAGTCGCGTACGAAGGCGGCCACTCCCATGCCGATCACGCCCGCCACCGACGTGCCGATCAGCAGTGCCCGCCGGATCGGCCGCCGGTCGGACAGCCGCCCGACGAGGGTCGACGCGACCACACCCGCGATCGGGGTGACGATCAGGAACACCGTGATCCGGACCGGACCGGCGTGCACGGCCGTGCTCAGGAACAGCGAG
Organism: Micromonospora sp. NPDC049523; assembly: GCF_040676775.1. NCBI lineage: Bacteria > Bacillati > Actinomycetota > Actinomycetes > Micromonosporales > Micromonosporaceae > Micromonospora > Micromonospora sp. NPDC049523. The sequence goes on along the minus strand of NZ_JBFAPP010000007.1, from coordinate 357,906 downwards.
AGGAACGGAACCGCCACGGCGGTGGAGATGCCGACGCCGAGGGTGACCAGCCCGAGGGCGAGCAGCGCGGGGGGACGGCGTCGCCCAGGTCGGGCAAGATCTGGCATCACGGACGGCACTGTACGGTCCCGCACCGGGCCGGCGAACAGCCGATCCGCGATGCGAGCGGTCCCGAACCGGCCCCAGGTGTCCCCCGGCCTGCTAGCCACGCATGGCGGTCACGGGGTTCGGGCTCGGCTGGATGTCCGCCCCGTTCTGACCGCGGCGTGCGGGTGCCGCCGGACCGGCGGCTCGGCGCGCACGGCCCCGAGTCCGCGCAGTTGTGCGGCCGCGCGGCTGCCGGTGGCGGCGGTGAAGGCGACGAGCAGTTGCTCGGGGCCTTCGGCTCGCAGGATCTGACATTCCAGTTCGATCGTGCCGATGGCGGGATGTACCAGTGCCTTGGTGCCCGACCGGCAGATCGCCACCCGTTGTTGCAGCCAGATCCGCTCGAATTCGGGGCTCTGGGCGCGGAGCATGCCGATGAGCCGGTCTGCCTCGGGATCGCCGACGCGTACCGATCTGGCCCTCAGTTCGGCCACCCGGGAGAGGCTTTCCTCCTCGTGCTCCTCGGGCGGATGGACCGATCGCGAGGTGGGGTCGGTGAACCAGCGGTACGTGCTGTTGCGGGCGTCACCGGTGTAGATCGAGTGATCGCCGAGCAGGGCGACGGCCATCGGATTCTGCAGGATGGTCTCGCCGAGCAGCGTCATGACCTGGGCCGGTGAGTCGCCGAGTCCGTCGACGAGCTGTCGCAGCGCGGGAGCGACGTGCCGGCTGATGGCGGAGTTGCGGCAGCTCGGTGGGGCGCTCGGGCGTACGCAGCCGGGCGCGGGTGCGCTGGCGAAGCTGGACGGGCAGTTCCAGCTGATCTGCGGCGGCATGCTGGTGGGCGACTTCGCCAAGCAGACCATCGCCGACTGCGAGCGGGTGGTCGAGGCGATGGCCCCCTACTCGCGCGGGCGGGAGTACCTGAACTTCCAAGAGGAGCCGGTGGACCCGTCGACCGGTTACGACGCCCAGACCTGGGACAGGTTGATCAAGATCCGCAAGACCGTCGACCCCGGCGGACTTTTTCAGGCGAACCACGAGATTCCGCATCTCTGACGACGGAACCGAACCGGCTGGCGGCCGGCTCGGGCAGCGTCCCGGTGACGTGGCCCCCGAGCCGGCCGACCTGCTCGGCGGAGGCGACGGTGGGCGGCTCCGGTTGCCAGGACTTGCGGCCTGCTAGGGCTTACGGCCTGCTAGGGCTTGCGGCCGACGGCACCGAGCCGGTCGATTCCCGGTGGTGGATCACGTCGTGCCACTTCGGACGGTGCGCTCAGTCGAGTCTCGCCTGGTAGTGCGCGATCCGGGCCCGGTGTTCCTCGGTCGGTGCCTCGGCATGGACCTCTCGGGCGAGTACGAGGGCCGCCTGCCACCGCCGACGCGCCCGGCCCGGATGACCCGCGGCCTGCTCCAACCCGGCGATGCGGTCGTTCACGCTCGCCTGCGCCAGCCGGGCGGCGAGGTCTTCGGGGTCGAGCGCGGTCCGGCGTCGCCAGTGCGCCAACGCCTGCCGGTAGTGCGTGCCCGCGAGATCGGGGTCTGCGGCGTCGCGTGCCCAGTCGGCGAGGCGTTCGCAGGACCGGGCCAGGTCGCGGTGGTACCCGCCGTTGCGCGGGAAGCGGTGCACGAGGCCCTGCGTGATCTCCAACGACCGTTCGAGATTGCCGCGTACCTCCTCCGGCTGGCCGTTCGCGGCGGCGTAGTCGGCCATCCGGCGGAAGGCCGTGGCCAGGTCAGACTGCCCGTCGACGCTGTCCGGGTCGGTGTCGGCCAGCCGCCCGGCCAGCGACAACGCGCTCTCGAAATGTTCCCTGGCGCAGGTGAGGTCGTCAACGCCGAGGTCCATGTCGCCGAGTCGCCAGTGGGAGACGAGCAGCCCGCGCTGGTAGGCGATGTTGCCCGGGTCCGCCGTCGCCAGCCGATCCGCGATCGACGCCGCCTCGGCGGTCAGCGCCCGGGCCTGTTCGGCGTCGTCGCCGACGAAGCCGATGATGTCGGCCAGGGCGCTCACACTGTCGAGCAGGTTGCTCAGCAGATCCTGGTTCTCGGCGTCGGCCTGTGTCAGCCGGCGCCAGCCGACCAGCGCCTGTTCGCCCAGTTGCCGGGCCTGCCCCGTGTCGCCCTCGGCGCGGCACACGGCGGTGAGTACGGCGAGGCAGACGGCGAGGTCGTAGTGCGGCATCTCGTTGTCGGGGTCGGCGTCGACCAGTCGCCGCCGGATCTGCAGCGCCCGGTCCGCCGCCTCACGGGCGGACTGCACCTCGCCGCGGTCGAGTGCCAGTTGCGCGATCTTCTGGTAGCTCAGGCCGAGGTTGCGCTGGTAGTGCAGGTCGTCCGGATCGGCCTGGCAGAGGCGCAGGTCGATGGCGAGCGCGGTTTCGTAGTGGTCGCGTGCCTCGGTGGTGCGGCCGAGGCGACGCATCAGCCGGCCCTGACTGTCCAGCGCGGAGCTGAGCGCCACCTGCGCCTGCATGTTCTCGGGTTCGGCTTCGGCGACGGCGGAGACGACGGCGAGCACCTCTTCTCCCTTGACCGCCGCCGCGGCGGTGCTGCCGCTGGCCTCCAGCGCGTCCCGTTCCCGGCCGAGCAGGTCGAGGTAGGCGGGGTGGTCGCTGGGAAAGCCGGGGGTGACGTCGCCGAGGAAGGCCGCGATGGTCAGTTCCCCGCCGAGGCCGGGCAGCAGCGCCTCGGCGAACGTGGCCAACCCGTCGAACCGCCCGGCGGTCCTGAGGTGGTGGACGACCTCGGTGACGGTCTGGAAGTCCGCCCGGCCGGCCTGCATGATCCGCTGGTACATCCTGGTGGCCCGGTCGTGCCGGTGCAGGTGCTCCGCGCCCTGTAGGTGGCTCAGGGCCTCCGCGACCCAGGACTCCACCACCACCCCGTCGCCGCTGGAGACGACCAGCGTGAGGCCGAGCAGTCGGTCGACGTCCGCGGCGACCGCGGCGCGGTCGTCGTCGGCGGGCTCCCGATCGTGTACGGCGAACGCGAGATCGTCGCCGGACAGCGGTACGCGCAGCACCGCGGCCTGCAGCAGCGTCTCGCGTTCCGCCGGGGTCAACAGGTCCAGCAGATCCCCGAGCAGCATGTCCCGGGCAGCGAGCGCGACCGCCTGCCGGGTCGCCTCGGTCGCGTCGGGCGCGCTCGCCGCCGACCGGGCGAGCGTGATGCTCTCCTGCTTGGCGAGCCGGCGCAGGCGTTCGGTCACCTCGGGCAGCCGCGCCCTGCCGGCCCTGCCGCGCAGGAGGGCGTCGACGAACTCGACCAGCCGGGGGTGTCCGCCGACGGTCCGTACCACGGTTTCCCGGTCGTCGTAGGGGAGTTCCCGCAGCGCCGGCAGCCTCAGCAGCAACCGGCGCAGCTCGGCGTCGCGCAGCGGCGGCATCTCGACGCGCAGCAGCGGCACCTCGTGCGGGACGGGATACCTGCTGGTCACCAGGACCTTGCCGCGTTCCGCCGCCCGGCACAGCTCGCCGAAGACCTCCGCGAAGCCCGGGTCGAGGAAGGCGTCGCCGCCGAGGGTCAGGTTCTGCTCGAAGTCGTCGAAGACGATCAGCAGGCGGTGCGTACGCAGCAGCTCGGTGATCGCCGCCAGCGCGGCCGACTGGTCGTCGTGGTCGCCGATGCCGGCCCCGGCGGCGGTGGCGGTGGCGTCCTCGACGAGCTGCGGCGGGTTCCAGCAGCCGGTGTGCACGACGATCGACCACGGGTCCTCGATGTCGTCGCGCAGCCGGTTGATCGCCCGACCGGCCAGGGCGGTCTTCCCGATCCCGGCGACACCGGTCAGGATCACCCCGTTGACCAGCGGCGACTGTCCGGTGGGCGCGACCTCGTCGCGCAGGGTCCGGGTCACGAGCCGCAGCAGCGTACGCCGGCCGACCAGCTCGCCGAGCAGCAGTTCCCGTACGCCGGCACCGGTCGGGAGTTCGGTCGGATTGCTCAGCGGTACGGGTGCCGCCATGGCGTCCCAGAGCGGGCCGTCGGTGGTGGCGAACAGGGTTGCCACGGCGTACTCGGGTCGTCCGGACGAATCGGCCTCCATCGCCTCGTCGAACATCTCCGACCGGGCCTGCGCGAGCGCCGCCGCGACCGGCACGTCCCGCTCGGCGAGTGCCCCGTAGACGCGCATCAGCAGGCTGGTGGCGTAGGCGTCGCTGACCGAGGTCTGCATCGCGATGACGCGGCTGGCGCCGTGTCGCAGCAGGGTCGTCGCGAGCCCGGTGTCGGCGTCGGCCGCCCCGTCGCAGCTCGACAGGACGATCAGGGGGACCGGACGGCCGCCACGGCGCAGCGCGCGTACCAGATCCTCCGCCTGGACCTCGACGGCGTTGCCGTCCCGGTCTTCCAACTCCACCCCGTACGGGGATCCGTGCGCCGACAGGTGCAGCACGTGGTACGCGTCGCGGCGCAGCGCGTCGGCGATCTCCTGCGGGCCGGCGACCTCGAGGATCGTCACCTCGGCCCGGCCGAGTCCGCCGACCATGCCGACGATGGCCTGCATCTCGGCCTCGATGTCCAGTGGTGGGTTCTCGGTGTGTTCGGGTGCGCCGACCGCGACCAGGATCTTCAACGGTCCGGGGGTCGGCGGTTGGGCCACCGCCGCAACGCCCGCGACGGTCCGGGTCAGGCGCACGCCCTCGATGGTGGCGAGCACCCGCTGGTCGGTGAGCCGGATCAGCTCGAACGGCAGCTCGTGCGCCGGGCCGTCGGCGTTGACCACGACATCGATCACCGTATCGTCGTCGGCCTCGGTGACGAGGGTGGTGAGCTGGTCGAGGGAGTCGGCGTCGAACAGTGCCGCCGACAGCCGCTGTCCCAACCGCGCCAGCCGAGCCTCCGCGTCCGGCAGGTCCAGCAGCGACCAGACCTCGTCGCGACCGAAGGGCAGCGGTTCGTCGCGTCGGCACAGTGGCGTTCCGGCGAGTGTCGCGGTGCTGAGCAGCCGACCCTGCGCCACGCTCACCTCCAGTCGCAACTCGTGGTGGGACGCCGGATCCACCGTCCCGCACCGCTTGTGCAGCTCCGCGACCAGCGCGGCGACCGCGCGTTTGCTCAGCGCCCGCAGCCGGTGCAGGGGAGCGCCGTGCGCGGACAGGAAGGCGGGCAGGTCGCGTACCGTGCCGCCGGGCAGCACCACCGGCAGCACGGCGGCGGCGGACTTCTCGTCACCCTCGACCAGTTCCCTGATCGCCCGGGCCGCGTGCCACAGCTCCGGGTGACCACATCCGGCGGGATCGTCGGCGGCCGCCACCTGACGGTAGAGCGGCGAGCCGACGAGCACGACGACGTCGGCCGAGTCCAGTTCGGCGGCGGCCAGCTCCGCAGGCCCGGAGAGCAGCCCCGCGTCGAGACCCCCGGCCCGCAGCAGGATCCAGAGATCCCGTACGGCATCGGTGTGCGTCGCGTCGTCGGGGGCGTGGGAGATGAGGATTCGACCGAGCCCGCCTGTCATGCGCAGCATCATGACAGCCCGGCGGATCACGGCAGCGGACGGGAACCGTTGCCCTGCCTGCCGACGCGACATCCGCCGTGGCCCATAATCGGGCGGGCGGTTCGTCCCACTGTGGTCGGTCGGGCGATGGCCCGGCCGTCCGAGCCGGTCCGCCGCCACCCCCGGCTCGCCCGGGAACCGACTCCGTTGGAGGTGCCGTGAGCGACACGACCAGTCCGGTCAACAAGATCGACACAAGTGTGGTGCACCCCGCCCGCCGGTACAACTACTGGCTCGGCGGCAAGGACAACTTCGCCGTCGACCGCGAGTCCGGCGACCAGGTGGCCGCCGTGTTCCCGACGGCGATGCAGGCCGCCCGGGAGAACCGCAGGTTCCTCCAGCGGGCGGTGGGCTTCCTGGCCGGCGAGGTCGGCATCCGCCAGTTCCTCGACATCGGCACCGGGCTGCCCACGGCCGACAACACCCACGAGGTCGCGCAGCGGATCGCACCGCAGTCGCGCATCGTCTACGTCGACAACGACCCGCTCGTCATGGCCCATGCCCGGGCCCTGCTGACCTCCTCGCCGGAGGGCAAGGGCGCGTACATCGAACGGGACCTGCGCGACCCCGCCGCGATCCTGGACGCCCCGGAGCTGCACGACACCCTGGACCTGCGTGAGCCGGTCGGGCTGATGCTGGTGGCGATCCTGCATTTCGTACGCGACTTCGAGGACCCGTACGGCGTGGTCGCCCGGGTAATCGAGGCGTTGCCGTCGGGCAGCTACGTCGTCATGTCCCACGGCACCTACGACGGGGTGCCGGCGGAGACCGTCGCGGCGCTGGAGCACGCCAACGCCGCCAGCGGCGGGCAGAGCCGGCCCCGCAGCCGGGACGAGTTCGCCCGGTTCTTCACCGGCCTGGAACTGGTCGACCCGGGCATCGTCCCGGTCGGGGAATGGCGGCCCGCCCCCGGCGACCGCGTTCCCGACCCCCTCGACATCTGCATGTACGGCGCGGTCGCCCGGATCCCCTGAGCGCCGCCCGGGGCGCGACCACGGGCACCCGGGGGCGCGCATGATCGCTAGGCTGCGGACATGTCGACCACGGAGGTACGCGCCGATCCCGTCGCGGTGACACGGCTGGCCGAACAGATGCTCCGCTCGTCGCAGGCGGTCGCCGACGCGTGGCGGTTGGCGCAGGGCCCACTGGCAATGCCGGCGGAGGCGTTCGGCGACAGCACCGGCGGCCCTGGGACCCGGGTCGCCCACCAGGCCACCACCAACGACGCCGAGGTCGCCGTGGGACGGGCTGGTCGCCGTGATGGAGGGCGACATGGACCGGCTCTACCGCATCGCGTTCGCCTAACCTGTCCTGCTCCGCACCGGTCGAACGCTGAGCGCATCGCGGCCCGTGTCAGCGGCTCCCCGTGCTCTCAAGCTCGGTGAGGAACCTCTCGACCGTGCCCCTGCGGCGCGCCTCGTCGGCGATCGACTCACCGACGATCCTGCTGGCCAGGTCCACCGCGAGCGCGCCGACCTCGGTCCGCACCTCCCGCACGATCGTCTGACGCTCGGCGGCAAGCTGCTCCCGGCCGACCGCCATGACCCGGTCCGACTCCTGCCGCGCCTCGGCCAGTACGTCCTGCCGGACGCGCTCGACATCGGCACGAGCCTCGTTCCGGATCCGAGCAGCGTCCGTACGCGCCTCGGCCAACTCGGCCCGATACCGGTCCAGCAGACGCTCGGCCTCCGCCCGCGCGGCCTCGGCCCGTTCGATGCCACCCTCGATGGCCTCGATCCGTGCAGCGAAGGTCTGTTCCATCCGCGGGAAGACGTACTTCATCAGGACGAAGCAGAGGATCCCGAACGCGACCGCGCCCACCACCACCTCCTGCCAGAGCGGCATGATGGGCTTTCGTTCGACTACCGCAAGGATCGAATACATCGGAGACCTCCGGTCGGGAAAGCCGCTACCTGGCCGAGATGAGGCTCAATACGATACGCAACAGCCAACGGATCGGTGTTCCCGTACGGCTGGTGTAGGTGCCGCTATCCGTACGTCTCATTCCGGGGATGCTCGGCCACGAGGACCGACCCGGCACGTTGCGTCGCCTGCAGATTCCGCAGGTCCCGCTGCGCCCGGAGTACCCCGACCGGGTCGTGGTCGTCGACAACTTCCCGGTCCGGCATCGAGCCATCCGGACCGAGCCGCGCGAACCGTACCCGCCCGGTCGTCGAGCACCCGGCGTAGGAGCAGCAGGGGCATCCGCCGGCCGGCGACGATCGAGCGGAAGCCACCCGGGTCGAAGGTCACGCTCCGACCTTGACCTCACGACGAGCGTTGCCTTCCCGACGGGGCCCGCACCGCAGCGTGCCCCGCCGGAGAGAGCCGGACTCAGTTCCCCACTCCGAGGCTCGACATGAACGCGGACGGATACCGGTCGCCGCGCGCCGCGCCCGCCGGCACCGCCTTCTCGATCTCCGCAAGGTCGTCCGCGGTGAGGTGCAACTGCGTCGCGGGCAGCGCCTCGGCCAGCCGCTCGCGGGTGCGGGCGCCGATCAGCGGCACGATGTCCGCGCCCTGCGCGACCACCCAGGCGATGGCCAACTGGGCGACGGTGCACCCCTTGGCCTCGGCACACCGGCGCAGCGCCTCGACCAGTGCGAGGTTGTGTTCCAGGTTCCCGTCCGAGAACCTCGGGCTGGAGCCGCGGCTGTCACCGGAACCGCCGGTGCGATCGGCGCTCCAGTGCCCGGAGATGAGGCCGCGGCTGAGGACGCCGTACGCGGTCAGGCCGATCCCGAGTTCCCGCAGCGTAGGCAGGACGTCCGCCTCCACCGCCCGCGAGATCAGTGAGTACTCGATCTGCAAATCGGCGATCGGGTGCACGGCGTGTGCCCGGCGGATGGTCCCGGCATTCACCTCCGAGAGGCCGATGTGGCGCACGTATCCGGCATCGATCATCTCCTTGATCGCGCCCACCGTTTCCTCGATCGGTACCGCCGGGTCCAGCCGGGCTGGACGGTAGATGTCGATGTGGTCGACGCCGAGCCGGGTCAGCGAGTAGGCCAGGAAGTTCCGCACCGCCTCGGGGCGTCCGTCGTACCCGCCGAAACCGGGGCCGGGTCCGCGCAGCATGCCGAACTTGACGCTCAGCTGGTAGCTGTCCCGGTCCCGGCCGCGCAGGGCCTCGGCGAGCAGCAACTCGTTGTGGCCCATGGCGTAGAAGTCGCCGGTGTCGATCAGCGTGACGTCGGCCTCCAGCGCGGCGTGCACGGTCGCGATGCTCTCCGCCCGGTCGGCCGCGCCGTAAGCGCCCGACATCCCCATCGCACCGAGGCCCAGCGCGGAAACGGTCGGGCCGGTCTTGCCCAGGCTTCGTGTCTGCATGGTGTTCTCCTTCGTCGTCGACCTGTCACCCACCTTGCGCCAACGTCGCGCCGTACGGGAGCGGAGCGTTCATCGTGGGAGAGCCGCTCCCTGGATCGGCCCGCCGGCCGCGAGGGACCATGGGGTCATGCACCGTGACCAGCTCGCCGACTTCCTGCGCCGCCGCCGCGAGGCGATCCGCCCGGCCGAGGTGGGCCTCGCCGACGGCCCCCGCCGCCGCACCACCGGTCTGCGCCGCGAGGAGGTGGCCATGCTCGCCGGCATGTCGGTGGACTACGTCGTACGCCTTGAGCAGGGCCGCAGCAGTCAGCCGTCGACCCAGCTGCTCGGCGCGTTGGCCCGGGCCCTGCGTCTGTCCGACGACGAGCGCGACCACCTTTTCCACCTGGCCGGCCATCGGCCCCCGCCCGCCGACGGGGTGGCCCGGCTCGCCCGCGCCGGGCTGGTACGCATGCTCGACCTGCTCGGCGACACCCCGGCCCTGGTGCTGTCCGACCTGGGGGAGATCCTCGCCCAGAACCGGACAGCCATCCTGTTGACCGGCGACCACACCGGATTCTCCGGCGACCGACGATACGTCGCATACCGCTGGTTCACCGACCCCGCAGCCCGGGCCGCCAGCCCGCCGGAGGAGCAGGAGCGTCACGCCCGTCAGCTCGTGGCGGACCTGCGTGCGGTGGCCGGCCGCCGGTCCGGCGACGCCACGGTCACCGGACTCGTCGACAGGTTGCAGGCGGCGAGTGCCGACTTCCGCCGGCTCTGGGCCGAGCACGAGGTGGCGGTCCGGCGTGCCGACCGCAAGACCCTGGTGCATCCGCGGGTGGGCCGCCTGCTGATGGACTGCGAGACCCTGGTGACTCCCGACCAGGGTCAACAACTGCTGGTGCTCACCCCGGCGGACGACGACGCCCGCGAGCGGCTGGAACTGCTGCGCGTACTCGGCACCGAGGCATTTCCCACCGGGGCAACCGGCACGCCCGTACGGTGAAGTGGCAGACCACCGGGGCGATCGATGCCCGAGTCTGGGCAGCCTCGTCCGTGCCCGGCTGGGTACGATGCCGCCGTGCCTACGTCCGCGAACAGGGCGGGACGTGTCCGCGAGCCGGAATTTCCGCCACGACAGGTGTCCGGTCGGGGATGGGACTGGTATCGGGGTGACTGCCACGTACATTCACAGCTCTCCCAGGGCGGGGAACTGACGCCGAGCCAGCTTGCGGCTGCCGCCCGTGCGGCCCGACTTGACTTCATCGCCATAACCGAACACAACACCGCGGATACCCACGGTGCGTGGGGAGCGTTGGCTGGTGACGACCTGTTGGTGATCCTGGGTCAGGAGATCACGACCCAAAGCGGGCACTGGCTGGCGCTGGGTCTTGAGCCGGGGCAGGTCGTCGACTGGCGTTATGGCGTCCGCGACGGCTTGATCGATGTGTCCATGGATCAGGTCCACCGAGCGGGTGGGCTGTGCGTCGCGGCCCACCCGTACGCGCCGTACCCGTCGGGGACCTTCATGTATCCGTTCCTGGGATTCGACGCGGTCGAGGTCTGGAACGGACGATGGAGTTCGGACCTGCCATGGAACGCCGACAACGAGGCGGCACTGGCCGATTGGGGCCGGAGCCTGGCTTCCGACATCTGCCATGGCCGGTGGCGTCCGGCGATAGGTAACAGCGACGCCCACCTGGATGGTCAGCTCGGCGTACCGCACACCGTCGTGCTGTCCGAAGGACTCGGCACAGGTGCGATCCTCGCCGGGATCCGCGCTGGTCGAAGCTGGATCGCGGAGTCGGCGGAGGTTCGACTGTCGCTCAGCCTCACCGCCGGTGGCCGGCGTGCCGGAATCGGCGAACGACTGATCACCGACGGTGAAGCGGCCACGGTTCGGGTGGAGATACGGGGCGTGCCGTCCGGCACGGTCAGCTTCCACACCGAGCAGGGCGGGATACACCGTGAACAGTTGCCCGACCATGACGCGGGCACCGTGGAGTGGTCCCTCGGCGCGCAGGACTCGGCGTTCGTCCGCATCGAGGTACGTCACCCCTCCGGACAGATGGCGGCACTCACCAATCCCATACTGCTGACCTGAGAGTCACCAGGCGAGCACGCGTCGTGGAGCTTGCGACGGTCGTGGAGCTTGCGACGCTAGGGTCTCGGTGTGAGGTCGCACCGGAGGGGCCGCATCATCCTGCTCAACGGCGCTTCGAGTTCCGGCAAGAGCAGCATCGGCCAGGCCCTCCTGCCGCTCCTGCCCGATCCCTGGTTCCTCGTCCCCGTCGACGTGGTCGGCGCCATGCGCTCCACCGTCCACACTCGCGTGCTCGACGACGAGCAGGTCGGCGAGATGTTGAAAAGGACTCGTCTCGGCTATCACCGAGCCGTGGCCGCGCTCGCCTGGGCGGGAAACGACGTCATCATGGACTATCCGCTGAGCGAGCGATGGCGGATGGAGGACCTGCTCGATGTGTTGGACGGATACGACGTGACGCTCGTCGAGGTTCGCTGCGCCCCGGAGGAACTCGACCGGCGCGAGCGGAATCGTGGGGATCGACCCGTCGGGCTGGCCCGTTCCCAGACCGGGGTCTACGCGTACGGCGAATGCGACATCGCCGTGGACACCACCAGCACCGGCCCCGATGCCTGTGCGGCGACGATTGTCGGTGCCCTCGACGAGATCCCGTGGCCAAAAGCGTTCGAGCGGCTTCGTCGTCGTGACGGCTGCAGGCTCGCTCAGTGACGGTCGGTCCGGGAACCGCCCGGCGTCTGCTCCACCCCGGCCGCGTCCGGCTCGTCGCCGCTACCGTGGCCGCCGGGCGCGGGTAGCCCGATCGGGTTGACCGGGGGTAGCGCGGCCCGGCAGGCGTGCGCGATCGGGGCCAGCAGCGCGGCGACGCGCTCCGTATCGACGCCCGTCCAGGCAGTTGCGGCGACGTCGTCGGTCACGGCCTCGATCCGCTCGTACGCGGCGACGCCGGTGGTCGTGGCAGTGCCGTTCTCGTCCAGCCATCCCCGCTCGACGAGCCGTCCGGCCGCGGCGTCCCACTCCTCGTCGGACCAGCCCCGGTTAGGTTGCAGGACCTCGCGACCCAGATCCCTCGTGGCCCGCCAGACCAGCGGCTCGCAGCCACCCAGTCCGGCCGCGACCAGGGCGGCCACGTGCCCGTCCCCGCGGTGCTCGCGCAACGTCGTGGCGGCCTGCCAGAGCCGACCCAGCGGGTCCCGCGGCAGTGGCAGTGCCGCGTTGGCGGCGCCGAGCACCCGACCCGCCGGATCGAGGCGGCCGACCACCTCGGTCAACAGGTCGGCGGCCACCTCGACCGTGCCGGCGGGAATGCCGCGGGTGAGCCGGGCCAACGCGTCCGTGGCCCCGGCCAGACGCGCCGTGACTGCCTCCGCCGCAGATGCCCGCTGCCAGATATCGGGCAGGGCACGGGCGACCATGACGGGCGCGAAGTTGAAGAAGGCCGCCACGACCGGCGCCGCCCCGACCGGCCCGAGCGGGGCCGCGCGCCCGGCGAAATACCCCCGCCAGTAGCCGCGCAACCCAGCCGCCTCGTACGCCCGCCGCGCCTCCGGCGCGAAGTACGTGACGGCGTGCAGGGGTTCGTAAAGCGTCCACATCCGCCGCGCGGTCCTCACCCCGTCAGCATCCCATCTCCAGGTGAGCGGGACCGTCCCGCCGCCCACGAGGGGCTAGGGTGCCGACATGTCATGGGACAGCTCGTACCGGGTGATCAGCGCCGCCGAGGCGGAGCAGCGGTTCTCGCTGGCCGGTCAGCTCCACTTTCCCTACCTGGCTCCGGAGCACCAGCACGAAACCCGACTGTACGAGCACGACTGGCACGTCGAGGAATCCGACCTGATGGTGGGGTACGAACGTGAGGAGCCGCCGTACCACGTCATCGTCGACGGCGACCTGACCGTGGACGGCGAGTTCACCCCGGTCACCAAGGGACCTCCCACGTTCGTGCTGGTCCGGGGGAACCTTTCGGCGCGGGTGGTGACGCTCGGTGGCTCACCGGAGCTGATCGTCCACGGTGACCTGACGTCGGATGCCGGCGTGCTGGGCGATTCCACGGATTGCCCGGTCGGACGGCTCACCGTGCACGGCCACACGCGTGGCCCGATGGTGCTGAGCCTCGACGGCTTCGTCATGGACCTGCGGCATCCGCCGGAGGGGACCGCGGTAGGCGAGGCGGACGCGTTCGTCGGCACCTATCCGGTCGTCGGCGTCAGGGAAGCGCTCCGGCCCGATCTGTTCGTCGACGGCGAGCTCTCCCTGGAGGGCCTCTGGGACGACCTCAGCTCGGGCGGCCCACCTCCGCTGCCCGCCGAGTACGAGCGGTGGTGGACGTCGCCCTGAGCCGTCATCGGGCGCGACGCCGCGGCGTCGGTTCCAGCACCCCATGACGGGAAGCGTTACGCCCCCCGGTGCGCCCTGTGCCGCTGGCGCGGTCGGTCGTCGCTGTACCTGGCGGAGTCGGCGGCCGGGGTGGTGCGGTTCACGAGCCGGTCAGCTGGTTGCGGCGGCGGATGAGGTACGCCGTCTCGGCGGTGTTGCCGGCCAGCCCGATGGCCCGGTCGTACGCCGCTCGCGCCTGCTCGCTGCGACCCAGCCGGCGCAGCAGGTCGGCGCGGGTGGCGTGGAAGGCGTGGTAGTCCTCCAGCGGCAGGCCGTCAGCCTCCGCCAGCGCGACCTGCGGGCCGTCGAGCTCGGCCACCGCGATCGCCCGGTTGAGCCGCACGATCGGCGAGGGGTCGAGGTGGAGCAGTTGGTCGTAGAGCGCGACGACCTGTGACCAGTCGGTGTCGCGGACGTCGCGGGCGTGGGTGTGCACGGCGTTGATCGCGGCGAGGATCTGGTAGCGCCCCGGCGGCTGGCCGGTGGCGAGACGCGCACGGACCAGGGCGTGGCCCTCTGCGATCAGCTCGCGGTCCCAGACGTCGCGGTCCTGCTCGTCGAGGGTGACGAGCTCACCGTCCGCCGACACCCGCGCGGCCCGGCGGGCCTCCGTCAGGAGCATCAGCGCGAGGAGTCCGGCGACCTCACCGTCCGCCGGCATCAGGGTACGGACCAGCCGGGTCAGCCGGATCGCCTCGGCGGTCAGGTCGCCGCGGACCGCCTCCTTCTCGGAGTCCGAGGTCAGATAGCCCTCGTTGAAGATCAGGTAGAGCACGGCGAGCACCCCGGTGACCCGGGCCGGGAGGTCCTCACGTAGCGGCACGCGGTAGGGAATCTTCGCCGCCTTGATCTTCGTCTTCGCGCGGGTGATGCGCCGGCCCATGGCGGCTTCCTGTACCAGGAACGCGCGGGCGATCTCGGACACGGTGAGCCCGCCGACCATCCGCAGGGTCAGCGCGACCCGCGCCTCCATGGCGAGGGCGGGGTGGCAGCAGGTGAAGACGAGGCGGAGCCGATCGTCGTCGATCGCGCCGAGTGGCTCAGGAGTGTCGGAGAGCATCAGCGCCTCCTTGTGCTTTTCCTCGCGTCTGGCCTCGCGCCGTACGCGGTCGACGGCCTTGCGGTACGCGGTGGTGGTGAGCCACGCGCCGGGATTCGGCGGTACGCCGTCAACCGGCCAGCGTTCGACGGCGGTCACGAACGCCTCGGCGGCCATCTCCTCGGCGATGTCGAGGTCGCCGAAGCGCCTGGCCAGGGTCGCGACCACCCGGGCCCACTCTTTCCGGTGGACCCGGGTGACCACCTCGTCGACGTCGGTCATGCACCCAGGAACGGCCGGAGCTCGACCCTCCGGTCACAGTGCTTCGACGCCTGGGCGGCGAGCCGGAGCGCCACGTCGAGATCGGGGGCCTCGACGATCCAGAAGCCGCCGACGTACTCCTTCGACTCCAGGTAGGGCCCGTCGGTGAACACCGCCTCCCCGTCCCGGCCGTCGACGACGGTGGCCGTACTGGGCGACGCGAGGCCGCCGGCGAAGACCCAGTGCCCCGCGACCTTGAGCTGTTCGTTGAAGGCGCCGATCGCGGCCATCTCGTCCGCGGTGGCGGAGTCGGTCGTGTCGTCCAGCACGGAAATCAGGTACTGCACCATCGTGATCATCTCCAGCCATCGTGTCGGCGCCCCTCGGGCCGCCTTCCACCCTTGCAACGAACGCCGCTGCCCCGATCCGACGCTCCGCTGAGATTTCTTCTCGTCGCACTGGCCGCCAGCACACTGCAGTCGATCAACCGCGACGACTTCGCCCTGATGAGCCCGGCCGTCCGACCGGTGTACCGGAAAGGCATCATATGGGTATGACCGCGTATTGGATCAACACCTTCACCGCCATCCATGACGAGGCCAAGCTCGCACGCTACGTCGAGCTGGCTGGCCCGGCGGTACGGGCGGCCGGCGGAGTGTTCCTCGCCCGCGGCAACCCGGTGCATGTGCTGGAGGGATCCGCTGGTCTGCGAACAACCGTCATCCGCTTCGACAGCGCCGATGCCGCAGTCGCGGCGTACCGCAGCAACGCGTACCAGGAGGCGCTGGCCGCGCTCGGCGACGGCGCCGAACGCGACATCCGCATTCTGAATGCCGTCGAGGACTGACACCGCGCCCCGAGCGCTCAGCGCTCGCCACGACCGCGATCGGTCGGAGACTGACCGCGACGGTGACACGACCGACCGTATATCGCAGACACCACGACAAGCCGGCGGACGACCAGTTCATCTGCATTGGCTCTGCCCCTGCACGGCGTACACCTCGACGATGTGCACCATGACCGCCTTCGCGCCGAGCCCCATGACCGCCCTGATCGACCACCCGGTTCGGTACGACCTGGCGGAGAGCACAAGCCCGCCGCTGAACCTCGGCGACCTGGCCGACGTGGCGACGCTCGCCGCTGTCCCGCTGGGCTACGGCACCTCACGCGGTGATGCCCGCTTGCGCGCGCTGATCGCCGCCGACATCGGGGTGGACGCCGAGCAGGTACTGGTGACGGTCGGCGCGATCGAGGCGATGTTCCTCCTGGCCCAGGCCACCTGCACCCCCGGTGATCGGGTTCTGCTGGCAACACCGTGCTTCCCGCCGGCTCGAACGGTCCCGGAAGGGCTCGGGGCGCGGGTGGACGTGGTGCCGTTGTCGTTCGGCGACGGCTACCGGTTGCCGCTGGACCGGATCTCCACGCAGCTCGACCCGCGTACCCGCCTGGTGTCGCTGGCCTCGCCGCAGAACCCGTCCGGCGTCCGATTCAGCGAGCATGAGTTGCGTGCGTTGCTAGCGATGGTGGGGGAGCGCGCACCCGACGCGGTCGTCCTGGTCGACGAGACCTACCGGGAGTCCACCTACGGCGACGCGGCAGCACCTCGTTCGACGGCGACGCTGTCGCCGCAACTCGTCACCTGTTCCTCCGTGTCCAAGGCGCACGGCGCACCCGGCCTGCGCGTCGGCTGGTTGACCACGACCGACACCGCGCTCTACGACCGACTGCGTGAGGCCAAGTTCCTGACCACGATCGCCTGCTCCACCGTGGACGAATTCCTCGCCGCCCAGGTACTCCGGCGGCGGGACGAGTTCCTTGCGCCGCGCGCCGAACGACTCCGGGAGGCGCTCGACGAGCTGCTGCACTGGGCGGCGGAGCAGCAAGTCGACATCGTCCCCCCGGACGGCGGAGCCATGTGCTGCCTGCGCCTACCCGCAGACCGGTTCCCCGACCACGCCGTCCGGACCTTCTACGCCCGCCTCGCCGAGCGGGACACCCGCGTCGCGCCGGGATCCTGGTTCGGCGAGCACGACCGGGTCTTCCGGGTCGGCTTCGGTCACCTCCCCGCCAGTGACTTCACCGCGGCCCTCGCACGCCTCGCCGACGCCCTCGCCCCAGGTGCCTGACAAGAACTCGCGAGCCGCCCGGCGCCGATGGCTGATCCCCATCTGCGTCAGTCAGGCGCCGATGCTCGTCGGCACGAGAGACGCGTCGGGTGGCTGTGACGGGCGGCTCGGCTGGTTACTGGGAACGACGCGGTAGCGTCCAGTTCGGTCGCGGGAAGTGGCAGGTGTAACCGTTCGGAATGCGCTCCAGATAATCCTGGTGCTCCGGCTCCGCCTCCCAGAACGGGCCGGCAGCGGTTACCTCGGTGACGACCTTGCCCGGCCAGAGCCCGGACGCGTCGACATCGGCGATGGTGTCCTCGGCGACCCGCTTCTGCTCGTCGCTCTCGTAGAAGATCGCCGACCGGTAGCTGGTGCCGATGTCGCCGCCCTGACGGTTCAAGGTGGTCGGATCGTGGATCTGGAAGAAGAACTCGAGCAGGTCCCGGTACGACGTCGTCGACGGATCGAACGTGATCTCGATAGCCTCCGCGTGACCCTCGTGGTTGCGGTAGGTGGCATTCGCGACCTCACCGCCGGTGTAACCGACCCGTGTCGTCACCACACCGGGGCGTCGGCGGATCAGGTCCTGCATCCCCCAGAAACAGCCTCCGGCCAGAATCGCCTTCTCCGTAGCCATGTCGTCCCCCTCCTTCGTCGTCGGCCTCCTAGCATCACCCGCGCACCGCCGTCCCCGCACTGTCACCCTGGTCACCAGCCTAAGGTCGACGAGGCCCCACCCCTGTGGATTCGGGTGACCGGCGGGCACAGATTCCCTGGTGGGCGGGATTCGGCGACAAACCTCTAGTGGTAAACATCGATAGATGGTATGAATTGTCGAGCTTCTCCCCAAGTAAGAGGTTCTCCTCCCGGAGGGTCGGATGAAACACTTCACGGCGAGTCTGACCGGTTTCCTGTTCATCATCGTCAGCTCACTGGTGGCCCCCGTGCCTGCGCGTGCTGCCCATACGGAGAACCCGCACGCCACGGAGGGCTTCCGCACCATCGGATACCGGGGCTATCGGGTGACGGTTCCGGACACCTGGCGGGTCGTCGACCTGGCCGACAATCCGCGCGCCTGCGTCCGGTTCGACCGGCCCACGGTCTACCTGGGACATCCGGGCGACGGGTCGTCCTGCCCCGCCCACCTCGTCGGTCGGACGGCGGGCCTGGTCATCGAGCCGATCGACGTGGTCTCGGCGGACCGCATCTCGCCGGACACCGCCATCACGGCATCGGGCACGGCGGTCGCAAGCGCCCCGGCGTCACGCGACGACTCCGTCCGGGTCGCGGTGCGCGACGCGGGCGTGCTCGTCACGGCGGTGCACACCCCGCTGACCGAACCCCTCGTACGCGAGATCCTGGCCACCGCGACCCTCGGCCCGGACGCGGTGGCGTCGGCGTTCGCCGATGCCGCCACCGCCCCGCGAGCCGCGCCCCGCCGGACACCGCTGGCTGCCGCCGGACCTCAGCCGGGCACCTACACCGGCAGGGGCTTCGACACGTGTACGGCGCCGTCCCAGTCGACCATGGACGCCTGGCGAGCCAGCTCGCCCTACCGTGCGGTCGGCGTCTACATCAGCGGCGCCAACCGGTCCTGCGCCCAGCCGAACCTGACCGCGACCTGGGTGGCCAACCAGACCGCGAACGGTTGGCGCCTGATCCCGATCGAGCTCGGCCGCCAGGCACCCTGCTCCGCGCGCTACTCACTGCTGATCTCGACCGACCCCGCCACCGCGCGAGCGCAGGGCTCGACCGCGGCGACCAGCGCGGTAGGTGCCGCGCAGGCGTTGGGCATCCTCGCCGGCAGTGCGATCTACAACGACATCGAGGCCTACCCGTCGAACGCGTCCTGCAGGGCCGCGGTCCTCTCGTTCCTCTCCGGCTGGACCGACACGCTCCACTCGTACGGCTACCTCGCGGGCGTGTACTCCAGCGGGGCGTCCGGTATCGCGGACGTCGCCAGCGCGTACGACGACCCTTCCTACAGCCGCGTGGACCACATCTGGTTCGCCTGGTGGAACAACGTGGCGAACACCGACGCCGGACCGTACGTCCCGGCGGCGTACTGGGCCAATCGCCAACGACTGCACCAGTACGCCGGAGATGTCTACGAGACCTGGGGAGGCGTACAGCTCCGCATCGACCGCAACTACCTCGACGTCTCGACCGGTGCGCATCCGCCGGCCTGGAGCAGCACGGTCGACAACGCCACCTCCGGTCGGTTCACCGCGAGTGCGAACTGGGGCACGTCCGGTTACTCCGGCCAGCGGTTCGGCGCCGACTACCGGTTCGCGAACCCGACCCCGACCAGCGATGTCGCCTGGTACAGGTTCGCCATCCCGGAGACAGCCTCGTACGAGGTGGCGGTCTGGTATCCGGCAAACGCGGACTACAACGACTCGACCCCGTACATCGTCGCCACCACCGGGGGTAACCAGACGGTACGGGTCAACCAGCGCCTCAACGGCGGCCGGTGGGTGTCGCTCGGCGCGTTCACGCTGGCCGCCGGGGACGCCAACCGGGTGGGGGTGAGCCGCTGGACCGCCGACACCGGCTACGTCATCGCCGACGCGGTGCGGATCACCCGTCAGACGGCACTGCGCTGATGCCGGCGTGTGCGAGCCGTGGGTCGAACGACAGCAGGGCACAGTGTGTCCATGACGCATTACGGTAAGCAGGTTCCCGATCACCTGCTGATCAACATCGAGCAGAAAGACGACCCGGTATCGGCGGTTTCCGAGGACGACGCGCGCCGCCGCTCGCTTGCCTATCCCAAGCTGATGTGGGGGGCACCCGTCTTCGGTCGCGCCGAGGAGGTGGATCACCGGTGGCGGATTCTCAGCCTGCTCGGCGACGAGCCGCAGGGCACCCGTGACGATCTCGGTTCCCACTTCCGGCGGCTGCTCAGCGAGACGCCGGACACCGCCGAGAAGGCGGCCGAGCGCAAGGAGTACGAGGCGGCGATCCGGCTGCTCGACTGGGAGGTGGTGAACGACCTCACGGTCAACGGCCGCCGCTACCGGATCATCCGTGCCCAGCCGTTCATCCGGATGGGACCGGACGGACCGGAGCCGCCCCGGCCTACCGACCCGGACCCTCGTCCCACTCGCCAGAAGGGCACGCTGGGTACGCAGATGGAGGGATTCGTCATCGACCCGGGCGCGAGCACCGGCCTTGCCGACGGCATACTGCGGATGGAACTCGTTCCCTCGTTCTACAAGAAGGGGGGAATCGTGCCCGACGACGTACGCGAGGACTCCCGGCGGGCGTTGGTCACCCATCCGAACGTGGTGTTGCTGCCGGTCGGCTTCACCATCGGCGAATACGTAGACGGCAGGTGGCGACCCCGGTCGTTCTCCACGTACCCGACGCCGCAGGCCGCCCGGGAATCGGCGTCCTTCAGGTTCAGCGACATCGTCCCGCACGAGAACGCGTCGTTCGAAGAGATCAGGGCGGCGTACACCCGGGCTCGGGAGGAGTTCGAGGCGCCCCGTACGGACGAGTTCGAGGTGAAGGGCGTGCGTTGCCGGGTGACCCGGGTCGAGTCGTTCGTCCGGGTCGGTCCGGACGGCCCGGAGACGCCCCGACCATCGGACTGGGATCCGGATCCGCCGCCGGAGTTGCACTTCGAGCAACTCCGCGCAGAGGGGCAGATGCCCGACCCGGAGTGACCCGACCCGTGCTCGGTCGGCACCCCTGCTGCCCTCCACCTCCGGGGGCGGCGGAGGACTTCGCGGCGTTCCTGTTGCACCAACCGGGGGATCCGCACCTGCACTTCGAGCTGTGCCTGGTTGCCGGCAGCCCGTGTCAGGCCTCGGCCGACGGGGTGGGCGCACCCTCCGGCAGCAGTCCCACGGATTTCATCCGCCGCCACAGTTCGGGGGGAATCGGGTGTGTCAGGAGCGCCGCGTTGTCGTCCATCTCGTGGGGTGCACGGGCACCGACCACCACCGCCGCGACGGAGGGGTGCCCGAACGCGAACTGGATCGCGGCGGCCAGTGGTGGCACGTCGTACCGGCGACAGAGGTGCCGGAGCGCGCGGACGCGGCTGAGCAGCGTGTCCGGCACTCGGCCGTAGCCGTACGCGGCTCCGGTGCGCGGCTCGGCCAGCAGGCCGGACTGGAACACTCCGGCCGCCATCACCGCGATTCCGCGCTGCTGGCACAGGGGGAGCAGGTCGGCTGACCCGGACTGGTCCAGCAGTGTGTAACGGCCCGCGAGCAGGACGCAGTCGGGCCCGGGCGCGGGTGCCTCGCGGATGAACCGGGCTGCCACGTCGGCGTGGTTCACCCCGAGCGAGACGGCCCGGATCACCCCGGCGGCGCGGAGGTCGGCCAGGGCGCGGTACGCCTCGGTCAGGGCCGTCGGGTAGTCCTGTTCCGGATCGTGTACGTGCAGGACGTCGATCCGGTCGAGGCCGAGACGTTCCAGACTCTCCTCCACGGATCGGATCACGGCGGGATAGCGGTAGTCGAGACGAGGGGCGACACCCGGTGGCGGGTCGACCCAGATCGACTGGGTGTCCGCGCCACCCGGTTCGATGAGCCGGCCAACCTTGGTGCACAGGATGTACTCGTCGCGCGGCCGGGGGCGCAGGGCCAGCCCGGCGCGGGTCTCGGAGCGGCCGTATCCGTAGACCGGTGCGGTGTCGTAGAGGCGTACGCCAAGGTCCCAGGCGGCGTCGATGGTGGCGCGGGCCTGATCCTCGTCGACCGGCGCGAACATGCCGCCGAGGGAGGCCAGGCCGAGACCGAGCCGGCTGACGGTGACGCCGGTACGCCCGAGCGACACCATGTCGTACGAGTGCATCTCTTGTCTCCGATGGACGGTCGGCGGGGCGCCGGGGTACGGCGACTCTACGACGTCACGTGGCGATCTCGGGCCCACCTGACGGCGGCGCAAGCCATGATCGTTCCAGTCGGCCGAGGCATCCGCGAGCCCGCCGGGGAGTGGGGACAAGGGTCGGTTAGGGCGCGGTGATGGTCGGGTCGCAACGATCAGGAATGAAGAAGCATCACCCCGACCGTGGGCCGTAGGTTACGACAGGAGGGGCACTCGCACCCTGTGACCTGTGAGAAGAGGAAGTTCCCGTGACTGGCGCCGCACAAACGATCATCATCCCGGTCAGTGACCTCGACAAGGCCAAGTCGGTGTACGCCGCGCTCCTGGGGGTCGCCCCGGTGGTGGACGAGCCCTACTACGTCCAGTACGAGGTCGATGGGCAGAAGGTCGGCCTGGACCCCAACGGACACAAGAAGGGCATGAACGCGCCGGTCCCGTACTGGACCGTGCCGGACGTGGCCGCGGCGATCGCCGGCCTGGTCGAGGCGGGCGCCGAGGTGCTCCAAGACGCGACAGATGTCGGTGGCGGCATGCTGGTCGCGATGGTCAAGGACGCCGACGGCAACATTGTCGGCCTCGCCCAGTAGCGGCCGGAACAGCACCCCGTGCTACGCCGGGCGGCGACCTCCGCCGTCCGGCGGGCCGGGTGCGGTTCGAGGCTGTTGAGTCACCGGTGTTGGCGGCGCCACTCGGTCTCGCGGGCAGCGTGGCTGACAGCCTCTTGGTGGACTGCGGCTCGTAGGGCTCGTCGGGGGCCGGCGAAGATGACGAGTTCGGTGATGGTGAGCGCGAGACCGACCGCGGTCAGTAGGGCGAGAGCGCCGAGTCCGGGCATGTGCCCGGCCAGCGGTATGAGGCCCGCCAGTAGCACGATGGTGGTGACCCGGGTCCACGAGACCGTCCGCAGCGCGCGTAGCTGGAAGCACAGGTGTCCGAGCAGGAAGAGGATCGTCCCGCCGTAGAGCAGGTAGAGGGCCAGACCGTGGAGCGGCTGGTGCATGGTGGCGGGCTTGCCCGTCGCGCGGAGGAGTTTCTCGGCGCCGAGGGAGAGCATGATGATGCCGGCGATCATGGGTAGGTGGAGGTAGTTGTAGGCGTCACGGGCGAGGGCGACGCGGGCAGGCCCGTGGAGTTCACGCAGGACCTGTTCCGCGGCGAGGGCGATGAGGTCGAAGTAGGCCCACCAGAGGCACGCGGTGAGCACGATGCCGAGGACCGCCGCGCCGATCAGCGGCCAGGTGATCGAGGGGCCGACCTCTCGGGCTCCGGTTCCTACCGAAATGATCGCTTCGCCGAAGGCGATAGTGGTGATCAGCGCGTACCGCTCGGCGCAGTGCGCGGCCGAGGGGATGTCGAACCCTCGGAAGCCGACGGCGAAGCTGGTCGCGTACTCGATGATCACGGCAAGAGACCACAGCGCGACCCGGGCGTCGAACCGGTGCGGCTGGTCGACCAGCTGCTGTGGCAGCAGGGCGGCGGCGACCAGCAGGAGCGTGGCAACGAGCGTGGGCACGGTGATCCGGAGGAGCTGGTGTCGCAGCAGCGGGTTGTTGTGCGCGGCGTACCAGAAGATCGACAGGTGTAGGGCACGGACGAGGAAGTAGCAGATGGCGAAGACCAGTGGGGCGGACAGCGTCCCGGGTCTCTCGGTGGTGAAGGACTGGGGGATGGCCAGGCTGGCGACGAAGATGACGGCCATGGCGGCGAACAGGACAACGGGCATGATGCCGGCATCGGTTCGGACGCTGTTGCCGGTCATGACGTAGGAGCACCAGCACCACCAGAGCAGGGACAGGACCAGGAGTCCGCGTAGTAGTCCGTCGAGGTTGAAGTCCTCCGAGGTCGACCGGGCCATGTTGAAGAACGCGTAGACGAACACCAGGTCGAAGAAGAGCTCCAGCCGGGTGACTTTGGTGCCCTCGGACAGCGGGGTGAACCGCCACCGCCACCAGGCGCCGCCGATAGCCTTCACCTGCGCAGTCTCCCAACCCGCGGGCCCGCTCACGGTGCACACGGAGCGGTGCGTCACATGGCCGTTTCGCCTGCCCATGGCGGCCAGCGGGACCCGCGCCGCCGCCGATCCGGTCCCCGATTCCAGGTGTGGGTGCCCGTCTTCGGGGAACGCACGGGTGCCCGTGTCGGGCGTGAAGCGGTTCGAGGGGAGGAGTGCCCGATGGGGGAGGAGCGGGGAGCGGTCCCACGTGCAACTATCGGCCCCGCGAACGGCACCGGCGACGCTACGCCAGCTCGGGCTGGTGGGCCGCGGCGTACAACCGGATCGAGTTGACGGTGGCGCGGGCCGTGTCGAAGAAGACGGCCTCGTTCTCGGCGACGAAGCCACTCTCCCGCCGGCTTCGTTCGATCCCTGGGGCCGACAGCGTGGCGATCAACGTGAAGGTGAGCCTGCCCCGGTCGTCCTCACCCATCTCGTTGACGATCGTCGTCAGGTAGGGGCTGTCCAACTGCTCGAAGACGATCCGGCGGTGCGGTTCGAGCAGCACCCGCTCCCGTACGGTGATGGCTCCCCGGACCACGATGCGGCGGACGAACTGGTCGCCGGCATCGTCGATCACCTCGGACTTCGTGATCGACGGGACGAACAGCACCGGGTTGCGCGACTTGTACTCCAGGATGGTCCACAACTGATCGGCCTTGATCTCCGGGAGGTCGTCGTCGTCGTTGACGAGAACGGTATGCGTGAAATTTATCAACGTCATTCCTTCCGGTGAGGTCGTACGCGTCGGCCGGCACGGGAGAAGTCCCCGGCTAGCAGGTTCTCGTGTCGGCCCGGCCCGGGACATCCCGTGTTCCCGGGATCTGTGCACCCCCCGGTTCGCAGAGGTCGGGCGATATCACGACAACGCGTGATGGCGCGCTACGCGCGGATCGCGACGATGGGGGCGTCGGCCACCGTCGACCTTGCGGGTAAGCGAGCCGGAAAGCGGTCTGCGGTTATGAGTGCTGTCGAGGCCGGATCGTACAAACCCGGAGCGCCGGGCTCCGGCCGGCGCAGTCCGTGGATGATCTTCTGGATTCTCGCCCTGATCGAGTTCATCTCCGTGATCGACGCATCCGCGGTGAACGTGGCGCTGCCGAGCATCGGGTCGGATCTCGACTTCTCACCCACCACGATCGCCTGGGTCATCGATGCCTACATCGTGGGCTTCGCCGGGTTCATGCTGCTGGCCGGTCGCGCGACCGACATCGTCGGCCGGCGGCGGCTGTTCGTCGCCGGGGTTGTCCTGTTCGCGGTCTTCTCCCTGGCCTGCGCGCTGTCGGTGACGCCGTGGCAACTGGTGACCGGCCGGCTCCTCCAGGGGCTGGGTGCGGCCGTGGTGACTCCGGCGGCGCTGGCACTGATCACCGACATCTTCCCGGAGGGCGCCGAGCGGAACCGGGCGCTGGGCATCTTCAGCGGTATGGCCGGCCTCGCCGCCCCGGTCGGACTGGTCCTCGGGGGGCTGCTCACCAGCGTCGCCTGGCAGGGAATCTTCCTGATCAACCTACCGATCTGCCTCGTCGTGCTGGTCGCCGCGCTCCGCCTGCTGCCGCGCACCGAGCCGGGGCGGCAGGGACGCCTCGACATCCTCGGCGCGGTCGCCGTCACCGGTGGACTGATCCTGCTCATCCTCGCCGTGCTCCGGGGCAGCGCGCAGGGGTGGACCTCCGTGGTCACCCTCACCGAGTTCACCCTTGCGGGCGCGTTGCTCGTCACGTTCGTGCTTCGTCAACTCCGGGGCGCCGCCCCGTTGCTGCCAACCGAGCTGTTCGCACGACGCAACGTCGTCGTCGGAAACATGATCTTCTCGTTGGTCGGCGCCGTACTGATCGCCACCCTGTTCTTCGTCGCCCTGTTCCTCCAGCAGGTACGCGGTTACAGCGCCATGGAGGCAGCGTTCGTCACCCTGCCGGTACCGTTGGCCATGCTCGCCGGCACCCAAGCGGCGCCGAGGCTGCTCCGGTTCGGCCCGCCGAACGTGCTCGCCGCCGGGCTGGTGGTCCAGGCGCTGGCCCTGGGCCTGTGGGCCGTGCTGATCAGCGACGAGCGGCCGGTCACGATCGCGTTCGCGGTGCCCGCCGCCGTCTGGGCCTTCGGCGTCGGTATGTCGATCGTGTCGTCCTTCGTGGTCTGCACAATGGGCGTCAGCGGGCCGATCGCCGGTGCCGCCTCCGGCCTCGCGACCACCACGTACCAGGCCGGAGGGGCGCTCGGGCTCGCGATCCTGGCGGTCGTCGCGGACAGCCGTACCGCCGCCGTGACCGACCGGCTGGACCGTACCGACGCCCTGGTTTCCGGCTACTCCTGGGCGCTGACCTGCGCGCTCGGCGCCGCACTACTCGGCGCCGTGCTCACCCGCTTCATCGTGGCGCGTCACCCAGCGGGGACAGCGCCGGACCGGGTGTGATCAGAAGTCCGGCTCGTCGGTGTCGGGGCTGTTCGTCATCACCACCCGGGTCAGCTCGACCCGGCTGGACAACTGGAGTTTGCCGAAGGCGTGCCGCACGTGGCTGTCCACCGTGTGCCGGGACAGGAAAAGCCGCGTACCGATCTCCCGGTTTGTGAGGCCCTTCGCCACCAGACGGACCACCCGCAGCTCCGACTGGGTCAGACTGGCCCACCCGGTCTTCGGCCGCCGCGAACCGCGCCCGGAGGTACGGCGGGCCGTCATCGCGTACAGCCGGGTCCTTGCCCGTTTGGCATCCCGGCGGGCACCCGCGTCGGCGTACAGCGTCAGGGCCTGCTCCATCGACTGCGCGGCGGCGTCCCCGTTGCCCCGGGCCTGCTCGGCGCGGCCCAGGTCCTCCAGCGCCGACGCGCGGGCCAGCGGCCTGGGACTCGCCCGGTACGCGGCCACCGCCGCGCGCAGAGTGTCCAGGTCCTCGCCGAACAGGCCCTCGGCGTGCAGCGCGGCACCAGCCAGGGAACAGACCGACGGGTTGCGGTCGGCCAGCCGCCGGATCGCGTCGACCACCACCTCTGCATCGTCCCGCGCGGCGACGGCGAGCGCCAGCCGGATCAGATGCGGGGCCGCCGACGGCTCCTGCACCAGCAGGTACGGCCGATCCAGCAAGGCCGGATAGATGCCCTTGAGGGTCTCGAAAGCAGTCGCCGGCGACCCCTCCGCATCCTGATAGAGGGCGAGTTCCCAGCGCACCTCCTCCGGCGTCGCACTCACCCCGGAGTCCAGGCGCTGCTGGACCCGGCGCAGGTAACGGCGGGCTGCCGGTTGGTCCTCCCGGCGTACGGCGAGGTGGGCGAGGGTGGCCAGCAGCGCGGGCGCGCACGCGGTGGCGCCCAGTTGCTCGGCGGCCAGCAGCCCGGCCTCGGCCTCCGCTTCCGCGTCGGCGAGCTGCCCGGTGGAGACCAGCAGGTCCGCCCGGAACAGGTGCGACAGCGGGTGGGACCAGACCGTGCCGAGCTGGTTGGATATGCGCCGGTCGGCTGCGTACACCTCGGCGGCCTGCTCGGTCTGGTCGAGCGAGGCCAGGGCCAGACCCAGCCAGAGTCGGGGGTGGCGGTGCTGTGCCTCGCCGTGCACCCGGTTGGTCAGCACCACCGCGTCGTCGGCGTAGCGCAGTGCCAGGTCCAGGTCACCGCGGGCGTACGCGACCGCGCTCTGCGCGGCGCCGCCGGACACCATGGCCGGATGGTTGCCGCTCAGCTCACCCAGCTCGACCGCGCGGGTGGCGCTGTCCCGGGCGCCGGTCAGGTCGTCGAGTTGCAGCAACGCGTGCGCCTGCACGGCGAGCAGGTTGGCGTAGTCCCGGGTCGGCACCCCCTGCTGAGCGAGGGCGCGCGAGGTGTAGCCCACTACCTCGCGGTTCTGGCCCGCGTGCTTGAGCGCCTCGGCGAGCCCGAGCCGGATCGCCGCCTCGTCCGGGGTGGGCAGTTCACACCCGAGGTACACGTCGCCGAGCCGCTGTGCCTCGGCCAGCCGGCCGGCGGACGCGAGCAGGCGGATGGCGTCGGCGATCAGCCGTAGCCGGGCCGGGTCCTGCTCGGTCAGCAGGTCGAGCGTACGCAGGATGAGGTCGGCGGCGGCCCCGGGCGTGGAGTGTGCGACCTCGTCCAGCGCCTCCCGGAGGATCTCCATTGCCTGCGGACCGACCTGCTGCGCCCCGCTGACGAAGTGCGCGGCGACCTCGGGCGACGGTCGCCCTTCGGCCCGCAGGACGGTCGCCGCGTCCCGGTGTAGCGCCTTACGGGCCGCGCCGGGCAGCCCGTCGTAAATTGCCTCACGGATCAGACTGTGCCGGAACCACAGCGTGTCGCCGTCGTCCACCAGCGTCTCGCTCTCCACCGCCGTCCGGGTGGCGTCGAGCAACTCGGCGGTTGGCTGGGCCAGCAGGCCCGCCACTTCGTGCAGGGTGAACGGGCGGCCGAGCACCGACCCGGCTTCCAGTAGCCGTCGCAGCTCGACCGGGAGTTCCCCGAGGCGGCGGTCCACGGCGGTCACGAAACTGCTCGGCAGCCCGTCGCCGGAGATCTCGGCGAGGCCGCCGACGTGTCTGATCCGATCGGCCGACTGGAGTGTGGTCAGCAGTTCCTCCAGGAGGAACGGGTTGCCGCCGCCCCCGTCGGCGAGGGCGAGCAGGCCCGGTCCGGGTCGGCCGCCGAGCACGTTGGCACAGAGTTGCGCGGTGGCTTCCGGGTCTAGCGGGCCGAGCGCCAGCCGTTGTGCCCCCTCGCCGACCAGCCACTCCACGGTGTCGTCGGCGGGTGAGCGGCCGGCCGGGTAGCGGCGGGTGAGCAGCCAGAGCAGCGGCGCGGAGGACAGCGCGGGCACCATCACGCGCAGCGCCAGGGAGGTGAGTTCGTCCAGCCACTGCGCGTCGTCCAGGGTGATGACCAGGCTGCGGTCACGGCAGTAACTCTCGACGAACTCGCACAGCCGATCGACAAGCCAGAACTTTGCATCCTGGTGTCGCATCAGGTCGGCCAGCTGCGCCTCGTCGAGCACCTGCGGCGTCGAACCGCGCAGGGCCGCGAGGAAGGTGGTCAGCGGCGCCACCCGGTCGAGCTCGGTGGCCCGCCCGGCGGCGACACCGACACCCAGGGCATCGGCCCGCGCCGTGGCAGCCGCCAGTACGCGGGACTTGCCGATCCCAGCGGAGCCCTCGATGACCACGCATCCGCCGGACCCCTGCGCGACGGCCGCCACGGCGCTGTCCAGCACCGCCATCGTCTCGTCCCGTCCCACGAGCGGGAACTGGCGTGGCATCCTGCCGCCTCCTCGGCTCGATCGCTCGCCGGCACGGGAAGGTGACACCGTCGCGCGGCCGGGAACGGATCAACGGACGATCGTCCTCATCACCGCTTGCAGCCTATACCTTGCTGGTCGTCACGATCGTCGGCGAGCGGGTCAGTGCAGTCCCGGCGCAGGTCGGGAGTGGAGTCACGACGACCGGGCACCGGGTGTGGGACTCCACACCCGGTACCCGCGCAGCTCGGGACGATCGGACGTCAGAGGATCCCGCCGTCGGCGTGGATGGTCTGCCCGGTCACCCAGGCAGCATCCGGGCCGGCCAGGAAGGCGACCACGGAGGCCACGTCGGCCGGCTGGCCCAGGCGGCGCAGCGGCGTCTGGCCGATGATCGCGTCGAGGTTGGCCCGCGCGTCCGGCGCCAGCAGGTCGGTGTCCGTCGGTCCGGGGGCGACCGCGTTGACGGTGATCCCGCGCGGGCCGAACTGGTGAGCCAGCGACTGGGTCAATACATCCACCCCGGCCTTGGTGGCGGCGTACACACCGAGCATCGCCACCGCCGCTACCGGCGTACGTGCCGAGATGTTGATGATGCGACCACCGTCGGAGAGGTGCTTGGCGGCCTCCTGCGCGGACACGAACACGCTGCGCAGGTTGACCGCGACCACCCGGTCGAAGTCCTCCTCGGAGATGTATTCGACCGGGCCGCCGACCACCGTGCCGGCGTTGTTCACGACGATGTCGACGGCGCCGAACTGCGTGAGGGCCACCTCGTAGAGCGCCCGGATGTCGGCGGCCACCGCGATGTCGCCGGCCACCGAGACGGCCTCGCCGCCGGACTGCACGATGGTGCTCACGACCTGCTCGGCCGCGTCCTTGTTGCGCTGGTAGTGCACGACGACCTTGGCACCGTCCCGGCCCAGCCGCTCGGCCACGGCCCGGCCTATCCCACGCGAGGCGCCGGTGACGATCGCGGCCTTGCCCTGAACACCCATTCGATCTCCTCTGTCGGTGACTGTCGGCCGCGTCTCGCCGAGGATCGCGGCCCTCCACGATCCTCGTGACGGCGCCGTTTGACGGCATCACGTGCTTTCGTGATTTTTTGTCGGGCCGTGCCGTCGACGACCCGCTCAGTCCCTGCCAGGCAACCGTACGGACTGGGCGTGCCGGAACACGTCCGTCGGATCCCAACGCGCCTTGACCTGCTGCAACCGGCGATAGTTGTCCTTGTAGTAGAGCGTCTGCCAGCCGACGCCCGAACCGTTCCAGCGCTCGTCGCCCAGGTCCCCGTCGGGGTAGTTGATGTAGCAGCCATCGGTCAGCTCGTTGGGGACCGGCACACCACCGGTGTCCGCGAAGAGCTGCCGGTAGGTGTCGCGTACCCAGCCGAGCTGGGGCTCGTCGTCGGCGGCCTCGGACCAGAACGACTGCACCAGCAGCTTGAGCACCGAGTCGCGCTGGGCGACTGCGGTCGCCGCGGGCGCCACCGCGTTCACCCGGCCGCCGTGGGAGAACAGCACCGCCCCGGCCCGGGGATTCGCCGGTCCCGCCATGGTGAGCTGCCGGAACAGCACCCGGCTCGCACCTGCGGGCAGGGACCGGCGCAGGTAGGCCGCCTTGTGCGCGCCACGTTGCAGCGGGTCGGTCAGCGCCGGGGTGTTCGTGCCCAGGTAGGCGGTCGCGTGCAGCCAGGGCCAATGGCGGGGTTGCGCCAGCGCCGGCATCGGGCCCAGGTGGCCCAGCGGCGTGGTCGGCTCCCCGGTGCGGGCGGCGCCGTCCAGTACGCCGTCGAGCACGGCTGCGAAGAATCCGTCCAGCAGCCCAGCCGCGTCCCGGGCATCGCCGTCGACCTGGGCGAGCAGCGCGTTGCCGCCCGCGGCGCGGTGGTTGAGCGCCAGCACCGCGCTGAGTGCCGTTGCGGGCGAGTCCGGTGCGCTGTTCGCCTCGTGCCAGCGGCCGTAGTTGGCGACCAGCCGGACGAACCGCTCCTCGTCCAGACCGGCCCAGTCCAGCCCGGTCGCGCGCAGCAGCACGGTGCTCGGCGGCCGGGGCAGCGCCGACTCCGGGCTGGTGCCGCTGGCCCCGGGTGAGCGCAGCAGGTAACGGGTGACGATGCCGAAGTTGCCACCGCCGCCGCCCGTGTGCGCCCACCACAGGTCGTTGTCGGTGTCGTCCCGGGTGGCGACGACACTGCGGGCCCGGCCGGCGGCGTCCACGACCACCACTTCGACCCCGTACAGGTGGTCCACGGTCAGCCCGTGCCGGCGGGAGAGGAAACCGTATCCGCCGCCGACGATGTGCCCGCCGGCGCCGACCGAGTAGCAGCTACCACCTGGGATGGTCACCCCCCAGCGGCGCAACAGGGTCCGGTACACCTCGAGCAGGGTCGCCCCCGGCGCGACGGAGAACGCCCCGTACCGCCGCTCGTAGTGGATGTCGCGCAACTCGGACAGGTCCACGATCACCTGGGCGTCCCGGTGGTAGACGAAGTCCTCGTAGCAGTGTCCCCCGCTGCGTACCGAGATTCGGCGGCCGGCGTCGACCGCGGCCTGGACCGCCGCGACCACCTGCGCCGTCGAGGTCGGCAGCACGACGTACGCCGGGCGGGCGACCCACCGCTGGTTGTTGCCGGTGACGAGTTCCGGGTAGCGCGGGTCAGCGGGCCGTACGGTCACCGGCTCGGGTGTGGACTCTGCCGCGGGGTCGGCGCCCGTGGGTGATCCGCCGAGCATGGTGGCGCCCACCGCTGCGGAGGTTCCGGCGAGCAGACGGCGCCGGGGGAGTGCGGTCATTTCCGAACCTCCGGATAGGCGGTTGAAAGGCAACGTTATCCAGCCCTGACTCGCACCGTCCATACCGCGAATACGCGAATCGAAATTGATAGGATCACGCGATTACGTGATTACCCGGCAATCGCCGAATGGCTAGTCTACGCGGGTAGACAGGTGAGTGGTGTGAGACGAGTCGGAGGCGACAATATGACACGAGCAATGGGCCCGCGCCTGGACAACCAGGCGGAGACCGCACTCCGTCCGCTCTACAAGGCACATTATCGCTTTCAATTCCTCAGCGCCGCGTTCCGGGCGGGCCTGTTCACGCTGCTCGCGGCCGAGCCGGGTCTGTCCCGCGCGGAGATCGCGAAACGGCTAGGCCTGGACGAGCAGCCGACCCGGGTCCTGCTGCTCGGTTGCACCGTCGCCGGCCTGGTCGCCAAGGACGGCGATGGTTACTTCAACACGGCGATCTCGGAACCGCTGGCGGCCGACCTCACCGACCTGCCGGGCGCGTTCGTGCCGTTCGAGCAGCACCTGACGTACCGGGCGATGGGCTGGTTCTACGAATCGCTGGAGGCGAACACCAATATCGGATTGCAGCGAGAGCTGTCCGGTGAGGCGTCCACGCTGTACGGTCGACTGGTCGGCCACCCGCAGCTCGAGACGACGTTCCACCACATGATGGGCTCCGTCAGCCGTACGGTCGCTGCCGACCTGGCCCGCAAGCTCGACCTGTCCGAGTGCCGGCACCTGCTCGACGTCGGCGGCGGCACCGCCGTGAACGCGACCGCGTTGGCACGGCGCTGGCCACACCTGCAAATCACCATCGTCGACCTGCCGAGCGTCGTCGAGGCGGCCCGGGAGCGCATCGCCGACGCCGGGCTCGACGACCGGGTACGCGCGGTCGGCCTGGACGTGTTCCACGACGAGCTGCCGAGGGACTGCGATGGGTTGATCTTCGCGCACTTCCTGGAGATCTGGTCGATCGAGCGCAACCGGCTGCTGCTGGAGAAGGCTTCACGGGCACTCGATCCCGGCTCGCAGATCTTCATCCTGACGCCGAGCCAGGACGACGACGAAACCGGTCCGGAACTCGCGGCGTACCTGTCGGCGTACTTCCAGACCATCGCCTCCGGCGAGGGCATGGTCTACACCGCTCGGGAATACGAGCAGTGGCTCGCCGAAGTCGGCTTCGAGCCGGCCGGCCGGTTCTACGTCGGTGGTCTCAGTGACGTCCTGATCACCGGCATCAAGCGGGACGACCGGTAGTGATCGGTGGTGGGGGCACCTGCCCGCCGGGCCCCCACCACCGTCCCTACCTGCCGATTCCCGCCACCCGGAAGGGATGGGCCTCCTGACCGGCGCGGGTGCAGGTACGGATGACCCGCGCCGGCTCGCCGCCGGGGTTGCGCCATGCGTGCCGCAGACCGCCGGGTACGAGGGTGTAGTCGCCCGGCGCCATCGTGAACGATCGCCCGTCGGCCGTCATCTGGAGTTCTCCGTCGAGGACGTAGAAGGATTCGTCGACGTCCTCGTGCACCCGGGGCACGGAACCCTCGTGCGGCGGCACGACCGTGCACATGACCACGAGTGCGGCGTCGGTGTTGCTGAACGAGGCGGCGATGAACGTGGTGACCGTCGCCCCGCTGTCCGGACCGGCCATCAGGTAACAGACACCGTCGTTCGACATCATCAAAGTCATGACCTCCGTGGCCGGTAAGTGCACCACGGAACCGGAACCGTTGCTCGGCATCACACCTCCCCGTTGCGGCCGCGGTTTACGGAAGTCGGATCGATTGGGCGTGGCGGAACGTGTCGGTCGGGTCCCACCGCGCCTTGACCTGTTGCAGGATCCGGTAGTTGTCCTTGTAGTACAGGTGGTGCCAGGGCACACCGGAGGTGTTCCACGCCGGGTCGCTCAGGTCGATGTCGGCATAGTTGATGAAACATCCGTCGGTGACCGCGTTCGGCACCGGGACTCCGCCGGTGGCGGCGTACACGTCCCGGTAGAACCGGCGCAGGTAGTCGATGTGCAGGGCGTCTTCGGGTTCGTTGCCCCAGCCGACCAGGTAGTGCATCTTCATCACCGAGTCGCGGTGGGCCACCGCCGTGGCGGTGGGCGACACCGTGTTCGTGCGGCCACCATAGGTCGAGATCTGCAGAATCGCCACCGGATTGCGGTAGTCGGCGCTGGTCAGGTGGCGGTAGAACGCAGCCACGTGCGAGTCCGGGAACGCAGCCCGCATGTACGTCGACTTGAAGTCCGCCCGGCCGGTGGCGTCGCCGCCGAACATCGCCCGCCAGGTGGTGGTGTGCAGCCAGGGCAGTCGCCGGTGGTCCCATACCTGCGGCGCCGGGATCCCGTTGCCGACCGCTGCGACGAACTGCTGGAGCATCGCCTCGGCGCCCGGCACCGAGGCGTCGATCTGGGTGACCATGTTGATCGTCCCGTTTGCCTGGTGGTTCAGCAGGAGCCGGCTGAACAGTCGCGTCCACGGTGAGCCGGGGGCGCTGTTCTGCTCGCACCACCGGCCGAAGTTGCGTACCAGCTGGCCGAAGTGCGCCTCGGTCAGCGTCGCCCACGGCCACGCCACCTGGTTGATCCACAGCTCGGCGGGCGGTCGCGGCAACAGGGTGGTCGGGTCCGACCCGCTCGCCCCCGGTGTCTTGAACCAATAGCGGGTCACCACGCCGAAGTTCCCGCCACCGCCGCCGGTGTGCCCCCACCACAGGTCCCGGTTGGGGTCGTTCGCCGCCGAGGTGGCGATCACCCGCTGCACCGTCCGGTCAGCCCTGACGACCACCACCTCGACCGCGTCCAGGTAGTCCACCAGCAGGCCGTGCGACCGGTTCAACTGACCGTATCCGCCGCCGGCCACCTGACCGCCGACGGCCACCGAGGGGCACGATCCACCCGGGACGGTCACCCCCCAGCCCTTGAACAGGGCCTCGTACACCGACCCGAGGGTCGCGCCGGACTCGACCGCGAACGCCCGTCGGGACGAGTCGTAGTAGATCGCCCGCATCCCGGACAGGTCAAGGACGACCTGGGTCTGCGCGTTGTCGACGAAGTCCTCGTAGCAGTGGCCGCCGCTGCGTACGGCGATCCGCTTGCCGGCCAGCACCGCGGCCCGTACGGCACCGGCCACCTGGTCGGGGGTCTGGATCAGCCGGACGTACTCCGGCTGACTCACGAACCGTACGTTCTGACCCCGGACCAGGTCGGCGTAACGGAAGTCCTGCACACCCACGGTCGTCGTGTTCAGCGGGGATGCCCCCGTCCCCGCCGGTGCCGCCGCCGCTGTCGTCCCGGCGACCAGGCTGCTGCCCAGCGCCGCGGACCCAGCCAGCAGCGTACGACGTGTCACTTCACCCACAGATTCCTCCTTGCACACCTAGTCGAATGGCAATTCGCCCTATCTGTGCCGCGACCGTGCGTCGACGTTCCCCCGCTCGATCCATGGCGACGTGGCGAGGATGGCTCGCGGATTCGGCCCACGCATCACGCTTTCGCGTGATACGGCAAACGCCGTACGACGGCCTCTCGGCCGGGGTGCGGGTGATTGACACGTGCCCGACGCGATCCATCACGTGAAAGCGGGATGCCGGGTCGGCCGAGCGTAACGGACTACTCACACGAGTAGTGGGGGGTGGTCGGGTCCGCGAATACATTCGGATACAGGTCGCCGAACCCAGTCGACGAGATCAATGTGATGACCCAACCGCACGTCTTGAAGGGACGCCTGTGGTCCGCGATTCTCGGTTGGATGTATTGAGTGACATCGACCGACCGCCATTGACATCGAATCCCGGTGAGTCCGGACCACCGGCCGACCAGCAGCCCGACTGGCCCGACCAGGCCCTGACGGCCAAGGTGCGCGACGAGTTGGCGCACCTGCCACCGCTGGTCACACCCGACGAGGTGGACACCCTCTCCGCCCTGCTGGCGGAGGTGGCTGCCGACCGGGCACGGGTGGTCCAGGCCGGTGACTGCGCCGAGGACCCGGCCGAGTGCGTACCGCAGCACCTCGCACCAAAGGTCGACCTGCTCAGGTCGCTCGCCGACCGGGTGGCGGCCGGCACCAGCCGGCTGGTCGTGCCGGTCGGTCGCATCGCCGGGCAGTTCGCGAAGCCGCGTTCCGCCTCACACGAGCGGATCGGCGCCCAGGACCTGCCGGTCTACCGGGGTTCGCTGGTCAACGGACCCGAACCGGATCCGGTCAGCCGGGCCCACGACCCCTTGCGGATGCTCGCCGGATACCAGGCGTCCGCGCACGCCATGCGGTTCCTGAGTACGGCCGGGACGCCCGCGACGGGTCGGGTGTGGACCAGCCATGAGGCGCTCGTCCTGGACTACGAGTCGTCCCTGGTACGCCACGACCCGGCCGGGCACCGCTACCTCACCTCCACCCACTGGCCATGGCTCGGTGACCGGACCCGCCGACTCGACGGCCCGCACGTGACCCTGTTCGCATCCGTACGCAATCCGCTGGCCTGCAAGGTCGGACCCGGCACCGGCGTCACCGAGCTGGTCGCGCTCTGCGACCGCCTCGACCCGGCACGCCGGCCCGGCCGGCTGACCCTGATCGCCCGGTTGGGCGCCGACGCGGTCGCCGACCGGTTGCCGCAGCTGGTCCGGGCGGTACGGGCGGCAGGGCACCCGGTCGTCTGGCTGTGCGACCCGATGCACGGCAACACCATCCGCGCGCCCGGCGGCCGCAAGACCCGGCTGGTGCACACCGTGCTGCGGGAACTCGTGCAGTTCCAGCAGGTCGTCACCGAGGTCGGGGCGGTGCCGGGCGGGCTGCACCTGGAGACGACCCCGACTCCCGTCGAAGAGTGCGTGGCAGACGCGTCGGCGCTCGACCGGGTCGGCGTCGCCGGCTACACCACCCTGTGCGATCCACGGCTGAACGCCGAGCAGGCCGACACGGCGGTGTCCGCGTGGCGCTCGTGACCCCGGCCGTCCCTTCGAAGCAGCGAGGAGCGCAAGTGATCGAGCACGATCAGCGCCACCCCACCACGACCGAGACACCGGTCCTGGTGGTTGGCGCCGGTCCGGTCGGCCTGGTCCTGGCCCAGGAACTGGCCCATCACGGTGTCCGGTGCCTGGTGGTCGACCGGTCCCGGTCGGCGTCGCGGCACCCGAAGATGGACTACCTCAACGCCCGCAGTATGGAACTGCTGCGCCGGCTGGGACTGGTCGACGAGATCCGGGCACGAGGCGTGCCGGACGACCACCCGTTCACCTTCCTGTGGACCACCAGCCTCGCCGAGCCCCCGGTCTCGGTCTGGAGCTACCCGTCAGTGGCACAACTACGCAAGACGATCGCCGACGACCGCGACGGCGTCCAGCCCCGGGAGCCGTACCAGCGGATCGTCGGGTCCCGGCTGGAGGAACTCGGCCGGGCCCGGTGCCGGGCGGACGACCTGGTCGACCTGCGGGAGGGATGGTCGTTCGAGGCGCTGGAGTCCGGCCCGGACGGCGTGGACGTCGTCCTCGTCGAAACCGGCAGCGGGCTGCGCGAACGCGTACACGCCCGATTCGTGGTCGGCTGCGACGGTGCCAACAGTGCGGTAGCCGCCGCCGTCGGCATCGAGCAGGACGAACTCGGGCCCCGCGCGCACCACCGCGACGTCTACTTCCGCAGCACCGATCCGGTGCTGCGCCGGCACGGGCGGTTCTTCCTCGCCGTCGCCGCCGCCGGGCTGACCCTGGTGGCCCGGGACGGGGTCGGGACGTGGACGGCGACCTTCCCGGTTGCGGACGACGACCCCGTCGACGGGGACCCGCTCGACGAGGTCCGGCGGCGGCTGGGCGTACCGCTGGAGGTCGACGAGGTGCTGACCGTGGCGCACTGGGAGGGCCGCCTGGCGGTCGCCCGCCGCTACCGCCAGGGTCCGGTCTTCCTCGCCGGTGACGCGGCCCACCAGTTCTTTCCCACCGGTGGACACGGTGCGAACACCGGCATCGCCGACGCGGTCGACCTCGGCTGGAAGCTCGCCGCCGTGCTCGACGGCTGGGCTGGGGCGGCGCTGCTGGACAGCTACGAGGCCGAGCGGCGGCCGGTCGCGCTGTTCAACCGGGAGATGTGCTTCAACCTGCTGGAGGTTTGGCGACGCTACCCGGCGCTGTGGGCCGGGGGCGCGAGTAGGTCCCGGCTTGCCGGCTTCCTGGACACCGAGCGGCATCAGGTCGACAACATCGGCGTACACCTCGGCCAGCGCTATCTCGACTCCCCGGTGATCTGCCCGGACGGCACGCCGGAACCCCCGTGGGACTGGCACCGGGCGGTAGCGACCACCTGGCCGGGCGGGCGCGCGCCGAACGTACGGCTCACCGACGGTGGACACCTCCAGGACCGGCTCGGACCCGGGTTCACCCTGGTGGACACGTCCGGCCGGGATGCGGGCGGACCGCTGGCCGACGAGGCCTCCCGGCTCGGCGTCCCACTCACCCACCTGGCCGTGGACGACCCCGGCGTACGCGCCGTCTGGGAGCGTGACCTGGTCCTCGTCCGGCCCGACCAGCACGTGGCATGGCGTGGTGACCGGGCACCGGACGACTGGCGCGCTGTGCTGCACCGGGTCACCGGCCGCGCCGGGGACGGCGGCCGCCATGCGTACTGACCGCACCCGGCCATCGCTGGCCTCGCTCACCCCGCCGTTCGCCCTGCTGCACCGCCCCGAACTCGGCTCACCTGGGCAGGTGGATCTGCTTACCGGCCCGGTGTCACCGGTGGAGACACTGGCGGACCTGCCGGTGCCGACCGGTGTGCCCGACGGTGGCGCACCCGTCCACGACCTGCTGGCCGTGGTCCCGTACCGGCAGGTCGGGGAGCGCGGGTTCGCCCACCGCGACGATGGTGTCCCGCTGGTTGCCATGCAGGTACGCGAACACGTCGTCCTGCCCCTGCATGAGGTCGCGGACCGGGCCGACGCCGCCTCGGTGCGGTTGCGCGACGCCCGGTTCGACCTCGACGACCAGGCGTACGCCGACCTGGTGCGACGGGTCGTCGACACCGAGATCGGGCAGGGGGAGGGCGCGAACTTCGTCCTCAAACGCTCGTTCCTGGCCACGGTCGAGGACTTCTCGGTCCCGGTCGCGCTCGCCGCCTTCGCCCGCCTGCTGGCCAGCGAGTCCGGGGCGTACTGGACCTACTTGGTCCACCTCGGTGACCGGGTGCTGCTCGGTTCCTCGCCCGAACGCCACGTCAGCGTCGTCGATGGCACCGCGGTGATGAACCCGATCAGCGGCACCTACCGCTATCCGGCGGACGGCCCCTCGGTGGCCGGCGCACTCGAATTCCTCGCCGACGGTAAGGAATCCGACGAACTGTTCATGGTGCTCGACGAGGAACTCAAGATGATGGGTCGGGTCTGCCGCGACGGCGGCCGCGCCATCGGACCGCGTCTCAAGACCATGTCCCGTCTCGCACACACCGAGTACCTCATCGAGGGACCGACCGACCTCGACGTCCGGGACGTACTGCGGAACACCCTGTTCGCGCCGACCGTCACCGGCAGCCCGGTCGAGTCGGCCTGCCGGGTCATCGCCCGGCACGAACCGACCGGTCGGGCCTACTACAGCGGGGTGGTCGCGCTGATCGGCCGGGAGGCCGACGGCCGGCAGCGACTCGATTCGGCGATCACCATCCGGACCGCCGACGTCGACCCGAGCGGCCGGCTGCGTATCGACGTGGGAGCCACGCTGGTACGCCACTCAGACCCGCTCGCCGAGGCGGCCGAAACCGGGGCCAAGGCGGCGGCCCTGCGTGACGCGTTCGGCGGCCCCGCGACCGACGCCCCACCGCCCCGACCCGCGTCGGCCCCGATCGACTGGGCGGACCATCCCACCCTGGGTGAGGTGCTCGCCGCCCGCAACGCCCACCTCGCCGACTTCTGGTTCGACGCCCGCCGTGGCCGGACCGTAGCGGGTCTGCGTGCCGCATCGGCCCACCGGCCGCCGGCCAAACACCGCATCCTGGTCATCGACTGCGAGGACACGTTCACCTCGATGCTGCGGCACCAACTGGCAGCGCTCGGCTACCACGTGGTGGTCCGGCGTTACGACGAGCCGTTCGACCCGACCGATTTCGACCTGGTGGTGGCCGGGCCGGGTCCGGGTGACCCGACCGACCGTGGCGACCCCAAAATCGACCGGATGTCCCGGCTGGTCGCGGGATTCCTGGCCGACCGGGTGCCGCTGCTCGCGATCTGCCTCGGTCACCAGGTGCTGGCCGCGGTGCTCGGCCTCGACCTGCGGCGCAGGTCGACACCGAACCAGGGAATACAACTGACGGTCGACTACTTCGGCCGGGTCGAGCGGTGCGGTTTCTACAGCACGTTCGCCGCCCGGTCCGCGACCGACCGGATCCGGCCGCCGGCCGCCGGCGGCACCGTCGACCTATGCCGCGACACCAGCACCGGCGAGGTGCTCGCCATGCGCGGCCCGCTGTTCTCCTCGGTGCAGTTCCACCCCGAGTCGGTGCTCACCGAACACGGGATCGACATCCTCGGGGAACTCGTCGCCCGGCTGCTGCCCGCACCGGGTGCCGGCAGCCCGCGACCCCGGCCGGAGGCGGTGGCCCGATGACCGTGGTGGTCCGCAAGTACGGCGGCTCGTCCCTCGCCGACATTTCCTGCCTGCGGCGGGTGGCCCGGTCGATCGCCGGGTCGGACGACCCGGTGGTGGTCGTGGTGTCCGCCCAGGGCGACACCACCGACCGGTTGCTCGCCACCGCGGCCGAAGCGGCCGGCGTGTCGCCGCAGCAGCAGACCCCGTCGCGGGAGGTGGACCAGCTCGTCGCCACCGGTGAACTCGCCTGCGCCGCGCTGCTCGCCCTGCACCTGCGTGCGCTCGGGGTGCCGGCGGTGTCGCTCAGCGGCGCCCAGGCCGGCATCACGGTCTCCGGCCCGGCCGGCGAGGGACTGGTCGCGGAGATCTCGACCGGGCGGATCGAACGGCTGCTAGCCGAGGGCAACGTCGTGGTCGTCGCGGGCTTCCAGGGCGTCGACGAGCACGGTGACGTGGTGACGCTCGGACGCGGCGGCTCGGACACCACGGCGGTCGCGCTCGCCGCCGCGCTCGGCGCCGACAGCTGCCAGATCTACACCGACGTCGACGCCGTCTACGACGCCGATCCGAGGGTGGTGCCGCAGGCGCGGGAACTGCCGGTGGTGCAGCCGCAGGTGATGGTGGAGATGGCGTTCGCCGGGGCGCGCGTACTGCACTCCCGGTCGGTCGAGCTGGCCGTCGCCCGGGGGATCGAGGTGCACGTACGCAGCTCGTTCCGGCCGGGCCCGGGCACGGTGATACCGGGCGGGAGCGGCTCCGAGGGGCTGGAGGACCTGGGCATCGTCGCCGTCGTACACGACCTCGACGTGGTCCGGGTGCTGGTCCGCTCCGACCGGGGGCACGGTGACCCGGCGATCGAGGTGCTGAACCTGTTCGCCCACCATCACGCGCCGGTCGACCTGGTCGCCCGCTCCGGCCCGTACGAGGACGAGTTCCGGATGGGGTTGCTGATGCGGCGCAGCGACCTGCCCGCCGTACGG
The DNA here is from genome assembly GCF_040676775.1 of Micromonospora sp. NPDC049523. Taxonomy (NCBI): domain Bacteria; kingdom Bacillati; phylum Actinomycetota; class Actinomycetes; order Micromonosporales; family Micromonosporaceae; genus Micromonospora; species Micromonospora sp. NPDC049523. Next base: position 316,809 of record NZ_JBFAPP010000007.1, on the reverse strand, counting down.
CCCGACCTGACCGCCGCCGTAACCGCGGGCGGCGGCTCGGTCCGGTACGACGAGGAGGTCGCAAAGGTCTCCCTGGTCGGCACCGGGCTGCTCAACCGCCCCCATTACACGGCCCGTCTGCTGTCGGCACTCGCCGCCGCCGGCATCGCCACGAACTGGGTCTCCATGTCTCAACTGCGGACCTCGGTCGCGGTCGCGGCCGAATGGGCACTCGACGCGGTGGCCGTCCTGCACGAGGAGTTCGGGCTGGGCCGACGCCACGCCGACCCGCCCCGGCTGATCCGCAACTGAGCGCCCGACACGGGAGGACACGTGCACATCAACAGTTCCTTCGCCCGCCAGGTACGGCTGCGGCGACTCTACCGGCATCGCGACGAGCGCCTGCTTGTCGTACCGCTCGATCACTCGATCACCGACGGACCGGTCACCGGTGGCCGCCGGGTCGACCGCCTGATCGGGCAGCTGGCCGCCAACGGCGTCGACGCCGTGGTGCTGCACAAGGGCGTGCTCCGGTACGTCGACCCGCGCTGGTTCGCCGACACCTCACTCGTGGTGCACCTGAGCGCCAGCACCGTCAACGCGCCCGATCCGGACGCCAAATACCTGGTCGCGACCGTGGCGGAGGCGCTCAGTCTGGGGGCCGACGCGGTCAGCGTGCACGTCAACGTCGGGTCTCGGGAGGAGGCGCGGCAGATTGCCGACCTCGCCGTGGTGGGGGAGGCGTGCGAGCGGTGGAACGTGCCGCTGCTCGCGATGATGTACCCGCGAGGGCCGAAGATCAGCGATCCGCGCCGGCCGGACCTGGTCGCGCATGCCGTGATCCTCGCCGCCGATCTCGGCGCCGACCTGGTCAAGACCGTCTACCCGGGCTCGGTCGACGGACTGCGCGCCGTCACCCAGGACAGCCCGGTGCCGGTGATCGTCGCCGGTGGCCCGCGCCGCAGCCGCGACGACCTGGCCGATTACCTCGACGACGTGCTGCTCGGCGGCGCTGCCGGGGTAGCGATGGGACGCAACGTCTTCGAGGCGGACGACCCGGGCGCGCTCACCGCCGAACTGGCCGACCGAATCCACCCGACCCGTACTCCGTCCGCCGTCCGCGAACTGCGGGTCGCGGTCTCCTGAACCCGAAACCACCGCCCGGCCATCCGGGCCCGGAAACCACCGGTTCGCAACACCGGCGCCGGAACACGTCCGGTCGCGTACCACTCACCCGAGGAGAGACAGAGTGAAGATCTGCTGGATGGACGTCCGTGGCCTACGGGACATCCGGACCACTGTGATCGAGGAGGCGGTGCACCAACGCGTCGACGCGGTTGTCGCGGCCGACCTCTCCGACCTCGACGGCCTGCCGCCGACCGTACGCAAGGTTCTGCTACCCGGCGAGGCGCCGCTGCCGGACGACCTGACCGGTGCCGACATCGTCATCGTCGACCCGGCGGTCCACGGTCGGATCGACGAGCTGACCCACACCCATCCCGAGATCGAGTTCGGTCGGTTCGTGGAGATCGTCGACGCGGCGACCCTCGACGAGGCGTGCGCCGCCGCCCGTACCGAACGGTGGAGCGTGCTGCTGTTCCGCGACCCCACGAAGATTCCGCTGGAGATCGTCCTGGCGGCGGCGGCCGGTGCCGACGGCAGCATCATCACCGTCGCCCACGACGTCGAGGAGGCGACGATCATCTTCGGCGTGCTGGAGCACGGCTCGGACGGTGTCATGATGCGACCCCGCGCGGTCGGCGACGTGACCGCGCTGAAGGCGGCCGCGCTGGACCAGTCGCCCGATCTCGATCTGGTGGAGCTGGAGGTGACCGAGATCCGCCGGGTAGGCATGGGCGAGCGCGCCTGTGTGGACACCTGCACCCACTTCCGCGAGGACGAGGGCATCCTGGTCGGGTCCCACTCCAAGGGCATGGTCCTGTGCGTCAGCGAGACCCACCCGTTGCCGTACATGCCGACCCGGCCGTTCCGGGTCAACGCGGGCGCCATCATGTCGTACACCCTCTCCACCGAGGGCCGGACCAACTACCTGAGCGAGCTGCGCTCGGGCAGCAAGGTGCTGGCGGTCGACGTGAAGGGCCGTACCCGCGTCTCCACCGTCGGCCGAGTCAAGATCGAAACCAGGCCGTTGCTGGCGGTCGACGCGGTCGCGCCGAACGGGGTGACGGTCAACCTGATCCTCCAGGACGACTGGCACGTGCGGATCCTCGGACCCGGCGGCGCGGTGCTCAACTGCACCGAGCTCAAGCCGGGCGACAAGGTGCTGGGCTACCTGCCGACGGCCGACCGGCACGTCGGCTACCCCATCGACGAATTCTGTCGCGAGCAGTGAGCACCGACGGTCTGGATCCCCGGCAGCCGGTGTTCGACTTCCACGTCCGGCTGGCGCCGCGACCGGGCGCCGCCGAGGCGCTGCTGAGGCTGCTCGACGATGCCGGCATCACCCGCGCGATTGTCTGCGCCGGTGGGACGATGGATCGGATCACGCTGTCCCGGCAGCTCACCGACGGCGGGCACGTCGAGACCGACGCCGACAACAATGCGGTGCTGGCGGCGGCGGCCCGGTCCGGGGGACGACTCGTCCCGTTCCACTTCGCCAACCCGCACCGGGGGCCCGAGGTCTACCGGGCGGCGGCCGCGGCCGTCAGCGGGCTGGAACTGTCCCCGGTCGTGCACGGGGTGGGGCTCGGCGACCCACGGGTCACGGCGCTGGTCACCGTGGCGGGGGAGTTCCGCCACCCGGTGTACGTCGCACCGCTGAGCCGCCCCGGCAGCGGTGTGGCCGACGTGGTCGCGCTCGCCGCCACGTTCCCCGCGGTGACGTTCGTACTCGGGCACACCGGTGTCGGCAACATCGACTACCACGGTCTGGACCTGGTCGCCGGTTCGCCCAACATCATGGTCGAGACCTCCGGCGGCTATACCGACGTGCTTCGGTTCGCAGTCGACCGGCTCGGCCCGTCCCGGCTGCTGTTCGGCACCGAGGCACCGCTGCAGCACCCCCGGGTCGAACTCACCAAGTACGCGGTGCTGGGGCTGCCGGCCGATGCGTGGCGCCGGATCGCCTGGGACAACGCCGTACGGCTGCTCGCACCCGGATCGGCCGGCTCGGCACCGGACCCGGCCGCGTCGACCCACGAAAGCGAAGGAGGAGGGAATGACCTCGACCATCAACCGGCTGCCGCAGATCGGTGACTGGCGGGACGCCGCCGAACTGACCGCGCTACAGGACGCCCAACTCGGACAGACAATGGACTGGGCCTCCCGGTCGCCGTTCTACCGGTCCCGCCTCACCGGCGCGGCCCGGACCCGAGCCGGGTTGACCGCACTGCCGCCGACCACGAAACAGGACCTGCGGGGCGCGTACCCGTTCGGCATGCTCGCCGTGGGGCGGGACCAACTCGCCACCTATCACGAATCCAGTGGCACCGCCGGAGCACCGACACCGTCTTACTACACCACTGACGACTGGACCGACCTCGCCGAGCGGTACGCCCGCAAGTGGGTAGGCATCTCGGCCGCCGACACCTTCCTCGTCCGGACCCCGTACGCACTGATGATCACCGGGCACCTGGCGCACGCCGCCGCCCGCCTGCACGGCGCCACGGTGGTACCGGGAGACAACCGGTCGCTGGCGATGCCGTACTCCCGGGTGGTGCGGGTCCTGCACGACCTCGACGTCACCCTGACCTGGTCGATGCCGACCGAGACCCTGCTCTGGGCCGCGGCGGCCAAGGCGGCCGGTCACCGGCCCGGTACAGACTTTCCCCGGCTGCGCGCCCTGTTCGTGGGCGGCGAACCGCTGAGTCCGGCCCGGCGGCGGCGGATCAGCGCCATCTGGGGCGTGCCGGTCGTCGAGGAATACGGCTCGACCGAGACCGGCAGCCTGGCCGGGGAGTGCCCACAGGGCCGGCTGCACCTGTGGGCCGACCGCGCGATCTTCGAGGTCTACCACCCGCGGACCGGTGAACTCACCCCCACCGGCGACGGGCAACTCGTGGTCACGCCGCTGTTCCGGGAGGCAATGCCGCTGCTGCGTTACCACCTGGAGGACGACGTCGAGGTACGCGACGACGGGTGCGACTGCGGCTGGGCGCTGCCGACGGTCCGGGTGCTGGGACGGGCCGGGTTCGGGTACCCGGTCGCGGCTGCCACGGTCAGCCAGAGCCGCCTGGAGGAGCTGGTCTTCGGTCTGCCCGAGGCGTACGGGGTGATGTTCTGGCGGGCTCGCGCGGAGCCGGACCTGCTGCGGGTCGAGTTCGAGGCCGAAGGCGCGGCCGGTGCCGCCGCGGCCGAGGCGCTGACCACGTCGATCCGGGCGGAGTTCGACGTGCCCAGCGATGTCGCCGCGGTGCCGCCGGGGAGCCTCGTGCCCGAACACGTCCTGACCGGCGTTCACGACGTGGTCAAGCCGCGCAGCCTGTTCGGTGCCGACGAGGACTGGGACCGGGGACTGCTCTACTACTGACCGCTGCCACGGGGGAGAGGACACGAAATGGCGGGTGGACAACCGCGGGTTGCGGTCGTCGGCGCCGGAATCGGTGGCTGCACCCTGGCGGTGGCGTTGTACGCCGCCGGGATCCACTGCACGGTTTACGAACAAGCGCCGGCCCTGAAACCGGTGGGCGCCGGCATCCAGCTGGCACCGAACGCGGTCCGGCCACTGCGTCGGCTCGGACTCGGCGAACACCTGCGGGCGGTCGCGGTCGATGTCACCGCGATCCACATGCGCCGGTGGAGTGACGGCGCCACGATCTCCCGGCTGCCACTGGCCGGGTGCGTCGAGATGTTCGGGGCGCCGTATTACACGGTGCTGCGCGCGGACCTGCACGACGGGCTGGTCGGACTGCTGCCGGCAGGTTCGTTGCGGCTGGGTCGGCGGGTGGTGGCCGTACACGACGCCGCGGACCGGTCCGAACTGGAGTTCGCCGACGGTGGACGGGAAGCGGCTGACGTGATCGTCGGCGCGGACGGCATCCACTCGGTGGTCCGGGCCGGTCTGCACCGTGACCAGCCGCGTTTCTCCGGGCAGCTCATCTTCCGGGGGTTGGTGCCGGCCGAGCGGGTCCCGTTTCTCACGGACGACCCACGGGTGCAACTGTGGCTCGGACCGGACCAGCACTGCGTCAGCTACCCGGTCGCGTCCGGTCGGCTGGTCAGCTTCGGCGCGACGGTTGCCGCGGCCGAGGGTCGGGCGGAGTCGTGGTCGGCGGAGGCGGACCCGGGTGAGGTGGCGCTCGCGTACCGGGACTGGCACCCACAGGTGCGGGAACTGATCGCCGCCGCGGACGCGGTGGGGCGCTGGGCTCTGCACGACCGGGACACGGTCACCGGGTGGAGCGGCCGGCGGACGGTGCTGCTCGGCGACGCGGCGCACCCGATGCTCCCGTTCCTGGCCCAGGGGGCCAACCAGGCGATCGAGGACGCGGTGACGCTCGCCCGGTGTCTCGCCGACGCCGATCCGGACGACGTCCGGCCGGCGCTGCGCCGCTACGAGGCAGTACGTCGTCCGCGTACGGACGAGGTGCACCTTCGGTCGCGGGCGAACAACCGGACCCTGCATCTGCGCGACGGCGCACTCGCTCACGAGCGGGACGAACGGCTGTCCCGCACCGTCGACCTGCGCGATCAGGAGTGGCTGTACGGCTACGACTGTGCGGGAGCCGTGGCCTGACCGGCGGCCGCAACCCGCGACCGCCGACGACCGGAGACAGGAGCGTGACATGACCCAGACAACCCACCGGTACGGCACCGAGCCGGCCGACGGCGAGTTCGCCGGAAAGGTGGTCGTGGTGACCGGCGCCGCCCAGGGCATCGGTCAGGCCGTGGCGGAGACGTTCGGCGTACGCGGGGCCCGGGTGATGGCCCTGGACAACAACGCGGACGCGCTGCAGAAGCTCGGCTCGATGGTCGACGCGGGTATGGACGTCGTCACCATGCCGGTCGACGTGCGCGATAGCCGGGCGGTCGAGGCGGCCGTCGCGTCGATCGAGCGGGAACAGGGGCCGATCGAGGTGCTCGCGAACGTGGCCGGCGTACTCGTCCTCGGCTCGGTCACGGAACTGACCGACGCCGACTGGGCCCGGGCGTTCTCGGTGAACACCGAGGGCGTGTTCTACCTGGCCCGCTCGGTCAGCCGGCGGATGGTCGAACGCAGGCGCGGCGCCATCGTGACGGTCGGCTCCAACGCCGCCCGGGTGCCGCGTACGCGGATGGCCGCGTACGCGGCGTCGAAGGCGGCGACAAGCTCGTTCATGCACTGCCTCGGGCTCGAACTGGCCGGCTACGGGATCCGGTGCAACATCGTTTCTCCCGGCTCCACCGACACCCCGATGCTGCGCGGAATGTGGACCGACGATGCCGCGGCGCGGGCGACCCTGCACGGCTCTGCCGAGCAGTATCGGGTCGGCATTCCGCTGCGGAAGTTGGCCAGCACCGCCGACGTCGCCGAGGCGGTGCTGTTCCTCGCCTCGTCCCGCGCCGGGCACATCACCATGCAGGATCTCCAGGTCGACGGTGGCGCCGCCCTGGGCAACTGACCGCAGGCCGGTCATCCCGTACCCGGATCCACCCGATCGGAGGCCCGTGAGTATCCCGATGATCACCTCGTACGCCCTGCCCGGCCGTACCGAGGTGCCTTCCAGTGCGCCCGAGTGGACCCCACACCCCCGGAGGGCGGCGCTGCTCATCCACGACATGCAGCAGTACTTCGTCGATTTCTTCCCGTCCGCCGAGGCACCGATTCCGGCGGTGATCGGTCACATCGCCGCGCTCCGTACAGCGGCGGTCGCCGCCGGCATGCCGGTCTACTACACCGCTCAGCCCGGCGGGATGACGGTCGAGCAGCGTGGGTTGCTGCGCAGTTTCTGGGGCGGTGGCATGAGCACCGACCCGGGGCACCGACGCGTGGTCTCACCGCTAGAGCCGGGCCCCGACGACGTCGTGCTGACCAAGTGGCGCTACAGCGCCTTCGTCCGGTCGGATCTGGAGCACCTGCTCCGCGACGCCGGGCGTGACCAGTTGGTTATTTGCGGTGTGTACGCCCACCTCGGCTGCATGCTCACCGCGTTCGACGCGTTCGCCCGTGACATCGAACCTTTCCTGGTCGCCGACGCGGTGGCCGACTTCACCCGGGACGAACACCTGATGGCGCTCGACCTGGTCGCCCGGCGGTGCGGCGTGGTGACGACGACCGACGCCGTGCTCGCCGAGCTGACCGCCGATGCCTCGGTGGCCCCATGATCGGCTGGTTGGCTGGTCGTCGGGTCGGGTTCAGACGAGGTGTGGGTCGTGCGGGTGGTCGTGCGTGCGCCGGTTCGCCGCGATGCCGGCCAGCGCGACCCGGGACGTGATGCCCAGTTTGCGGAACGTGTTGCGCAGGTGGTAGTTGACCGTGTGCGGTGACAGGAACACCCGTCGGGCGATCTCCCGGTTCGTCAGGCCGTCGCTGACCAGGACCGCGATGGTCCGTTCCGTGTCGGTCAGGCCGCACCAGGGGCACGCCGATGCGGTGGCGCCGACGCGCGGCTCGGCGCCCTGACCGCGACGGGGCGGGGCGGGGCGGTCGCCCGCCCCGGAGGCTTCGCCCGTCCCGCCGGACTCCAGGATGGTCCGCAGCAGCGCCGGCATGCTGTTCCGTACGGTCAGCCAGGCCAGCATGCTCCGGAACCGGACACACGATCCGGTCCTCTTGAGCAGGATCGAGGAGCTCTCTTGGTCGAGCACGTCCCGTTCGGCATTGCTCAGCCGGGCGATCGGGCAGATCATGAGCTGGTCTGCCCGTGTGCTGAGTGCGGCGGCTACCTGGAGCAGTTGCTGGTACGGCCGGGGCAGCGCCGCGAGTCGCCGCCGGACCAGCAGTTCGACCCGCTCGGACGGTACGGCGCGCAGCATCGCCGAGCGGCGGTTCACCACCCGGACCGCCCCCTCCTCCACCAAGCCCGTGATCAGTTCGGTCACCAGCAGCGGGTTGCCCTCGGCCTGCGCCGCGAACTGGGCGAGGTCGTCGGTTGGCGGCGCGCCGATCTGGCGGGTGATCAGCTCACGTACGGCGGTCTGCGTGAGTGGCTGCAACGACACCGTGGTGCCGTCGGCCGGAAGCCAGTCCGCGGTGCCGTCGTCGCGTTGGCGACCCGCCGCTACCAGCACCACCGGCGCCTGCGTGACTTCCTGTGTCCGTGCGTGCAGCGTGGTGAGTCGACTGGCGCTGGTGAGGTGTGCCTCGTCGACCGTGAGCAGGACCGGTGCGTCCTGCGGTACGGTGCCGGGCGCCTGACGTGCCATCGTGGTCAGTGCGTCCCCGCGGTCCGCCGCCCCGACTTGGTAACCCAGCCGGCGACCGATGTCCTTGGTTTCGGCCAGGATCCGCGATGTGCCGGAACCCTCGGTGCCCGCGATCGCGATGATCGGCACGTTCCGGCAACCCGGGGTTGCTTTCGCATTCGTCAATACTTCGACAATTGTGCCTAGCTCTCGGTCGCGTTCCAACAGGTCGTTGTTCATGTGATCCCCCGTGGTACTTCGGTCCATGAGCACGTCGACTGCCGTAACGATAACGCTGCTTTCTGCGAGGACGAGGTGAGGAACTTCACATTTGGGATTTCCGTCCAGTCTGGAGGGATTTCTTGCTCCTATCGGGATAGTGCCACTCCGTGCGACGAATATTGGCTTGACTGTGTGCGCGTTCCATGTCCGAGTGAAATGCCGGGCGGCCCAGGTGATCCACACCTCGGGACTGCTGCTGGGCGTCGGTGCAGGTGTGCGTGGTGGGACGTGGCGCGGCGGGACGAACGTGGCCTGCCGGGCAAGAAGTCGTCGAAACGACAGACTGTTTGTTGACTGTCAGTTGGCTGATCGAGTGGCGCCATCTGCTCGGTCATCGGTGGCCGGCACGCGTGGAATCGAGTTCGACCGGGCGTATGGTTGTCGTCCGCAGGTCCGTGTCGCCCGCGTGCGCGTCGAGCCGCGACGGGTTCCCAAGGAGCGGGGAGTCGGCGGGGCGCCGGAGCACATCTTCGACCCTCCGGTGCCGACTGTCGGCCATCGGCAATGCACGTCCTGGTTTGCCGATCCGCAATAGCTAGGTGTCTTCTTCGGCGAAGTCCGAATTGCCGCTCCGTGCACGGTCACGAATTCCGTACCGCTGTCACTGACGTCTTCCGAAGCTCGCAGGCAGTGTGCACCGGTACCGGGTCGGTAGCCCCCCGCACGCCCACGCGGCCGGGGTGAGGCCTTCCCGTGCCGAACGGCTGATCTTGCTGCTGTACGGGGAGCGGCGATCGTCGCGGGTGTTATCGGAATTCCCTCAGACGTTCATGATCCTCGATTAGTTTGGGGAGATGCGTCCGGCTGAACGAGGGAGTCCTCCCATGCGACGAGCATTGGTGGCGGTTATCGCCACCCTGACCCTGGCCACCGTCGGCACTGTGGCCGCCGGTCCCGCGTACGCCAAGGCGCCGAGGCCGGGCGCTCCCGGCATCGGCGACAGCTACTTCCCCGACTACGGAAACGGCGGCTACGACGTCACCCACTACGACATCCGGCTGCGCTATGACCCCAGCACCGACCGGCTCACCGGCACCACCACGGTCCTTGCCAGAGCCACCGCAGACCTGTCCCGGTTCAACCTCGACTTCCTGCTGGACGTCTCGTCCGTACGGGTCAACGGCTGGACCGCGGACCACTCCCGGTCGGGCGTACACGAGCTAGTGATCACGCCGGCCCGGCCGATCGCCGCGGGCCAGCAGCTCACGGTCGTGGTGCAGTACGCGGGGATCCCGTCACAGGTGCTGGTCGACGGCTACACCGGGTGGACCCGTACCGCGGACGGGGCGCTGGCCGTCAACGAACCGGAGATCGCCTGGTGGTGGTACCCGAGCAACGACCACCCGTTGGACAAGGCCACCTTCGACGTCTCGGTCGCCGTACCGGACGGGGTGGAGGTGATCAGCAACGGCGTGCAGCCCAGACCACCTCTGCGTGAGCTGCTGGGCTGGACCCGGTGGAGTTGGCGGTCGACCAAGCCCTCCGCCACCTACCTGGCGTTCCTGGCGATCGGGCAGTACGAGATCGTCAGCGACACCGCCCCCAATGGACAACCCGTGATCAACGCCTATCACGCCGGACTCGGTGAGCTGGCCGGCGCGGCGCGGGCGAGCATCGAACGCACGGCCGAGGTGATCGACTGGGAAACCGGCATCTTCGGTCCGTACCCGTTCGAGGCACAGGGCGGGGTCGCCGGGCCGACGGACGGTATCGGCTTCGCATTGGAAACCCAGACCCGCCCGGTGTACGGAGCCGGCTTCTGGCGCCGCGGGTCGAACCCGTACGTGGTGGTGCACGAGAACGCGCACCAGTGGTTCGGTGACTCCGTCTCGGTGGCCGATTGGAGCAACATCTGGCTCAACGAGGGCTTCGCCTCGTACGCCGAGTGGCTCTGGTCGGAGGCGCAGGGCGAGGGGACCGCGCAGGAGGTCTTCGACTTCGTCTACGCCTACTACCCCGCCGAGGACCCCTTCTGGCAGGTCCTGCCTGGTAACCCCGGGGCGGACCGGGTCTTCGACGGTGCCGTCTACGACCGGGGGGCGCTGACCCTGCACCAGTTGCGGGGGGCTGTCGGCGACGACGCGTTCTTCCAACTCCTGCGCACCTGGGCGGCCACCCGGCAGTACGGCAACGGGACCATCGCGCAGTTCCGGGCCCTCGCCGAGCAGATCTCCGGCCAGGACCTCGATGTCCTCTTCGACACCTGGCTCTTCACACCTGGCCGGCCGGAACTGACCGACCGGCCCGGGGCCCGACTCGCGGCAGCCGCACCGACGGAACCGAAGTCCTGGGTCAAGCTGCGCCAGACACGTGACCTGCTGACCCACTGACCGACACCTAGGTACGCAGACGCGGGGAGGCGGTACCGGCCGCCTCCCCGCCTCGTGCCCGCCGGCAGTACGTGATCAACGCACTGTTCATGCCGCCGTTGCATGCTGATCGCCGTCCCGGACGTGCGCGTTTCCTCGCGTTCGACAGAGTCGGCGGGATCCCCTGTCGCTATGAGAGCCGGAGCACCTCCTTGTCCCCATCCGGACGTTGTCGCCGTTTCGGCGCGGCGAGAGCCCTCACCCTGGCGATGTTCACCGTCGCCGCGTCCGTCATCGCCGTACCCGCCCCGGCGGTCGCGCATCCGTTCGGTGATCCGCAGACGGTTGCCATCGCGCTCGACGAGCAGCGACCCGACGTGGTGCGCGTACGGTGGCGGGTCGGCGGCCCCGACGACCTGACGTTGCTCGGGGTCTCGCTCGGCCTGCTGCCGGCCGACCGGGTTCTGCTCGACGGTGCGGTGGACTACCGGAGCACGGACCCGGCGCTGATCGGATCGTCCACCCAACTCGTGGCTTACCTACTTCAGCAGATCACGGTGGCCGACGGCGGACGGCAGTGCGTCGGCACCGTCGAGCCGCCGATGGCCCTGGCCCGGACCGGTGCGACCGTCGACTACACGTGCCCAGGGCCGGTCGGCACGGTCACGGTCGGGGTGCGCATGCTGACCGACCTCAATCCCGCGTACCGCTCGCTGGCCACCGGTCCGGACGGCCAACGCGCGCTGTACGACTCCAGCACGGACTCCCACGACTGGGTCCTGACCGGCGCGGCGCCCTCGGTCGACACCCGTCACGGGCGCGGTGCCGTGGTCCAGGTCGCTGCCGTCACGGGCGGTGTGCTGCTAGCTGTGCTCGCGGCGCTGCTGGTGGCACGGCGGATGCGTCGACCGCGCACCGTCGCTTGACCGGGATCACCGGCTCCGCCGGGCCGCTGTTGCGCGACCCGCTCGAAGTCCTGCGGCTCCGCTGCCCCGGCGGGGCCGGTTCCGGAACCTTAATTCGCCGGGGAGATCGGACCGCACCATTTTCGACACCGCGACGCGACCGCGTCGCGTAACGAATCGTGAAACTTCTTCGTGCTGATTCCTCGTGCCCGGCCGGTCGCTTGGTAAAGGTCCGCCCCGGTCTTTGCCCATGGTACGAATATGGCAGGACCGGCGAGACGGATGAGCTGTGGTGGGGACAGGGGTAGAGCGGCTCATACGAAAGCCAGGTTCGCGAGAGGTTTCCTTCCTCGAACTCTTCTTCGACCTGGCCATCATCTTCGCGCTCATGCAGCTCTCGCAGCGATTACTGAGCGGGTTCGGCTGGGAGAACAGCGTACAGACGCTGATCCTCGTGGCGGCGGTGTGGTGGATCTGGGTGGCGGCGGTCCGGACCGCGGACTGGTTCGACCCAGGCGCGCCGTACGTGCAGTGGATCATCACCATGGTGATGTTCGCCGGGCTGGTGGTGGCCGCTGCCGTACCCGGGGCCTTCGGCGACCACGGCATCGTCTTCGCCGGTGCGTACGTCGTGATACTCCTCGGGCGGCACCTGGCGATCATCCGAGCCCTGCAGAATCATCCGTTGCAGATCCGCTCGGTACGGGCCGCGATCTGGTTCGGCGCGGGCGGGATCCTCTGGGTGGCGGGAGCGTTGGTGCCCAGCACGCCGCGCCTGGTCCTGTGGTCGGCAGCGGTGATCGTGGACTATCTCGGTGTCGTGCTCGGCTGGCCGGTGCCGGGTTTGGATCGTGTGCCCGGTGCGCACCTGAAGGTGCTCGGAGACCACATCGCCGAACGTCACCGGCAGGTCTTCATCGTCGGACTCGGTGAGTTGATCCTCGCGGGCGGGATCAGTCTCGCCCAACAGCGACCTGACGCCCTCCGTACGGTTGCCTTCGCCCTTGCCTTCGTGAACGCGGCGCTGATGCTGTGGAGCTATCTCGTGCCGCGCGGACTCGACCTCGCGGACGTGCTCAACCGGCGACCGCCCTATGTCTCGGTACTCTGCTCCTTCGCGCACGGGCTGATGATCGCCGGAATCGTCGCCACCGCGATGGCCGACGACGTCCTGATCAGGCAGCCACTCGAAGACGCCCGGGACGCGTGGTCGGTCGCCCTCGTAGCCGGGCCGTTTCTCTACCTTGCCGGACGGACGATGCTCGTCTCGGTGGTGTTCCAACGCCCTGTCTGGCGGGCGCCGGCGGGAATGGTGGTCCTGGCGGCCGTGTCACCGGTCCTGCTCAGCTTGCCACTGATTGCCGGGGCAGCCGTCGTCAACGCGGTGCTGCTCGGCGTCATCCTCAGCGCCCGAATCGGCGAGCCCGTCGTACGACGCCTGGGCAGCCTGCAGGAAAGGCTCCTCCGCAAACGGGAAAGGTCTGATGCGGTCTCCTTCCACGAGCTTTTCTTCGATCTGGGCCTGATCTTCGCGCTGATCCAGATAGCGCAGCGGCTGCTGGGCGACCTCAGCGTGACCAACGCGGCGCAGACCACGGTTCTCTTCGCCGCGATCTGGTGGATCTGGGTCGCCACCGCCTGGTCCACCGACTGGTTCAACCCGGACGAGCCATACCTGCAGCGACTCATCATCGGCGTCATGTTCGCCGGACTACTCATGGCCGTTGCCGTCCCCCGTGCCTTCGGCGCGGACGGCCTCCTGTTCGCCGGGGCGTACAGCGCGATCAACATCGGCCGAGGCCTGGCGATCGTTCCCGTCCTGCGCGGCAGCCCGCTCCAGGCGCGTTCGGGGCGGGTCCTGATCTGGTTCAGCATCTCGGCCGTGCCCTGGCTGGTGGGCGCCTTCCTGCCCGCAGGTCCGCGCCTGATCCTGTGGGCGGTAGCGATCGTCGTCGACGGCGCCATCTCCTGGTTCGGCTGGCCGGTCCCCGGACTGAGCCGCGTACCAGAAAGACAGCTACGGGTGATCGGCGAGCACATCGCGGAACGCTACCGCCAGATCTACATCGTCGCCCTGGGCGTGCCGATCCTGGTCAGCGGCTTGAGCTACAGCGCCTCGGGCTTCGACTACGTGCGTACGTTGGCCTTCGCCATCGCCTTCGTGAGTGCCGTCATGCTGGTGTGGATCTATGTCCTTCCGCTCGGGCGGAACCTCGGCACCGTGGTCAACGCCAACGCCCCACGGGCCGCCATCGCCGCTTCCTACTCACAGGGGATCATGATCGCGGGAGTGGTCGCGATAGCGGTTGGCGACGCGCTACTCATCCGGCAGCCACTCGGCGAGACCCGTACGGCGTGGTCGGTCGTCATCGTCGGCGGAGTCGCGCTGCACATCACCGGGCGGATTCTGCTCAACCTGGTGTTCGGGGCCCACCGACCGTGGCGTGCGGTCGCCGCGCTGCTCGCGGTGGGGGCCATGACACCCGGTCTGCTCGTGGCGCCGCCCCTGGTCGTGGCGAGTGCGGTCAACACCGCGCTGGTTTTCATCGTCTTCTCCTACCGACGCCTCAACCGTCCGGCCCGGCCCGCGCCGACCTGACGTGTCATACCCTCCGCCGGTCGGCCGCCACCTCGGTCTGCTGGGGGTCTTCGGCCGCGACTGACCCAAGGCCGGATGACGCGCGGGCTGTCGCCTCCAGCCAGCTACTGCACAATGGACTGTCCGATAGCCGCACCGCCGTTGGTGATGCCGGCGGTTTCTACCAGTAGAAGGCACGGTCACTGTCGGTGAGCAGGTTTCCGGGACCTCTCGGCAACACCGACCAGCTCACCGACGGCGGCGGCCCGTCCTTCCTGCCCGCGGAGAACCGCGGCCCGGACTACGCCGAACGCACCGCCCGCGGGGACGGGCTGCCGCCGGGTGAACGTCGGATGGGGCACCTGTCGACCCTCCAGCGCAGCTCCCGGGCGCCGGACGGCACGCCGATGCACCTGTGGGTGGACGGTCCCGGCTTCGACTCGTTGGACGTACCGGACGGCAGCAGCCAACCAAAGCTGCACTTCAGTCTCTTCGTGCCGACCGCCGACGTCTTCACCCGGATGCGGCACAGCCAGGCCGCGGTGGACCTGGCCCGCAAGCACCGGGTGGCCGAGCAGGACAACGGTCCGAGGACTTGCACGTTCCTGCCCCGGTCGCCCACTCCGGCAGCCGCAGCAGCGTAAACACGTTCGTCTCATCCGGCTAGGCCGTTCGGCTGGTCCGCCCGTGTCCCGGGCCTCTGGGACGGCCGTCCCTGGTGTCTGGGTCCGCCCGCTGAGCAGACTCGTCCAGCGCCGTTCGGCCAGCCACCCGACAGGAGTTCGACCATGCCGCAGAGGTGTGCCGTCGCCATGCCCGACAGCACCTGCCCGCCGGGCCGGTACCCGACCGGAGTCTCCGGCTCCGCACCGGACGCTCTGTTCCGTCCCGCCATGCGGTGCCGCTCATGACCCAGCCGGTGCAGGCGATCCTCGTACAGCACGCGGTCGCGCTGCTGCGTCCGCTGAGCGACGCGGCCGGCGACGCCCAGGCCCGGGACCGGCTGGTCGAAGGCATGGGCTGGGACCTGTCCGCGCTGACCGGCTTCGAGTTGGACCCGTTCGTCGACTCGCTGCTCGAGTGCCGCGACATCGTGGCCCGGATCGCGGAGCGGATCGCCGAGGGTCTCGACGATCTCGCCGACGCGACGTACTGCGTGGGCGAGATCCGCAAGGGCGTCTCGGTCGTCTCGGAACTGTTCGACGGGTGGCGTCCGCCGCCGGGCCCCGGCGACCCCGCCCGGCCGGCCCCACCACACCACGACGCCGATCCGTACCTGCTCTTCCTCACCGATCTGTTCGGCTACCTGCTCGACGCACACCTGGTGCTCTACGCGCCGAACCTGCGGGTCGCCCTCGACGTGCTCGGCGTACGGCGGCTGGTCGAGGCTGCCGCACCGGTGACGATCAACGGGAAACAGGCCCGGGACCGGCGGGTGCGCCCGTACTTCACGGTCGGTCCGCTGGGACGGTTGCTGGTCGACCCGCTGGGTGTGCTCCGCGACCGGCTGTTCGGGCCGGACGGGCCACCGGACCTGCCCGACGAGATCGCCGACGCGATCGGTGCACCGATGGTGGGCTGGCTGACCGATCTCGGCATCCAGGCCTCGTACGGCACCGCGGGCGCGGAGGTGCCGGGCTCGGGGCTGACCCCGGCGCAGGTCGACGCCGCCCGACACCTGCTGCACCTGTCCTGGGTGGAGCCGATCGGCGATCCGGACGCGGATCCGCCGGAACCGACCGAGCAGGCGTCCGGACGGGCGGCGCTCCAACTGGCCGTAGGGCTGGCCCGGGACCTCGGGCACCACCCGGTCGACCCGCCGCTGGCGGTGGTGCTCGCTCCACAGGGGACTCTGGAGGCTCGCCTCGACCACGGCCTCTGGGCGGTGGAGAGCAAGCTCACCGGTGTCGTCACCCCGGCAGTGGTGACCCGGCACGGCGTACGTTTCGAGCCCGCGGACGGGTCACCCCCGCCGGCTGGCGCGGAGCTGACCGGTTCGATCGAGGTGCGCTACGGCAAGCCGACCCCCGACCATCCGGCCCTGCGGCTCGGCGCACCGGGCGGAACCCGGCTGGAAGTCGACCAGCTACGGTTCACCGCCCACGGCGAGCTCAACGACGCCGGACCGACCGGCGAACTCGTGCTCAGCCTCGACGGTGCCCGGCTGCTGATCGAGCCGGGCGACGACGGCTTCCTCGCCGCGATCCTGCCCGGCAACGCGATCCGGCTCGAGCTGGACGCCGGCTTGCGCTGGTCCCCGGAGCGAGGCCTGAGCCTCACCGGCTCGGGTGGGCTGGAGATGACGATTCCGGTCGGCGCCACCTTCGGCCCGCTCAGCGTCGACCAGCTCGCCGTCGGCCTGCGCGCCGGCACCACGGCACTGCCCGGCGGCGGGGCCGTGGCCACCGCCGGGACCGCCGGGGTCGAGCTGCGGTTGACCACCGACCTCACCGTACGACTCGGCCCGGTCACCGCCTCCGCCACCGGTCTAGGGCTGCGCGCCGCGCTGACCCCGGCCGAACGCGCCGGCAGCCTCGGCCCGATCGACCTGGACCTGGCCTTCCTGCGACCCTCCGGTATCGGTGTCGCGATCGACGCCGGGGCGGTCACCGGCGGTGGGTTCCTGCTCGCCGAGGACAACGGCCGGTACGCCGGCATGGTCCAGCTCAGCTTCCTCGGCCTGGCGCTGTCCGCGATCGGCCTGGTCGACACCCGGATGCCGGACGGCTCGTCCGGGTTCTCGCTGCTCGTCCTGATCTCGGTGCGGTTCCCGCCGGTCCAACTCGGGTTCGGCTTCGCGCTCACCGGGGTCGGCGGCCTGATCGGCGTGAACCGGGCGGTGAACGCCAAGGCGATGCGCGACGGGCTCGCCGACGGCGCGCTGGACAACCTCCTGTTCCCGGCCGACCCGATCGGAAACGCCCCCCGCCTGATCCGGGACCTCAACCGGTTCTTCCCGACCACCGTCGGCCAGCACGTGGTCGGACCGACCGTCGAGATCACCTGGGGCGCGCAGGGCGTGTTCACCGCCCGACTGGGCCTGTTCATCGAGTTCCCCACGCCGGTCCGGGTGGTGCTCGCCGGCCAGTTGCGGATCGCGCTGCCGCCGGCCATGGCCGAGCCGATCGTGCTGATCCAGGTGGACCTGGTCGGCGCGCTCGACTTCGGCGAGCAGACGTTGGCCATCGACGGGGTGCTGCGCGACTCCCGGGTGGCCGGCTTCACCCTCACCGGACGCCTCGCGGTACGCGCCAACTGGGGCGACCGGCCGTCGTTCCTGGTCTCGATCGGCGGGTTCAACCCGCGCTTCCCGCAGCCCGACAACGTACCGGTGCTGCCCCGGATGACCCTGTCGCTGGGCGACGGCAACCCTCGGCTGCGGCTGTCGTCGTACCTGGCGCTGACGTCGAACACCGTCCAGTTCGGGGCCCGGCTGGACCTCTACGCCGGGATCTCGATCCCGTTCGTCGGCACCCTCGCCATCGCCGCGGTGCTCAGCTTCGACGCACTGATCATCATGGACCCGTTCTCCTTCGCCGTCGACATCTACGCGATGGTCGCGTTGACCTGGGACGGCGATCCGGTCCTCGCGGTCGAGCTGGCGGGGTCCCTGACCGGACCCGGGACCTGGCGGGCGGTCGGCAGGGCGACCTTCACGTTCCTGGGTCGGCACTCGATCCGTTTCGACATCACCGTCGGCAAGCGACTCACCGAGCCCCCGCCGCCGCAGGTGGACCTGGCCTGCCGAATCCGTAGGGAGCTGGCGGCCCCGGCGAACTGGAACGCCGAACAGCCCGCGGGGAGCCCGCCGCTGGTGACCCTCGCCGAATCGGCGACCGCCGGCGCGGCGATCCTGGTGCACCCGCTCGGGTCGCTGACCGTACGGCAGAAGGTCGCCCCACTGGACCTGACCATCGACCGGTACGGAACCGCGGCCATCGCGGGTGACGTACGCCGGTTCACCGTCGACGGGGTGGCCCTGGACGGCGAGGACGTACGGGCGTCGTCGGTCGACGACCTCTTCCCGCCCGCGGAATACCTGGACATGGACGACATGGAGAAGCTGTCCGCGCCCTCGTTCGAACGCTGGACATCCGGCTTCACCGTCACCGACACCGGACTGACCGTCGCACCGGAGACCGCCTGGCGGCAGGTCAACGCCGAGACCCAGGACGAGGTGGTGACCCGTACGCCGGACGGCGGAACCGCCGTGGAGTCCAGGATCCGGCCGATCCCGCAGGACCGGATGAACCTCCAGGCCGGGGCCGGCGCGGCGGCGGTCAACGGCGCCGCCGCCCAGGGCGCGCGGGCGTTCGCCGCGCCGCCGCTCGGCATCGCGTTGGAGGAGCCGCTTTTCGCGGTGGTCACCGCGACCCCGCCGGCGGACGGCGCGCTCGCGGTGATCACGCCGGCCCGCCCGCCGGCCCGGTTCGCCCAGGCTCGTGAGGCGCTCGCCGGCACGGGTGGCGGCAGCCCGCTCAAGCTCATCGAAAACGACGACGTCCCCCGGGAGTGACCGTGTCCTCGACCTACCATTTCCTGCCCTGGGCCCGCGAGGGGTTGGCCAACCGGCTGCGCGCCCCGCGGGACGGGGAAGACCCACGGCGCGGCCACCTCACCGTGTCGGCCGCGCTGAACAAGGAGCCCCTCGACGACATCGCCGTCGAGATGCTCGGCCCCGGCGACGTGACCGGCCTCGCCCCGCACCAGGTGGTACGCGCCGAGCCCGCACCCGGCACCATCGGGTTCGAGTCGGACTACTACCCGACGCTGGACCTCGACTCGCCGACCCTGCCCTGGCTCTTCACCCCGCTGCCACCCGCCGACCGGCTCCCCCCGTGGCTCTGCCTGGTCGCCGTACGCCAACAGCCGGGCGTACGGCTGCGCACCGACGGGGTGCGTAACACCACGGTGCTGGAGATCGGCGCGCCCGCCGACGCCAGGGAGGAACTGCCCGACCTCGCCCAGTCCTGGGCGTGGGCGCACGTGCAGGTGGTCGGTCCGCTCGTCAAGGAATCCGCCGACCGGGTGCTGCACCCCGTCGCCCAGGAATCCGTCGAACGGGTACTGCCCCCGCCGCCGGAGCGGACCGTCGCCCGGCTGGTCTGCCCGACACCACTGCAACCCGGCCACCGCTACCACGCCTGCCTGGTACCGACGTTCGCGGTCGGCCGCGCGGCCGGACTGGACCTTCCGTTGCCCGACGGAAACGAACCGGCCTGGTTGCCCGAGGACCAGGAGGTGACCCTGCCGGTCTACCACCACTGGGAGTTCAGTTGCGGCGACGGCCACAGCTTCGCCAAGCTGGTCCGGGCGCTGCGGTTCCGGCCGGCGCCGGACGGGGTCGGCCGGCGCCCGTTCGAGGTGGACGGTGGCGGCCTGACCGCCCCCGCCGGAGCACCGCCGATGCCGCCGTTCGACGGCGCGCTGGTCCGCCCCGGCAGCCGCCACACCGACCCGCCGGCCTGGGTACGGCAGGCCCTCGCACCACTCGTCGGCGCTGGAGCCGGAGCCGCCGCACCGCTGTACGGCGGCGAGCACGTCGGTCGGCGGACGGTGCCGGCCGACGAGGTGGGCTGGTTGGCCGACCTCAACCTCGACCCGCGTTACCGGGGCGTCGCGGCGCTGGCCGCCGCCGTGGTCCGGGACCGGCAGGAGGACCTGGCCGCGGCCGCGTGGAAACAGGCGGGCGACGTCCGCGCGGTCAACCGGGTGCTCGCGGCGGCGGACGTGGCGAACGCCGTCAACGGCACGCTGCACGCCCGCCGGCTCACCGCGCCGTCGACCGACGGGCTCACCCTGCTCCAGTTGGCCACGCCGCTGGGGCTCGTCTCGGGGTCCGGTGTGGTCACCACCCCGGCGTATCGGCGGGTGAACCGGCGGCGCGGGCCGATCGCCCGGCGGGCCGCCCCGCCGGCACCGGTCACGATCGCGCCGGCCGACGTGGCGACCCTGACCGCCGCGCTCGAACCCGCCCGCACGGTCAAACAACGGGTGGCGAGCCGGATCAATGGCGTGGCGGCCGTTGCCGACGCCGCCGAACCGGACCGGACCGGGGTCGCACCCACCTTCCCCACCCCGATGGTCGGTGAACTCGCCCGGATCGCGCCGCAGTTCCTGCTACCCGGCGTGGAACGCATCCCGCCGGACAGCGTGGTCGCCCTGGAGACCAACCCGCGGTTCGTCGCCGCCTTCCTCGCCGGGCTGAACGTGGAACTCGCCGGTGAGCTGCGCTGGCGGGACTTCCCGCTGGCCGAGCGGGCCACCATGTTCCAGCACTTCTGGGACCAGCGCGGGCAGGGCGGCGGCGGTTCGCCCGACGTACCCCCGATCGAACAGTGGCCGGCCGACCGCCGCCTCGACCAGGTGGTCAGCGGCCAGGCGGCCCGGCTGACCCTGGCGGTCCGCGGCGAACTGCTGCGCCGCTACCCCCGGACCGGGGTGTACGCGGTACGGGCGGCGTCGCGTACCAAGGTGGCCGACGAGACGGTCGACGGGAACGTGTCCTACCCGATCTTCGGCGGGGGCATCGGCGCGGACCTGCGCTACTTCGGCTTCGACCTGACCTACGACCAGGCGATCGGGACGACGACACCACCGGGCTGGTTCTTCGTCTTCGCCGAACAGCCCACCGAGACCCGGTTCGGCCTGCCGAAGACCGGCGACCCGCTCGAGGGCACCGAGGTGACCGCCGCCGAGGTCGCCCGACGCACCCTGCGACCGCCGTTGCGGGTGCTGATCCACGCCGCCGACCTGCTCACCGCCGACTGAGGCCGGGAGAACGAGAACTCATGCCTGACATCACCACGATCCCGACCGGTACGCCGATCGCGCTGCTGCCGTACCGGATCGAGACCCGGTACGTTCCCGGCGCGACCGTGGGGCCGGACGGCCAGCCGATCCCTCGACCCGGCAGCGACCTGCTGGTCCGGATCTACCCCGACCAGATCCACTTCGACGCGCACGAGCCGGGCCTGACACAGGTCGAGAAGCAGGCCCGGGACGAGTTCGTCGCGACCGGCGGGCACGGCCCCGATCCGGACGCACCCGAGGTGGTCACCGCCTGGGCCCGGCTCGTCGAACAGTTCGGCGAGACCCGCGCCGCCTGGATCGCCCGCCGGCTCGCCGAGGGGGAGAGCCTCGGCGAGCGTCCGGCGGCGTGGTCCGAACCGGTGCGGGCCCGGATCCTGCCGGACCGGTTCGTGGTGCTCGGCTACCGCTTCGACCGGCTGGTCTTCCAACGGGAGACCTCCGTGGTTCCGCGTACCCTGGCGGTCAGCCCACCGCCGGACCAGCACGTCACGCCCCCGCCGCCGCCCGGCCCGGACGCCTCCGGGCACCTGCCCGACGGCTTCGCCGTGCCACCGGGTATGGGCTGGATGATCGACCCGGCCGAGGGTGCGGCGAACGGCATGCTGCTGCGCATCCCGCTCGGCCCCGACCAGCTGCAACTGGACCGACTCGTCGTGCTCGGGGTACGGGTCGAGACCAGGGCCGGCGAGCCCGGCGTCGCCGACCCGACGCGGGGCGCCGCCGACCTGGCCGCCCTGCTCGCCGCACACCGGTTCACCGACGGTCTCGCCCTGCTCGCCCAGGGCACGCCGACGAACAACACCGACCGGGCCCGGTCCGGGCTGGGCGAGCCGGGGCTCGCCGCCACCACCAGCCGCCGCGAACTGAAGCCCGACCGGGTGACCGGCGGCGACGGGTCCGACGGTGCCCGGCTCGCCGCCGCGCTCGGCGTGCCCACGACCGTGTTCGGCAAGGCCGAGGGGGCCGCCGGCCGGGAGTCGCGCGACGCGCAGGCGATGAACGCCGCCCTCTGGCCCGCCACCTGGGGTTACCTGCTGGACCGCTTCCTCACCGACGTCGGCCACACCGGGTTGGAGCCGTACCGTCGGCACTTCGTGGACTGGGTCCGCGGCCGGGGGCCGCTGGCCGCGCTGCGGATCGGCAACCAGCCGTACGGGGTGCTGCCGGTCGTCTCGCTCCTGCGCTACCAGGCCGATCCGGCAGACCCGGTCGGTGCCCGGGTGGCCGACCTCATCCGCCGCGTCCGGCAGAGATGGCTGTCGAGCGCCGTCGGCCCCGGCCGTACGCCGGTGCTGGAAACCCTGCGCCGCCGCCCGGTCTCCGACGGGTACGCGGTGCGCGGGGTGTACAGCTCGATCGACTGGCTCGGCACCGCGATCAGCTTCGAAGGGCTGGACCAGGCGCAGATCGGATACCGGGTCGAGCAGGCCAGGATCGAGGGGCTCGCCTACCAGGACCCGAGCGCGCCCTCCCGTACCCGGTTCAACGACATCGGCGCCTTCACCTCCGCGTCCAGTTGGCCCGGCGCGCTGCCCATGGTGGCCGCGGACCTGACCGCGGAGCAGGTGGACTGGCTCGCCGGACTGCGCGCCCGGATGCTGGCCACCCTTCCCACGGAGATCGAGGCCGGCGGCTGGCCGGCCAAACCGGCCGACTCGGTGCTCTACCTGCTGCTGCGGCATGCGGCCCGGCTCGTCGCCACCGGTCCCGCGCCGGACGTACGCGACTACCGACCCCGGGGCAACTTCGGCGACGCCCCCGACCCGCCGCCGCTGGACCGGTACGCCGAACTGGTCGCAGCCCTCGACGACCTGGCAAAGCGGCCGGCCCGGGTGGTCGACCTGGCCGCCCGCGAGACGCTGGACCTGGCCGGTTTCCGGATCGACGCCTGGGGCACCTCGGTGGCCAGTCGGCGGCTGGCCCGGCTGCGGGGCAACCCGCAGGCCGGACTCGTCCTCGGCGGCTACGGCTTCGTGGAGAACCTCGCCCCCGGCGGCCGGGACGTGCCCGTGCCCGCCGACCAGACCCCGTCCGGCGAGACCCCCGGCCTGGTCCGACGGGACAGCAACGCCGGCTACCTACAGGCGCCGAGCGTGGCGCATGCGGCGACCGCCGCCGTGCTGCGGGCCGGGCATCTCAACCACGCCCAGGACAGTGACGGGACCGGCACCACCCCGTTCGCCCTCGACCTCTCCTCACGCCGGGTACGGCTGGGCACCGCCGTCGTCGACGGGCTGCGTCAGGGGCAGACCCTGGCGGCCCTGATCGGCTACCGGATCGAGCGGGCGCTGCACGACACCGGGCAGGCGGGCGCCGTCCTGACCATCCGCCGTACCGTCGCCGAGCTGGCCGGTCGCGGCAGCGAGCAGGAGGTGGTCGACGGGGTCGCACTGCTCACCGAGCACACCGCCGGGCGGGTGCCGTGGGGCAGTGCCGGCCTGCCGACGCTGGCGGCCGTCCGGCCGGCGATCGAGGTGGCCCGGGAGAGCCTGGACGCGGTCGGCGACCTCTCCGTCGCCGAGGGGCTGCACCACACGCTCCAGGGCAACTACCAGCGGGCCAGCGCGGCACTCGCGATCGGGAAGGTCGACGGGGTGGTGCCGCCGGAACTGGAGGTGATCCGTACTCCGCGTACCGGCGCCGGGATCACCCACCGGGTCCTGCTCATGCTGGACGCGCCCGCGCTCGGCGGCGACCCCGACGGCTGGCTGGCCGGCCCGAGGGAGACCGCCGAACCCGCCCTCGCCGGCTGGGTCGCGGCGGTGCTCGGTGCACCGGACCGGGTGGTCGCCGACATCGACCTGCGGGATCCGGCGACCGGTGACGCGCTGGTCCCGGCCACCCGGGTCGCCGTCCGCGACGCGTTGCCGTACCCGCTGGAACTGCTGGCGTACGCCGACGACCCGGCCGGGATCGAGGCCCGGCTCGCCTCGTACCACCTCGACCCGGCCCGCCGCCCGGCCGGAGTCGGCCCGGACGCCCGGTTGCGGGTGCTGCCCGACCCGGCCAGCCCGCTCGCACCCGGCCGGATCTACCTCACCGACCTGCTGGCGGTGCTGCGGTCGATCGCCACCGCCCTGACCACCGCCCGGCCGCTGGCCGGACCGGATCTGGCACCGAACAGCGCCGCCGAAGACGACCCGGCCGGGGTACTGGTCGACGAGCTGCGCCAGCGGGCGCAGGTCGCGCACCTCGGCCTGACCAACCTCCGCGCCGCGCTGGACGCCGCGATCGGCGACCGGACCGCCGAGGAGCCGGTCGACCTCGCCGCGGCGGCGGCGCACCTGCTCACCGCCACCGCCTTCGGCATCCCCGGCGTAGTGCCGGTGGCCCGACACGCCCTCGACGCCACCGACCCGGACGGGCGACCGGCGAAGGACCTGATCGCCGCCGCCACGGCCACCCTCACCAACCAGGCGTTGGCCGGCCACGCCGAGGTACGCCGCCGGGCCGCGGCGGCGGACGCGATCGCGGCCCGGGCCACCCGGGCGGACGACTGGGTCGACCTGCTCCGGGCCGTCTTCGGCGAGGGCTTCCTCGTCGTACCCCGGTTCACCCCGGTCGAGCCGGCCGTGGTCGGCCGGGCCTTCACCGGCACCTCGGTCGCCCCGGCACCGGCCGGCCAGGAGCCACTTGCCTGGTTCGCCCGGATGGCGCGGATCCGCCCGGCGGTCGCCGCGATCGAATCGGTCGGCCGGTTCAGCCAGGCGCTGGCCACCCGCCCCGGCCTGGACCTGGCGATCGGCCAGGTCCCCGCGCCAGCCGCCGGGGAACCCGCCCGGCGCTGGGTCGGCCTGCCGCCGCTGGACCCGTCCGGCGCCGTGCCGACCGGGGTCACCTCGCTCGTCGTGGTCGGCGCCGGCCCGGCCGGTACCGGCTCGCTCGCCGGGCTGCTGCTCGACGAGTGGGGCGAGGTGGTGCCGGCCCGCCGCGAGACGACCGCGGTCGCTTACCACTACGACGCACCGGGGGCACAGGCTCCACAGGCTGTCCTGCTCGCCGTGTCGCCCCGACCGGCGGGCGGCAACTGGACCCTCGACGACCTGATCGCCACCGTCAACGAGACGATCGACATGGTCAAGGCACGGTCGTCGGACCGGGTCGACCTCGGCGCCGGCCATCTACTCGGGTCGCTGGCGTACCTGCCGCTGTGGCCGGCGAGCGAGCCCGGTGCAGTGGACGTGGCCCGGGTGGCGCCGGTGCCGGCGGATTTCGGGGTGCCGCACACTGCCGGCCAGCCCTGGATCGGCACCTTCAACGCCGAGCACAGCGGGGCACCGTTCACCGCGATCCGGCAGGGTCGGACCGTACGGATCAAGGTGATCGGGCGGAACCTGCAGAGCCCGGTCCAGGACAGCCGCTGGTCTGCCACCGACCCGGCACTGCGGATCCAGGTGGTCGGACAGGACCTGACGACCGCGACCCTGGACCTGACGGCGGGAACCTACCCGGCCTATCCGGCGGTCGGCGAACAAAAGCTTCGCCTGACCAACCGGGGCGGTTGGGTCGAGCAGGCCATCACCGTGACCCCGCGGATCGGGATCACCAGGGTCGCACCGACCGTGCTCACCCAGGACCAGTACGTCACGGAGGTCGAACTCCAGGTCGAGGGGCACGAACTGGTTCCGCCCACCGATGGGAACGAACGGCGCGAGTTCGTCTTCACCGTCCCGAACTCGCCGATCACGGTCGTCGCCGTCCGGCATCTAGAGCCACCCGGCCGGATGGGCGTGCGGGTGCGGATTCCGGCGAATCCGAAGCCGCCCATCGAATACGACCACCGGGGCAGGCCGATCAAGAAGGTCAAGACGTACACGTCGAGCCAGCTCGACCTGGCGGTCCAGGGACCGCTCGACCCCGGTGAGCCGGCTGCCGCGGCCTTCTACCGACTCGCCCAGGCCTTGACGTACGAGGCCCTGCACTGGACCGAAGCGCTGTGACCACGGAGGAACGATGACCACGCAGAACGGCTGGGTCCGGCTGGAGCCGGCGCCCCGGGAACGCAGCGGGGAAGAGGGATTGCAGGCGGCCACCGCCGATCCGCTGTGGCTGCTCACCCGACAGTGGCAGCTCGGCGAGTTCGCCGGCGAGGACGCCGGCACGCCGGTCTGGGCCCGGCTGCGCGGCACCCGTACCGGCCTGACCCGGCTGCGCCCGGGACCGCCGCCCACCACGCCCGGCGGTGCCGAGGGGACGCCGTACGACGTGACGACCGTACCCCTGGAGGCCCTGGTGGAATCGGAGCCGGCGGTGGTCGGCGTCGAGCCGACCCGGGACCTGGCGCTACGCGCCGGCTCGTACTTCCTCAGCCTGCTGGAGGCCGAGCGAAGGGTCGCCGGGCTGCCCACCGGTGCGCTGGCCGGATACACCGCCGGCCTGCTGACCGAGCACCCGAACCGCGCCGACGGCCTGCCGGCCGGGGAACGGCTGCTGGCGGCGCGGGTGCCGGACGGGGCGGCCCTGTTCGCCGCCCTCGACGCGACGCTGCGGCCGGCCGGCCCGGCAACCCCGGCGCTGCCGGCCGAGCCGCCGCTTGCCGGGGCGGACCCGGCGACGGTCCGGGCCGCGGCCCTGCGGTTCCTCGCCTGGTACGACGGCGCCACCGGCCGGGCCCTGCCGGACCTGCCCACCTGGACGCCGCAGCGGCTGGAGTACCAGGCGTCGCTGGCCGCGCCCGCCGCACCCGCACCGGCGCCGGCACCGGAGTTCGTCCTCACCACCAGTGAGTACGCCTCGGGCAGCCTCGACTGGTACAGCTTCGACGCGGTGCCGGGAGCCTCGTTGAAGGCCGCACCGAGCGACCCTGGCGGAGCGGTGCGTCCGTTCCTGAAGGCCGGCATCCCGACCCCGGTCACCTTCCGGGGGATGCCGGCCGCCCGATGGTGGGAGTTCGAGAACGCCGCGGTCGACTTCGGTACGGTCCGGGCCGCCGGCGACAGCATCGCCACCATGCTGCTGGTCGAGTACGCCACCGTGTACAGCAACGACTTCTTCCTGTTCCCGGTGGCCATGGACGTCGGCTCGATCTGCCGGGTCTCGTCGCTGGTCGTGCACGACTCGTTCGGCCAGCGGATGCTCATCCCGCCCACCCGGTCGGCGGTACGCGGCGCCGAGTTCTCCATGTACGAGCACAGCGTCTACGACGTCGCGAGCGCGGGCACCCGCACCAGCCCGCTGCGCGACAGTACCTTCACCCTCTTGCCCACATTGGACGGCGGTCACGACTCGGCTCCGGTCGAGGAGGTGTGGCTGGTCCGCGACGAGACCGCCAACCAGGTGTGGGCGGTGGAGGCGACCGCCCGTGGTGCCGACGGGACCCCGGTGGACCGGGCGGAGAGCCATGCCGCCGCGGTGCGCGCCGCGACCCCCGAGGGTACGACGGTCACCCCCTCCGCCGACCTGGACCTACCCCTGCGTTACCTGCTGCGTACCCACACCCCGGACCACTGGTTCCCGCTGAACCCGTCACAAGAGGTTGCCATGATGCTCGATGTCGGATCGGTCCCGCCGCTGGACGGGGCGCCCGCCCCGGCGCCCTGGGGCCGGTTGCTCTCCGAGATGAAGCTCCACCAGTTGCACCGCGAGGAGGTGACCCAGGCCGGCACCCACGTCGCCCGCGCCTGGCAGTACGCCCGCTGGACCGACGGACGCCAGCATCTCTGGCTCGGCCGGCGGACCAGGATCGGCCGCGGCGGCGGTTCCAGCGGCCGGTACCACGACGTGCTCTGGCCCGGCCCGGTCACCGCGCTCGGCCTGCCGGGCCCGCAGGGTCCCACCGGCCCGGTCGGCCCGTCGGGACCGGTCGGCCCGTCCGGGCCCACCGGCCCCGAGGGCGGCGATGGCCCGGTCGGCCCGTTGGGCCCGGACGGTCCAACCGGTCCGACCGGGCCCGCGGGTCCGGCCGGACCCGTCGGCCCGACCGGTCCACAGGGCCCGCAGGGGTCGGAAGGCGAGTCGTACGTCGTGGCCGCCGGCCGGTTCGACGCGGACGGTGTCGACTTCCCGGCCCCGCTGTTCTCCTACAACCTGCGGGCGACTCCCCGGGCCGGGATGCCGGGCGTCTACGACCTCCAGTCCGCCGCGTTCGACCACCTCGACACCATCGTGGTGCGCGGCTCGGTGATCAGCACCCTCAGTTCCCCGCCCTGCCTGTTCGAGGTGCTGAGCGGGGGCAGGGGGGTCGCCGTCCGGATCACCACGACGGCGGGTCAGCCGGTGGCGATGCCCTTCATGGTCGTGGTGAGCCGGTTCCCGCACGTCGTGGCCCCGCCATCGCCGCCCGTTCCCCCGGTCGAGCAATCATGACCGCGCCCGTCATCGGTGCCATCGACGCGCTGCGCGAACGCACCGACGAAACGTGGCCGTTCGGGCCGACCTGTCTCGCCGGGGAGCAGCGCGGCTACCAGACCGGTTGGCGCAGCTACCGGTCCTGGCTGGAGGCCGTGGAGCGGGGGAGCCACCAGCCGCCGTGGTCGCACCGCGAGGTGGTGCGCCGGATCCGGTTGCTGGTCGACGGGGCGGAGTCGGCGGAGACCTGGTCGCCGGGGGAGCTGGTCACCCAACCCGAGCCGTGGGCCGAAACACCGTTGACCACCGCTGACCTGCTCCGCTCGGCGTTGAACGGGCTGTATCGGACCAACCGGATCCAGATCGGGGTCGGCACCGAGGGCGAGCCGTGGGTGGTGGAGGCGTACCCGATCTGGTGCCTGTTGGACCAGCGGGTGGGCGTACCGACCGCGCTGGGT
This sequence comes from Micromonospora sp. NPDC049523, assembly GCF_040676775.1. Classification (NCBI taxonomy): domain Bacteria; kingdom Bacillati; phylum Actinomycetota; class Actinomycetes; order Micromonosporales; family Micromonosporaceae; genus Micromonospora; species Micromonospora sp. NPDC049523. The sequence goes on along the minus strand of NZ_JBFAPP010000007.1, from coordinate 287,915 downwards.
GCGGCGTACGGGGTGGCTTCGGTGCTCGGCTGGCCGGGACTGCTCGCCGAGGCGTGGCTCGGCTACGAACTGCGCCGCCGCGCCGCCGAGCGGGCGGTGCTCGCCGCCGGGGGCGACTGGGTCGAGGACCCGGCCGACCTGGACCGCCCGCGGCGGTGGCTGACCGAGTCGGTCGCCGAGCGGGCCGGCGTCGAGCGGCTCCGTGGCGTCGTCGACGGGCTGAACCTCGCCGCCGCCTGGGATCCCGCGACACCAGTTGGCAAACTGCTGGCCGACTACTACGACCCGGTCCGCCCGGCGCCCACCGAGCGGCGCGCGTCAAACCGCTTCCGCCTGCTGTACGACTCGGCCACGCCACCGATCCCCCGGGAGAGCGATCCGACCCGGCTGGCCGCGGCCCTCCGCCCGCCGGTGCTGCACGCGACGAGGTACCTGGTCGTCCGGCAGCACCTGGAGCGGGGCTGGGCCACCTGGGCGGTGGGGGACGCACTCGTGGCGCTGGAGAGCGCCTGGGGGTCGGCGATGCTGACCGAGGTGATCGACCGGTTCGTCGGCGTACTCCTGGCCGGGACGACCGGCGACGGCTGGGCGTCGGGTGCCTGGCCGGCCGCCCCGACGACGTTGGCCCGGTACGGCGGATGGCCACTGAGGTACGGCGACAGCGACGCCGAGCGCCGGTTCGGCGGGCAGGTCCGCCCGGGCCCGGTTCCCGGCGGTGCGTCGGACAACCCGGTAGCGCTGCTCCAGCGCGACCTCGCCGAGCTGGGCTTCGCCGTCCCCGGCAACGGACGGTTCGACGAGTCCACCGAGAGCGCGCTGCGCGAGCTGCAACTCGTGGCGTCGCACCGGGAGGTCTCGGTGCGCCGGGCCGGCACGGCCGAGGTGACCCGCCGCCCGGCGCACCGGCGCCACCTCGGACTGCCGCACGGCCGGCTGGACGAGGAGACCGCACGCACGATCGACCTCTGGCGCCACCCCCGCCGGTACGGCCTGCCGGACGTGCAGCAGATCGTCCGACCGACGTTGACCGGTCTGCCGGAGTCGACAGTGCTGGAGCGGACGGGTCGGGAGCTGTACCCGTGGTCGACGCTGGTGGCGGCCCGGGACGCGGCGCCGCTGGACGCCGCCGCCTGGCGACAGCTCGGTGACGCCCAGAAGGCGCTCTGGCGCCGACGGCTGATGGTGCGCGGCGGGTTCGCCGTCGACGAGGGCGGGGAGCCCCCGTACGTGCTGCACCCCGCCGACGGGAACCTGTTCGAGTTGGAGGCGGTCACCGAGTACTACCTGAACCTCGACGACCCCTGGTTGCCGCGGGGCGAGGTGGAGCGGGTGGGGCGCAACCTGCCGCGTCCGCCGGACGCCGAGGACTACCACCGGGTGGACCTGCTCGACCCGACCGGGCTCGCCGCCACGCCCGCGCCGCCACACCCGGCGAACCGCTTCCGGCTCCAGTTGGACGGTGACGCCGACCTGGCCGACGTGTGGCGGGCGCACGACCAGACGGCTGACGGTTCCCACCGAGACCTGCTCTACCTCGCCGCCACCGCGCCGAACACGCGGCGCTGGTTCCGGATCACCGACGTCGACCCGGTCAGCCGGACGGTGACCGTCAACGGCGTGCCGAACCTGGTCGGGACGGACCGGTCCTGGATCCTGCGGCGACGCCCGCAACTGGTGATGGTGGACCCGGCGGGCGAACGACCGAGCCTGGTCGGCGTCGGCGCCCGGCACGGCGGCGTGGCGAACCAGATCGTGCTCGACGGCGACGCCGACCTGACCCTGCTCAATCTCAACTTCGACACCGTCCACCTGCCCGCCGACGTGGCCCGCCGGTCGCAGACGTACCGGATCGTCGGTTGTCAGCTCGCGACCCGGACGCTGACCCTGGACGGTGAGCCGGCGCTGGACGGCGAGTCGTCGGCGTGGCAGATCCCGGCCGGGCTGGGCGGGCGGTTCGAGCCGATCCCGACCAACTTCACACCCCGGCAGCGTGGCACCGACCATTACGGCGGGGCGGTCTTCGTCGTCCACGGCGGTCGGCAGCGCGCGGCGTACTCGTTCACCAGCTTCTCGGCGTGGACCTACGCCGACAACAACGGGAACCGGTCCGCGGTCCGGGGAAACACCTGGTACGACTGCCTGTCGTACCGGTCCGGGGATGCCTTCAAGAACTACTCCTTCAGGGTGGTAACGCCGGGTGACCAAGATGACCACGTGGCCCATGGCCGCTTCTACCTGCAGAACATGAGCAATCCGCGGCCGCTGCCCGGCGCCGGGCAGCCCTGGCAACCGTTCGAGCCGCTGCTCCACGTGCCCGACGACGGCAACGGCAAGGTGCACATCCGGTTCCACGACGGGCACAACAACATCGACGAGGAGGATGCACCGGCGGGCACCGGATCGGCCGGCTGCATCGTCTCACCCGCGTACTTCGACCTCCGCCGACAGCTGATCGAGATCCACCAGGAGGAACGGGGGCTGCTCGGGGCGGAGCCGGACGCGCCGCTGGCCGACCTGGCACCGCTGGGGCGGACGGATTCGCGGAATCTGTGGACGCACAGCAACAGCACGACCCCCGGGCCGCTGCCACATGTCACGGCAGCCCAATGGGTGAACAAGATCGCCGCCCGGTTGTGGCTGGTCCGGCCGGACGAACGCCCGGCCGGACCGGCTGCGCTGTGAACCGGAGCCGGGCCGCGACCGGGGCTGCCCACCCCCGATGTCCGCTACCACCGTGGTCGGTCCCGACCGAGGGAGAGCAATGAGCACCGAGACGGCCGACCCGGTCGCTGTCGTACTGTCCACGGCGGTCCGGACCCTGCCGGAGGAGGACCGCCGCTGGCCGATGGGGCCGGTCCGCCTGGGCGGCGAGAACAAGGCGTTCAGCCCGAACCTGGACCAGTACCTGGCCTGGGTGGCCGAGGTCGAGTCGCGAGTGCGCGACAGCGCGGAGACGGTGCAGCGGCTCCGGATGCTGCACTACGGCCGCCACGGAAACTTCGCGCCCTTCGACTGGATCCTGTCCTCCCGCATTGCCCTGATGGGAACGCCGCTCACCCTCGCGCAAGGGCCGCAGGAGGCGCTCGACGGGCTGCTCACCACCGGTTCGGTCACGACGTTCACCGGTGACTCCAGCACCGCGATCCGCCCCGCGGTGGAGTTGTCGCACGTCTGGGTCTGCGCCGACGCGGCGCTCAACGGCCTGGGTGTCGCCAGTACGGCCGGCCTCGCCACGATGACCGATCCGTTCGGGGCGATCAGCTGGACGGCCGACCTCGCGTCGTGGTGGCAGAAGTACAACAAGGCCCGTCGGGTGGAGATGAAGGCGGCCAAGGACGCCGGTCGGGAGTGGACCGAGCCGACCGACCCGGCCGGGCTCGCGACACCGACCGGCTGGCTGGACGCCGCCGCCGGCAACTGCGCCGTCGACGACCTGCTCGGCGACATGGACGGCATCATCCTCATGTCCGAGCTGGCGGCACTCGACCCGAAACTGACCACCCCGCTGACCGACCTGCTGCGCCGGTACTACGGCCCCGGTCCGGCGGGCACCGGTGGCGCCCCGCCGGACCGGCGGGTCCTGCACTCCGACAACCGCTTCCACCTGTTCGTGCAGCGGTCCCAGCCGGAGATCCCGCACTGGTACGACGAGCCCACCGGCACGGTCATCCTGGATCCGCAGGCCGAGGCCACCATCCAGAAGGAGGTCCGCAGTTGTGCCGCCGCCCTGATCCTGGCCCTGGATCGGAGTGACCCCGAAGACGACCTCGACAGCCCGTGGGGCCGGGCCATGCTGGAACAGATCGTCGCGCGATTCGCCCAGTTCCTGCGCAACGGGCTGGCCACCGACGGCTGGAACGTCGGCTCCTGGCAGCAGGGCAGGCAGGCCCTCGACGCGTACGGTGGCCAGGTACTGCGCATCGGCGACAGCGACGCCGACCGCCGGTACGGGGGCGTGGTCCGCGCCGACGCGCCACGGCAGACCCACGTGCGCACCCTCCAGGACCAGTTGGCCCAGGTGGGCTTCCCGACCCTGGATGATCCGTCCGGGATCTTCGGTCCGCGCACGGCATCGGCGCTGCGCGAGTTCCAGATCTCGGCGCGGTTCGCGCGCGTGCAGAACGTACGGCTGGACGACGCGGGCAATCCGGTGGGCCAGGCGCTGGAGTCGGCGGTGCTCCGCTACCACGGCCGGATCCATGGTTGTCTGGACCGGGACACCGCGACAGTTCTCGCGGCCTGGCTCGACCCGAAGCGTGACCGGACGAAACGCACTCGCAACGCCGCCACGGTCGACGCGTACCAGATGGCGGGGACGGTGCCCGGTGCGGTCGTCGTGGCGGACCTCTGGCGCCCGGACGACGTCACCGATCCCACCCTCGGCGAGTACGCCACCGACCACCTGGAGCGCCATCCGATTCCGCCGGCCCGGCGGCTGCCCGGTGAGCCCGGCCGGGTCGCACTCGGCCGGTACGCCGTCCCGGACGGCGGGGCCGGCACACCCGGCGGCCCCGTGCTGGCCGGCTCGGCGCTCTGGCCCGAGGCGGCGCTCACCCCGGACACGCTTGTCCCCGCCCCGGCGCTGCCGGTGGGGACACCGCCGCCTCCGCCCACGTCGACGGAGTTGAGCACGTACCGGGTGCTTCGGGCGGTGGCCGAGGCTGGTGGTGGAACCCATTTCGACGCGGTCGACGCCAGCGGCGCCGACCGGCTGCGGCTGGGCCCGTTGCGGTGGGCGCTCGGTGCGGACGGTTTCGGCGAACTCGCCGCCCTGCTCGCCTACTACCAGTCCTGGGATCCCACCGGCTACCAACGCGACTTCGGCCGGTACGGGATCTGGCCGGAACAGCCGTGGCAGCCCGACGGAATCTGGTCGGCCGGGGACGCCGGCCACCGCTCCCGCCACCTCGGCCGGCTCGGCATGTACGGGCTGCGGGACGCGGCGGGCCGGGTGCATCCGGGCGCACTGCTGCCGCTCGGCCCCGCCGACGGGTACCTGCTCGACCACCTGCGTGGCTGGCACGCCCTGCATCGTCTGGTGATGACGCTGCGGACGACCGACGGGCTGCGTCGGGCGATGTGGCGGTTCAGCGTGGAGCGGATCGACCGGTTACGTCGACGCAGGTGGCGGGAGCCGGCCGGTGCGAACCCACCCGGCCCGCAGGTACGGGACCCGTCGGGTGCGCTGCGGGACGCCACCCTCGGCGAGGTCTTCACCAGTGAGCAGGCGGTGGCGGCGCTGCTGCGGTGGCACACCGGCGTACCCGAGCAGGTGCTGGGGGAGCACGGGGCCGAGCCCGGACTGCGGGCGGTGTTCGAGGCGGTGCACGGTCCCGGTCCGCAGACGTTGGGCCCGCCCACCGGTGACGAGGCGGACACGGCCCAGGTGGCGCTGGTGGCGAAGCTCGTCGACCTGGCACCGAGCCAGCCGGCCGGGTTCGGCGCCAGCGTGGCCACGGCGGCGGGTTTCGACGGGCTCTCGCCCTTCGCGGGCTCGTTCCGACTGGCGCTGTGAGGCGATCAAGGCGGTGGCGATCCGGGCCGGGGCGGCTAGCGACGTCCGAGGCCGTTTTCCCGGGCTCGGACGATCGCCTGGGCCCGATCGCTCACGCCCAGCTTGACCAGGATGTTCGACAGGTGGTTCCGCACGGTCTTCGGTCTGAGGGCGAGCCGCTGCGCGATCGTGGTGTTGTCGAGGCCCTGCGCGACGTGGTCGAGGATCTCTCGTTCCCGATCGGTGAGCTGCGGGAACGGCAGCGGCTCGGCGCCGCGGGTGAGGAAACCGACCGCCCGGGCACCGATCTCCGGCCCGAGCAGCAGTTCGCCGTTGGCGACCGCCCGCACCCCGCGTTCCACCTGCTGCGGCGACGCGCCCTTGAGCAGGTAACCGGACGCCCCGGCGCGCAGCGCGCCGAACAGCGAGTCGTCGTCGTCGAACATCGTGACCACCAGTACCGCGATCTCGGGGTGCCCGGACCGGATCAGCCGGGTGGCCTCCACTCCGGAGCGTTCGCCCAGGTGCAGGTCCATCAGGATGACGTCCGGCGCGTGGGTGGCGGCCAACTCCAGCGCGGAGGCTACGTCGACCGCCTCGCCGACGCACTCGATCCCGGTCAACGTGCCGAGCAGCGCGGTCATGCCGAGCCGGAACACCGGGTGGTCGTCGACGACCGCCACCCGGATCGTCCGGTCCGCCGGATCCGGGCTCATCGGGCACCCACGGGCAGCACGAGCCGGACCCGGGTGCCGGGGCGTACCGGCCGGGCCTGGGCCGGACCGATGGTGAGGTCGGCACCGATCCCCTCCGCGCGCTCCCGCATGGACCGGGTCCCGATCCCCACGGTCGCCTCCGGGCGGATGCCCGTACCCTCGTCCACCACGCACACCTCCAAGCCGTCGGGGCCGCTCGACACGTCGATCGTGCACCGGTCCACGTCGGCGTGCCGGTGCGCGTTGCGGACCGCCTCCGCCACGATGCCGTACACCGCGGTCGCCACCGGCTCCGGGAGGGTTACCTGCGGCGAGCGGACCAGCAGGGTGAGCCCCGCCGCGGCGTACCGCTCCCGTAGTCGGTCCAGTGCCGGCCGCAGCGCCCCGTCGTCGAGCAGCGGTGGCAGCAGGTCGCGGGCGAGGTCCCGGACACCCGCCGCCTGCCGGTCGACCTCGGCGATCAACCGGTGCAGCAGGTCGTCCACCGCCGCCACCTCGGGAAGCTGCCGGTGCGAGCGAAGCATGTTGCGGCCGGCGGCGAGCGCCAGCGCCACCCCGCTGAGCGACGGTCCCAAATCGTCGTGCAGGTCCCGGCGCAACTTGCGGCGTTCTTCGTCGCGGCCCCGGGCGAGTTGGAGCCGGGAGCGTTCCAGGTCCCGCTGGGCCACCGCCAACTCGGCGAGCGCGGTCACCACCGGGGCCAGGTCGGCCAGCACCGAGGCGGCCCGCCCGCCCAGCCGTTCGCCGGCCCGCGGCCACGCCCGCAGCACCCCGACCGACCGCTCACCGTTCAGCAGGCGTACCACCAGCGGGGGACCCGAGCCGGTGGCGGTGGGCGACTCGGCCGAGCCGTGGAACCGTTGCGGCGGCGCGGGTGCGGCCGGCGGGTCACCGGTCACCGTGATCGCCACCGCGGCCAGCCGCAGCGAGTCGGCGATCCCGTCGGCCACCGCGTCGAGCATCTGGGAGCCCCGGTCGGCGCCGCGTAGCCGGTCCGCGACCTGCCGGATCAGCGGCTGACCGCCGTCGCCGTGCACCAACCGGTCGACCCGGCGCTGCACCCAATGGCGCAGCGGCTGGAACGCCGCGGCCAGCACCGCGGTCACCACCACCTCCGGCACCGCCGAGGAGGCCGGCAGGACCGTACCCAGCAGCAGCACCCCGAGGGTGTACGCGCCGATCACCAGCCCGGTCATCAGCGCCCAGACCAGGGTCCGGCGGACCGTGAGCTCCAGCCCCCACAACCGCTGTCGCAGCACGACCACCAGCACCGACGCCGGGAAGAATGCCTGCGCGCCGAGCATCAGCAGTGGAGCGAACGGCACCGGTACGCCGATCGGCAGGACCGGGTTGAGGGCGAGCGGCAGGAACGCGAGCGCGAGCAGCAGGGTGCCGACGGCGAGCCAGCCGAGGCCGTGCCGCTGCCACGGCGGCACGGTACGGCGACGCACCAGTACCCCCGCCGCGGCGGCGAACCCGAGCAGCACGAGTACGGGTTCCAGCCACGGCTCGACCGCCGCGCGTACGGCGATCAGGGCCGGTTCGGTCAGCCGGATCGCGCCCAACTCGTCGGGATAGGTCAGCACGTACGCCTGTGCCACGACGATGAACGCGGCGCCGACACCGACGGCGATCCGGATGCTCCGGTCGATCGGTCGTACCGGCAGGAGCCACGGCAGGACCACGATGAGGGCGTAGAAGCCGGGCACCCAGGCCCAGTAGGCGCTGCCCCGTGGGAGTGTCGGCGCCCAGACGTCCGGCCACCGGTAGGCGACCATCGACCAGCACGCGGCGGCCGCCGAGATCGCCCCGCCCACACCGGCAAGCGCCATGATCCAGGCGGCCAGGTGGGTCCGGCGCAGCAGGGTCAGCCAGGCGACCACCCCGTAGATGGCGCCGACCATCAGGTCGACCAGGGTGTAGAGCATCCACGGGTGCCAGGGAGGGACGGAGACCACCCAGGCGATCACCGAGCCGAGGGTGAGCGCGCCGGTGAGGACGAGTACCAGCCAGCCCGCGACCGGGCTTCGTCGGTCGGTGCCGGTGCCGGACACCACCATCGCGTCCTTCACGGTTGGGCTGTCGGCGGGATCCGGGCCGGATCCGGTGAGGTCGACCAAGCCGCGCGCATCATCGCTCACCCGTCCGCCCTTCTCGGCATCGCGAGCCCGCTGGGCGCGCCGTCCACTGGGTCCTTCCTGTCCGTCTCGCCGGGCGAGTCTGTTCGCACGCGGGACCCGGGCGCCAGGGACGGCCGTCCCGGACGGTCGGGACACCGGCGAGCCAGGAGCGCGTCACCAGCCAGGACGTCCGGCCAGGGCCGGCTGATGACCGGCGGGCGGTGCCGTCGTACGCCGAGCGGGGCGCCCTGCAGACTCGGGACCGTGGGCTCGACCTGGTCGGGTAGCGGGTTGCGGAACTCGGCACCCCGGCAGGTACTTCCGGGTCGCCCGGGCGCGGAACGCTCGCGGTGATGTCGCCACGACGGACCGGGGCTTCGTCGGCACGCTAGCGGCGGCTGGCGTAGGTGCGCACCTTGGCGCGGTTGCCGCAGACGGCCATGGTGCACCAGCGCCGTCGGCCCCGGGGATCCAGGAACAGCCAGCCGCATCCCTCACCGGGACAGGCACGGACCTGGGTGCGCGCCGTTGACGTCAGCAGGTCGGCGGCGGCGGTGGCGACGGCGAGCAGGGGGAGTGCGGGCCCGATGCCGGGCGGTGGCACCCATCGGGCCACCCCGTCCGGATTGGCTTCGAGTACGGCGAGCCCGGCGGCCCGCTGGGCTTGCGTGGCGACCAGGGCGAACGCCGCACCGTCGGCGGGATCGAGCAGTACGTCGTGCAGCGCCGCACGCAGCGACCGCACCTCGGCGAGCACCTCGTCGGCAGCGAGATTCTGTTCCCGGCCGGCCGCGCGCAGTCGGGGCACGATCGCCGGGTCGAGCAGGCCGGCGTGTCCGGCCCAGACCGCCAGGTGGTCGAAGTCGGGCAGCCATTCGCCTCGTGGGTCGGTGGGCTCGTCCCAGCCGGCCCAGGTGTTGCAGAGTTCCAGCGCCGGATGCCCGGCGAGCAGGGCGGGCATCCGGTGGTCCTCGACCTCGATCCAGTGCACGCGCTCAGTATGCCTTGACTCTCCGTCCCTTAACCAGTAATCCTCTCCACACCGGTTAATCACCATCCACTGGTTAGGAGATGTCATGGGTCCGCGTACGGTGAAGCTGCTTCTGGTCGGGTTCCTCGCCGTCGTCTCGGTTGCGGCGTCGGCTACGCCTGCCTCGGCCGGCCCGAGGGGCTACCACCCGGAGCCGTGGCGCACCTGGGTTCAGCAGGAGTGGACCAGCGAGGCCGGCCGCTACTGCTCGTTCCCGCTCGGCGTGCGAGTGGTCTCCCAGGACGTACGGGTCCGGGTCGCGGCCCGCTACCCCGACGGCGCGGTACGGCGGGAGGAGTTCACCGGTCCGCTCCTCGTCGACTTCGTCGACGTCCACAGTGGACGAGCGGTACGCCGTGACGCGGGCGGCTCCGGCGCGGCGGAATACCGACCGGACGGGACCTGGATCCGCTACACCATCCTCGGCCCGGCCGGTTTCGGCTTCCGCCCGGGCGATCACTACCCGCGCGGCTACTACATCCTCGACGGCCTGCACACCATCACGTTCGAGCCGGACGGCACCCGGAAGATGGCGATCGCCGTCGGCCGACAGGACAACGTCTGCCGCGCCCTGGGTGACCCGTCCTGACCGAGCACCGGGCTAGGGCTAGGGCGCAAAGCCGGGAAGACTGATCCGAGTCGGTCCGCTCTTGTCTGCCGGGATGCCACAGGTCGCCATCGGTCGATCTCCTAATGCCTCGAACCGCCCATCGGCCGGGCTACCACTTTGACGGGAAGCATGTCCTCTGTCGATCTTTCCTCCTGTTGTTCGTGCGAGGGGGAGACCCGCGGGTGGTGCGCGGCCATGCTCGCTCGGGCGAAGGCCAAGCAAGATCACGGACGGGGCTTCGCGTTGATAACGCTCACGCTGAGGGGATTCGTGGCGTTGGCGCTAGTGCATTACTGAGATCGGTCGGCGCTGAAACAGGGCGGTAACCGTGCGCGCCGATACTGTTGGCGGCATCGACGCGAGCTGGACGGCGCCGACTGCTTCGAGGCGGGAGGCCAGCGGTGACGGAAACGACGTTCTCGCTGTGGCGCGCCGACCTCCGGCGCCGCACACATCAGAGCGCATGGACCCGCGGTCGCGTCGCCCACGGTTGGTTATCGCGGTACTGAGCAGCACTGAGCCCTGTCCTGGGAACTGTGCTGACAAGTCGGACGCGAATGCGACCAGTTGTGCCGGCCTCTGCTTCGGTTCTGGCGAGCTGCGGCGCTGACCAGGGCTGAGCCCGGCCGCCTACCTGCCCTTTGCCGTGGCGCTACGACGCCCACTGCCTCATCGGAGGTCCGATGACCATCGCCGACACCTCTCGCACTTCCCGAATCGAACAGACCAGGATCACGATCGCCGACCCTGTCGACGAATTGCCGCGTGACTGCACCTTCGACCCGGCCGACTGGGGCATCCTGGCCGCCCACTGGTATCCGGTGGCGCTGTCCCGCGACGTCGTCGCGGCGCCGGTTGCGGCGACCCTGCTCGACGAGCCACTTGTCGTCTACCGGGCTGGCGACACCGTGGTCGTGGCCAACGACATCTGCCCCCACCGTGGGGTTCCGCTGTCGCGCGGCACCGGCGACGGTGTCACAGTCGCTTGTGCCTATCACGGGATTCGTTTCGGTACCGGTGGAAGATGCGTCGCGGTCCCGGCGCACCCGACCGCGAACATTCCCAAGCGGCTCGCCCTGCGTACCTATCCTTCGGTCGAACGATATGGCCTCGTCTGGACCTGCCTGCGTCCCGACCCGGCGGTGTCACAGGTTTCGGCGGCGCCGATTCCCGCGATGCCGGGTTGGGACGACCCCCGATACCAGGCCGTGACGTGCCCGGCGTTCGACGTCGCCGCGTTTGCCGGTCGGCAGGTCGAGGGGTTTCTCGACGTCGCGCACTTCGGGTTCGTCCACGTCGACACGTTCGGAGATCCGGACAATGCCGAGGTGCCCGACTACCACCCGGTCGCGTCTGCCACCGGGTTCAGCGTCGACTACTGGAGTACCGTCGGCAACTACCCGCATGGAACTACGACCGCCGAACCCGGGTTCCGGTGGCTACGGCGCTTCGACGTGCACCTGCCCTTCACCGCGACGCTCGTCGTGCACTTCCCTGACAACGGGCGGCTGTGCATCATGAACGCCGCCTCACCCGTGTCGGCCCGGCGCACCCGCATGTTCGCCCCGATCGCGAAGAACTTCGCCACCGACCAGCCCGAGCAGGAGATCTTCGACTTCAACCTGCGCATCTTCGAGGAAGACCGAGTGGTCGTCGAGGTGCAGAAGCCGGAGAACCTCCCACTGGATCCGCGCATCGAGGTCAACATCGCCGCGGACCGTAGTTCCGTCGCCTACCGCCGCGGGCTGCGCGCCATGGGCCTGAGCCACTTCTTCACCGCCTAGGAGGCGGCATGGACCCCAGCACCATCGCCACGAACTTCAGTGCACGACTGCCGGCCTGGGTCACCGACGAGATCGCGTCCGTCGACCCGTTACTGCCGGACGTCGAGGATCGCATGCGACTCGTCCACCGCCTCGCCGAGCGCAACCACCGCGAAGGCACCGGGGGACCGTTCGCCGCGCTGGTCACCGACCCGGCGACCGGCGAGATCCTGTCCGTGGGGGTCAACCTGGTCCTCGCCGCGAATCTGTCGGCCATGCACGCCGAGATCGTCGCCATCTCGCTCGCCCAGATCAGACTCGGAACCTGGGACCTCGGCGGGCCCGGTGGCACCCCGACCGAACTCGTCGTCAACTGGCGGCCCTGTGCCATGTGCTACGGCGCCACCCTGTGGTCCGGCATCGAACGCCTCGTCATCGCCGGCGAAGGCGACGAGGTCGAACACCTCACCGGATTCGACGAGGGCCCGATGCGTACCGACTGGAAGGAACAACTCCAGCGGCGCGGGATCGACGTGACCACCGACGTGCTCCGCGACCAGGCTCTCGACGTCTTCCGCGGCTATGGCCAGCGCACCGACGCCACGGTCTACAACGGACGCCGGCAACAGGTCACGTAGGACGGCCCCTCGCCTGGCGCCGTCGCCGTACCCGGGGTGGCGGCGCCAGGCGAGCCACGTGGGGGGTGGCCGGGGCGGGTCTATCCCGCGAGTCGGGCCGTCAACCTCTCCTTGGCCGAGGGCCAGTCGTCGTCGACCATCGCGTAGAGCACGGTGTCGCGCCAGGTGCCGTCGGCCCGTTTCCGGTGTTTGCGCAGCACCCCTTCACGGACCGCCCCCAACCGTTCGATCGCCGCCTGCGACCGCTGGTTGTGGATGTCCGTGTGCCAGGCCACCCGAACCGCACCGAGTGTCTCGAACGCGAAGGTCATCATCAGCAGCTTCGACTCGGTGTTCAGACCGGTGCGCCACCACCGTTGACCGAGCCACGTGTAGCCGATCGACAACGCACGCAGGGCGGGGTTCAGATCCGCGAACGACGTCGTCCCGGCGAACTCGCCCGTACCAAGGTCGATCTGGGCGTACGGCAGCCTGGTGCCCTTGGCCCGGGCGGCGAGTGCCATGTTGATGTGGCCGGCCGCGTCCTCGACGGTGACCGGCTGGGCCAGTGCACCCCCAGGCGGGCTCTGCCAACGGAACACCTCGGCACCCTCGGCGTCGGTTCCGGCGGCGGCGAGATACCCGGCGGCGTGCTCGACAGTCAACGGCTCCAACCGGATCCGCCGACCAGCGAGGACCGGCAGCGCGTACCAGAGATCATCGTTCGTCACACCGGGCACGGTCGCACGGCGCGGCCGCAGCTGCCTTCGATTTTCCCATCGGCGGAGCTGACGACTCGCGACGTCCGCTGACGACGGTGCCGAGGTCGGCGTGCCTTTGTACGTCAGGGCTGCAGGCGCTGGTACGACCAGGTACGGCCGTCGTGCTCGTACCGCAGCCGGCGGTGCAGGCGGTCGGGGCTGCCGTACCAGAATTCGACCGCTGCCGGACGCAGCACGTAGCCACCCCACCCCGGCGGTCGGTCGATCGGGGTTCCGGCGGCGAGGAGGTCGGCGGCACGTTGACGAAGGTGCCCCTCGTCGTCGAGCGGATCGCCCTGTCTTGACGCCGCGGTGGTCGCTTTGGCTGCTTCGGGTCGCTCCGCGAACAGGGCGTCGGATTCCGCGCTGTTCAGGGGCTGTACCGGGCCGGCGACGTTCACCTGCTGCAATCGTTCGCGCCAGTAGAACGTGGCCGACCCGTACGGACGTGCCGCCAGGTCGCGGCCCTTGCGGCTGGCGTGGTGGGTGGTGAACACCAGGCCGGACGGGCGGAGTTCCTTCAGCAGCACCACGCGGCTGGAGACCCGGCCGTCGGAGTCCGCCGTGGCCAGCACCATCGCGCCGGGCTCACGGACGGCCGCGTCCACCGCGGCGTCGAGCCATTCGCGTAGCAGTGGGAGCGGGTCAGCCGGCGGTGTGTCGAACTCCGCCAACCGGAGTGTCGCGTCACCCGTCAACGATTCGGCCATCTCGCACCTCCACGATATCCGTCTCTGATGTCACGCGGTCGCACCGCTGTCATGGCGGTCGGCGCTCATGGGTGGCCGACGATGAGCCGCAGTGAGCCGACGAACTCGGGCTGGTTGCGGAAGGTGCCGTAGCTGGCGTCCCAGGCGCCGGAGTCCAGGTCCCGTCGGAGGTTGGTGACGGCGCGGGTGGTGGCGTCCTCGTCGACGAAGCCCCACGCCGACTGGGCCGCGCGGACCTGTGGGTCGAGGAACTGTTCCGGTCGGGCGTAGTACGCCTCGGTGAAGCCGTCGACGCAGTCGATCGGAATGGGCACCGGCTGTACCTGGGTGGTGGTGCCGATCAGTTCCCGGATGGCGTCGATGGCTGGGTAGCGGCGCCGTTCGGCGGCGACGAGTTCGGGTACGTACCGCGCCAGCCACAGCAGGTCGAGCGCGTCGCCGTCGAAGGTGAGTACGACAACCGGGCCCCTGGCGACCCGTCGTAGCTCCCGTAGTCCCTGCGCGGTGTCGGACCACTGGTGGACGGTCACGGTGGCCATCGCGGCGTCGAAGCTGTTGTCGTCGAACGGCAGCCGCTCGGCGGTGGCGTCGATCGCGGGTACGGCGCTGGCGGGGCGTTGCGCCCGCATCGCCGCCGACGGTTCGATCGCGGTGACGTACCGGTCGGCTGGTTCGTAGGAGCCAGCACCCGCACCGACGTTGATCACGGTACGGGCGTCGCCGAGCGCGGCGTGCACCCGCGCCGCGATGCGCGGGTCCGGGCGACGTACCGTCGCGTACCCGTGGCCGTGGGTCTCGTAGTCGAAGTCGCCGGCCAAAGTGCCTGTCATGAGCTTCCGCCTTCCCCTGTGTCTGCCGGCCAGAGTGGCAGAAAACAGCGGCGGTGCCACCGCGACGAACAACACCTTGACCCGTACCCCGGGGTGCGGGTTTAGGGTCGGCGGATGCGAGTGGGTGAGCTGGCGCGCCGGACCGGTACGACCGTGCGCGCCCTGCGGTACTACGAGTCGGCTGGGCTGGTCGTGCCGCGGCGGCTGGGCAACGGCTACCGCGAGTACGATCCGATCGCGGTACGTCTGGTCACGCAGATCCGCGAGCTGATGTCGCTGGGCCTCAGCGTCGAGGAGACCCGCCCGTTCGTCGAGTCGATCGCCGACGGCTCCGACGACACCGACGTGTGCGCGGCGGCGTTGGCGACGTACCGGAACACCGTCACCGTGCTGCAGGAACGCATCGGCAGGTTGACCGCCCAGCGCGACGCCCTCGACGCGCGTCTCGACGCGGCCGCGAGTCAGGTGGTGACCGGTGCCCCGGCAACCGGCGCCGACCCTCGCGACCTGGTCGGGAATCCGTTGCCGTCGCTGGGTTTCTATGCCACGGACGGACGGCCGGTCGATCTCGGCGCCCTCGGGTCCGGGCGCAGCGTGATCTTCGTCTATCCGCTGACCGGGCGACCGGGCGTCGACCTGCCCAACGGCTTGTTGGAAATCCACGGCGCGCGGGGCAGCACCGAGCAGGCCACCTGGCTCCGCGACCACCACGCGGAGATCCTCACCGCGGGAGCGGCACGCGTGTACGGGCTGTCCGCGCAGTCGACCGGCTACCAGCGCGAACTGGTGCACCGGCTGCGGTTGCCGTACCCGCTGATACCCGATCCGCGGTTGACCCTGGCCGCCGCGCTCAGGCTGCCCACCTTCGCGGCGGGCGACATGACACTCTACGAACGGCTGACCCTGATCGTCACCGACGACGTGGTCGAACACGTCTTCCACCCGATCCCGGATCCCGCGTCGCACGCACTGGACCTCATGCGGTGGCTCACCAAACGACGCCGTACCACCCGATGACCCGCACACCCATCGTCAGTGGCGATCGTCCTGCCCGCCCGGTACGGCGTGCAGGGCCAACTCGACCACCCGTTCCAGGTCCTGTTGGGTGGCGCCGGCGGAGGCGTGCACGGCGAGCCCCTCGGACACGGTCATGACGTAGCGCGCAAGATCGTCCGGGCTGTTGCCGGCGGGTAGGTCGCCCTCGTCGACCGCGCGCTGGAATCGGTCACGCATGGCCAGTTCCCCTGCCTTGCGGGCGCGGGCCAGGGTCGCGGTCACGTCGGCGTTCGCCGGGCCGCAGGCCAGGCCGCCCTGGATGGAGAAGCACCCGGCGGGCCGCCCCGGTGTGGTCACCGCCTTGGCGTTTTCGCGGAGGAAGGTCTCGGCGACCTGCCGGGCCGTGGGCTCGGCGAGCGCGGTACGGGCGTACGCCATGTCGATCTCGGCGTACCGGGCGAGCGCCTTGTCGAAAAGATCCCGTTTGTTGCCGAACGCGGCGTACATGCTTGTCTTGTTGATGCCCATCGCCTCGGTGAGGTCATGCAGCGAGGCGCCCTCGTAGCCCTGCCGCCAGAAGATCTCCAGGGCGCGGTCGAGCGCCCGGTCGGCGTCGAAGCCACGGGGTCGGCCGATGGCTGTTGGCTGGGTGGTGCTCATGCATCCATGCTAGCCCGCCCCAAACCGATCGGTACACAACTCGGCCGGGGCGTGCTACGGTCTACTTCAGTACCGATCGGTACCGAATGTGTTTCTGGAAGGACCTTCGATGGGACAACTGACTGGTAAGACCGCGGTCGTGACCGGGGCAACAAGCGGGATCGGCCTCGCCGTCGCCCAACGGTTCGCCTCCGAGGGCGCACACGTCTTCATCACCGGCCGGCGCAAGGAGCAGCTCGACGCGGCCGTCGCGCAGCTCGACGGCGACGTCACCGCGGTGGCCGGCGACGTGTCGGACCTCGACGACCTGGATCGACTGTACGAAGCGGTGGCGCAGCAGGGCCGCCGGGTCGACGTACTGTTCGCCAACGCGGGTGGGGGAGCGTTCTCCTCGCTGGAGCAGGTGACCGAGGAGCACTTCGACCAGACCTTCGACATCAACGTCAAGGGCACGCTGTTCACCGTGCAGAAGGCGTTGCCGCTGCTCAACGACGGCGCGTCGATCATCCTCTCCGGCTCCACCGCCGCCACCAGCGGCGCCGAGGCGTTCGGCGTCTACGCCGCATCCAAGGCCGCCATCCGTTCGTTCGCCCGTACCTGGGCCAACGAACTGCGCGGACGCGCGGTCCGGGTCAACACGATCATCCCCGGACCGACCGACACCCCCGGCATCACCGGACTGGCCCCGGACGAGGAACAGGCCGGACAGCTCAAGGGCTACCTCGCCGGGACGGTACCGCTGGGCCGGATGGCCCAGCCGGCGGAGATCGCTAACGCGGTCCTCTTCCTCGCCTCCGACCAGGCCAGCTTCGTCACCGGCACCGAACTGTTCGCCGACGGCGGACTCAACCAGATCTGACCCGGAGGGTCGCTCATGAAGCTGGGACGAACGGGCCTCTGGAGCGTCGAGCTACGCCTCGGCGACCCGGGCGAGATCACCGAAGCCGCCGCCGAACTGGACGAACTCGGCTGGGGCACACTCTGGATCCCCGGCCTGGGCGGCGGGGACATCCTCGGTGACCTGGCCCGGCTGCTACAGGCCACCCGCAACGCCACCGTGGCGACCGGGGTCGCCAGCATCTGGCGCCACGACCCGGACGACCTGGCCGCGGGTCACGCTGAACTGCGGCACAGGTACGGCGACCGTACGCTGCTCGGCCTCGGGGTGAGCGACCCGGGCACCGCCCGCGCCGCAGGCCATCCGTTCCGTCCGTTGGCCGCGATGAACGACTATCTCGACCGTCTCGACGCCGCCGGCAACCCGGTGCCGGCGGCCGAGCGGATACTGGCCGCCCTGAGTCCGGGGCTGACCCGGTTGGCCGGTACGCGCACCGCGGGGGTGCACCCGTTCATGGTCACGCCGGAGTCCACCGCGCTCACCCGGGAACTCCTCGGCCCGGGCCCGCTGCTCGCGCCGTACCAGGCGGTTGTCCTCGATCGGGACCCGGAACGGGCACGCCGCACGGCCCGTGACTTCCTCGGTGTGTTCCTGTCGATGGGGCACTACGAACGGAGTCTGCGACGGCAGGGGTTCACCGAGGCGGACCTGAGCGACGGCGGTAGCGACCGGCTCATCGACAGCGTGGTCGCCTGGGGGGACGTGACGGCGATCGAGAACCGCCTGCGGGCACATCGCGACGCCGGGGCCGACCATGTCTGCCTGCACGTGCTGACCGGCAGCACCGGCCTACCCCGTCGCCAGTGGCGCGAGCTGGCGCCACTGGCGAACCAGGCAGCCTGATACGAGGACCGGCCTCGACGGCTCACGCTGCCTGCGCATCGCAACCGACGTGCGCAGGCAGCGGCGCTCGGGGCTCCGCCTCGATCGAGGGTGCGGACCGGGACGCCATCGCGCGTCGAGCGGCGTGACACAGCAGCAACGACCACGACTTCCTGGGCTCGCGCTGTGCCCGCCGTCGCGAGCGGGTGACGTCCCGGCTCTCCTGGTCAGATGGCGAACAGCAGTGCGGCGTCGACGAGTACGACGACCGCGGTGGCGAAGTGGATACCGAAGGCGACCGCGCGGGTTCCGCCGTGACGCAGCACGATGGCGGTGTCGCCGAGTGGTGCCAGGGCGACGACGAGCATGAACAGGGCTACGGCGCGAGCGTCGGCGAAGGCGACCAGCGCGAGCCCGAGGATGCCGTAGCTGGTGTCGCGCAGTCCCTTGACCGTCAGGTATGCGTTCGGCTGGGCGGGCACACCGTAGCCGGCTGCCGCTGCCTGTGGAACCGCGAAGAAGCGGATGCCGACCACGATGATGAACAGGTTGAGCACGATGGCCAGCCCGTAGGCGATGACGTTGAGCATGGTCTTCACCGTCCTCTTGGCGGGTCACCCGAACAACGGCGGATCTTGTACCGTTCGATAATCGTGGGGTTATGGGTGGAGGCGGCCCGGCATGGAGTTGCGGGACATCGAAATCTTCCTGGTCCTGGCCGAGGAGCTTCATTTCGGGCGTACGGCACTTCGGCTGCACGTGTCGCAGGCGCGGGTCAGTCAGGCGATCGCCAAGCAGGAACGGCGGATCGGTGCCCCGCTGTTCACCCGTACCAGCCGTCGGGTGGAGCTCACCGAGGTCGGCGCCCGGCTACGGGAGGATCTGGGTGCGGGCTACCAGCGCATCCTCGATGGTGTGGCTACCGCGACCGCCGCCGGGCGCGGGGTGGTGGGCACGCTGACGCTGGGACTGCACGGTGCCAACGCCCACGAGTACGCCTCCGTCATCGGGCTCTTCCGCAGGCGACATCCCGACGTCGAACTCCGCTTCCACGAGATCCACTTCAGTGACCCCTTCGGGCCGTTGCGGGCCGGGGCGGTGGACCTGGCAACCACCTGGCTGCCCGTACGAGAGCACGACATCACCGTCGGCCCCGTCCTGGGCAGCGAACCGCTGCTGCTCATGGTCGCCGCCGGCCACCCGCTCGCGGGGCGGGGATCGGTGCTGATGGAGGACCTCGGCGACTGGCAGATGCCGGGTACGTTGCCATCCGTTCCGGACTACTGGGCCACCGTGCTGGCACCCACCCGTACGCCGTCGGGGCGGCCGATCCGACGTGGACCGAGGGTCACCACGCTGGAGGAGACGATGGCGGTGGTGGCGTCCGGCGACGTGATCTGCCTGGTGCACGGCGAGGCGACCCGTCACTACCGGCGTCCCGGGATCGTCTTCGTTCCGATCCGGGACGCCCCGACAGGTTCGTGGGCACTGATCTGGCGCCTGGGTGGGGAAACGCCCTTGGTCCGGGCATTCGCACAGGCGGCGAAGGACAGCGGACCGGTGGGGGTGGCCGCCGAAATCAATCCGGGGACGGCGCCAATTGCCTGATCCACCTGATCTAGCTGATCCGGCTCGTCTGGCTTGTCCCGTACGAGTTCCTGCCGCGCCGGTTCGACCTGCCCTCCTTGCCACTCGAAGGGCCGCCGAACGGCACACGGTCAGCCCTTGCCGCAGGCTTTGTCCACTGCCGCCTTGTCGTCGACGAGCCCGTTCGGACCCTCGCCCGAGCCCTCCTGTGCGGCCTGGCGCTGCAGCGAGTCGGCATACGCCTCGATCGCCTGGCGTACCCCGTCACCCTCCGCCTGTTCGGCCAGGAGCATGATCTCGCGGTGCCAGCCCTCGAAATGAAGGCGTCGTAGCCGGGGCAGGTCCGCGTACGCGACGCGGTCGCCGGTGTAGGCCGCCTTCAATGCGTCGGAGTACGCCTTCGCCTCGGGCGTCTCGTTGGCCAGGTACCGATCGTTGGTCGCGGTGAACTCGGTGCAGATCTGTGCCGAGGTGCCCGGTGCGTCCCTGCTCTCCGCCAGCTCCCCGCCGCAGCCCGAGGCGATGAGGACGACCAGCGTCAGCGCCGTCAACCTGACTGTCTGCCGCACTGGTTCCCCCAACTGTGGCCGCCGGACATCCATCGTGGACGCCCGTCGGATTCTATTGGCAGAGTGCGACCGGAGCGCAGCCGAGTGCGACCGGAGCGCAGCCGAGTGCGACCGGAGCGCAGCCGTCGACCGGACCGGACAAGGCCCGGCCGACAGGACGGCATGCGATACCGTCCACGAGCACACCGAGCCGACGTCCGTAGGAGGCGACCGGTGCCGGACAGGGAGTTCTTTTCGGTCGCCGCGACCCTGGGTGCACTGCTCTGGGTGAGCCTGCTGGTGGAGAGCCACCTGCACCCCGAGGCATTCCTGCTCGAGCGGATCAAAGCGGTCGGCGAGCGGGTACGCCGGCTGGAGGTGCAACGCGACGCCCTGCGGGCAACGGCTGCGTCGGTCGCCGAGCTACAACGGCGAGTCGGGGCGTTGACCGATGTCGATCGTGCAATGGCCGAGCACCTCGAACGGGTGGAGCAGCAGCGGCGCAGCGTTTCCGACGCACTGGAGCTGACCCGCCAGCAGATCAGCGACAACATCGGGCGGAGGTTCGCGATCTTCGACGGGTCGCGGCCGGCAGCGGAGGCCGCCACGGGCGACGACGAGTCACCGGATACGACGGCAGCGGCACCGGAGAGTTCGGCCGGCGGTGGCGGCGGTTCCGAGGCGACGGACCGCGGGTTCGTCGGTTTGCAGGCGCGTACGTTGTCCCTGCTCGGCCGAGCAGGCGATTTCGAAATCGACGCCCAGTTCCTCGCCCAGAACCGGTCGCTCGTGGCGAACCAGACGACGGCTTTGTACACCGAGTTGGCCGGGCACCAGCAGACACTCGCCGAACGTACGAAGGAACTGGAAGTCGAGCAGTGGCGGCTCGGCCGGCTGCGCGGGTTGCGGGTACGGCTCTACCGCTGGCTGCCGCCGCTGGTGAGCCTGGCCGGTGGCTGGACCGAGGCGACCGCGTTGACCGCGCTCTACGGCCGACCTACCCCGCTGGGCGCGGTCCTCGTCATATCCGGCCTTGCCATGTTGGCCACGATCTTTGCCGGTGTGCTCGCGATCCGGCTGTTCGCCACCGAGGAGAACACACCAGTCGGCCCTGTCGAACGATGGCTCTCCCGGATGGTGGTGTTGATCCTGCTGGTCACGCCGCTCGCCCTTGCCACCATCTACACCTCGGCCATCCTGCGCTGACTCGGCTAGTCGGTTTCCCTGGTCACCGGCCCGGGTACCAACATGCCATGGCCGGATGTCAACGCCTCGGGGCATGTTGACCACCGCCGGCTTTCATCGACTACGAAGGGACGGCGAGGCAGATGGCGGCGACCATGGCGCTGACGCTCTCCGGCGACATCCACGCCGCCTCGCACGCCCGTAGCCTCGCCGATCTCCTGCTGAGCAGGCTCGGCGTGACCGGGCAGTCCCGCGCCGACCTCACCCTCATGATCAGCGAGGCGTGCACCAACGCCGTCTCGCACGCCCGACAGCCCGGCGACATCGAGGTGCACATCTCCGTCGGGCAGGACGAGTGCGTCATCGACGTCGGCAACAGCGACGGCACCTTCGACGATGCCCAACTGCACGCCGACCTTCCGGACCCCTGCGCCGAGGGAGGACGTGGCCTGCCCATCATCACCGCCCTGGCCGACGCCGCTCGGACGGTGCACGAGCGATCCGGCTGGGTCGTGCTTCGCATGGTCAAACGCATCGTCAGGAACCCGGACTAGGCAGCCGCCGGACCTCTCCAGAACTGACCGGTTGTCACCCGCTCGGACCAGGGACGGTGTCGAGGCGCCGGCCAATGACTGGCGTCACTGCGACGACCCGCCGGGGGCGGAGACAGCCGGTGGTCCCGCGCCGACGAGCCGACGCGGGACCACATGTACGGACTGTCGGTCAGCTCGCGCAGACGGCGTACGCGCGCACCTTCCAGTTGCTGCTGAAGCCGTCCTCGTCCTCGACGGCGCGTACGGTGACCGTGCTCGACGAGGTGGGCCGCATTTCGGTCAGGCGTACCTGGCCGTCGCCGCCGACGATCTCACCGCCCACGCCGTGCACCCGCGTGCCCACCGGGCACGTCGCGGTGACCGACCGGCTGACCGTCGAGGTCAGGACGCTGTCGACGATCACGCGTTGTTCCCCGGGCAACGGGTCGGCGCAGATGACGGCGATGTCCATCGACCAGTCGCCCGCGAAACTGTTGCCGGCCTCGACGCCCGCCACCGTGACGCTGTTCTGGTTGATTCGTACGTCCTCCAGAAGCACCTCGCTCGACCCGGAGCCGAGTGCCAGGGCGGCGCCGCCGCCACCGATCGCACGCTTGCCCACCGGGCAGGACAACTCCCGGAACTTCGGATTCACGGAGTTGATCACCGAGTGACCGGTGACCACCTGGAGGCCCTTCGGGGCCGGAGCGCAGAG
Source organism: Micromonospora sp. NPDC049523 (assembly GCF_040676775.1). Taxonomy (NCBI): domain Bacteria; kingdom Bacillati; phylum Actinomycetota; class Actinomycetes; order Micromonosporales; family Micromonosporaceae; genus Micromonospora; species Micromonospora sp. NPDC049523. The sequence goes on along the minus strand of NZ_JBFAPP010000007.1, from coordinate 265,320 downwards.
CGCACTGGCGGTGACCGCCCAGTTACCGGTGACGCCGTTCGCGTCCTCGCGGCCGGTCACCGAGTAGAGGTTGGCGTCGACCAGCGGCAGCATGATGTCCATCCCGACCTGGCCGAGGCCCGATCCGGTGATCGCGCCGCCGCCGCCGATGACGCTGGTACCCGCCGGGCAGATCGCGCTCTGCGTCTTGGCGACGCTGTTGCTCGGTCCGAAGGTCGTCCTGACCACCAGGCCGGGCACCGCGGCCACCGGCCCGACGAGGGCCACCTGCCCGAGCGTGACCGCACTCAGCGCGGTCGCACCCGCGGTGACGATCCGACGTGCCCACCGGCTGCGGTTCGATCCTTCTCGCATGGTTCTCTCCTTGGTTCGTTCGACTTTTGAATTGCCTGGTTCAGGGGTGTCTTGCAGGTGGACAGCCCAGTGGTCAGGGCGTGACCTGCTGGATCTCGACCGGTACGGAATCCACGCCGACCAGTCCGGTCGAGTCGAAGACCTCCAGCCACACCGACCACGTGGTGGTGCTGGTACCGCTGGCCAGCAGGCCCAGTTCCGCGGTGAACGCGGCGCAACTCTTCGGCACGACCTTGTCGTCGAGCGGGGCGCCGGTGGGCACCGCGCTGCCCTGGCAGAGCACCTTCTTGGCGCCGCCGTCGCCGTACGCGGTCCACCGGTAGCGGGTCCCGGCGACCGCGCCGTCCTCGGCGTCCGTACCGGCTCCGACCAGCGCGACCGACTTCGGCCCGGCGCCGATCGTGGTCAGCTTCAGTGCCGACTCCGGCTGGACGACCGTGGCGGTCGGCCGGGACTGCCCGGACGGCACGGCCGTCACGGTGAAGGCCCGCTGCACACTCGCGTCACCCGCCGTGAACGTCACGGTGTACGCCCCCGGGGTGACCGCGCCCGCCGGCAGCAGCTTCTGGTGGCCGGTCTGCTGGAACACCACCGTGTCGCCGCGACGGACCGTCCAGGACGCCTCCCCGTCGGGCACCGGTCCGAAGGCGTCGGGGTCGACGGAGGTGCCGACCAGGCTGACCGACTGACCGGCGGCGAGCGTCAGCCCGGCCGGGGGCGAGATGATGGCCGCGGTCGTCGGGCTGTCCACCACCGTGACGGTCACCGCCGCCGACCCGGTACGTCCCAGGCTGTCGGTGGCGCTGGCCGTGATGACGTGGGTACCGGCCGACAGCGACGGCACAACCGTGATCGACTTGTCGCCCAGCTCACCGTCGATGCTGCTGGTCCAGGTGAGCGGGATCTCCTTGCCGAGGAAGTCGGTCGCCGTACCCCAGAGGTCGACCGTCTGGTTCACGCCGAACTGCTGCTTGGTCTTCGGCGTGCTGATGCTGACCGCTGGCTTACCGACCTTGACACCGAGCGCCTTGGCGACCGCGGCCAGTGCGTCGATCCGGCGCTGGCTGCCGGTTACCTTCGCACCGAGCCCACCGACGTGGGCGGTGCTGTTGAGGATGTCGCGGACCTGCGCGGCGGTCAGCCCCGGGTCGGCGGCCATCACCAGGGCGGCGACGCCGCCCACGAACGGCGCGGAGACGCTGGTGCCGCAGGTGGTCTTCGTCGCGTTGACCCCCGGCTCGCCGGGGTCGACGAGACCCTGGACGCACATCGGGCCGTAGATCTCCACCGAGGTGGTGACGTCGCTGGTGCCGAAGTTCGATCCGCCCGACACGGTCGCGTCCGTGTTCATGCCGCCCACGCAGAGGACATGGGTGCTCTCGCACGGCACGAAGAGCGTGTCGGCGTCGATGTTCTTGCCGTTGTTGCCGGCGGCGGCGACGATCAGCGCCCCGGTGTCCCGGACGTGCTCCATCCGCCGGTCGGTCCAGGTACGTGCCCAGGCCTTGCCGAGGTTCACATCGCGGGTGAAGCTGAGGTTGACCACGTCCGGGTGGGTCGCCTCGGCGGCCTTCTCCAACCGGCGCAGGACCGTCCAGTAGTCGATGCCGTTGCGTACGGCGACCAGTTCATCGACCACCGGCCCGGCCGGCCCGGCGGTGCCGTAGTCGTTGTCGACCCGGCCCATCCCGGCGAGCGTTACCTCCGTGCCGTGCCACGGGCAGGGCGTGCCGTTCGTGCAGTCGTTGGTGTTGGTCGCACCCCACTCCGCCTTGTGCAGGGACACCTTGCTCGGGAAGTCGGCGTTGGACTGGAAACCGCCGTCGAGCACCAGGTACCTCACCTGCTTGGTCAGCTTGCCCTTGGCCTCGAGCAGTTGCCAGGCCGGCGCGACTCCGGTGTCCATCGCACCGCCGGCACGCATGAACGACCAGTCGAAGACGTTCTTCCCGATGCCGGGGGCTTCGAAGACCTCGCCGTCGACGATGCCGGAGGGCTCCACCAGCCAGTCGAGGACCAACTCGGTCCCTGCCCGCCACTCGGCCGCGGCCAGGGCGAGCAGCCGCAGCGCCCGCTCGTCGCCGACCCGGTACGCACCGGACTGACCCGGCTCGGCGGCGAGCAGGTCGTCGACGAGTCCGGCCGGGTCGGCGCGGTCGGCGTCCACCCGTACCAGATGGTCCTGACCCTGGTCGTCCGGGGCGAAGGAGTCGAGCACCTGGCCGCCCCAGCGGGTCAAGAAGGAGTCCAACTCGGTCTGGTCGGCGACCCGCACCATCACCTCGTCGAGCACCAGGCCTGCCGGTGCACCGTCCGGTGCGGCGACCACCCCGATCTCCCGGTCGGTGCCGATCCGACCGACGGGGTCGATCGCCAGCCGGGGTGCGGACAACCCGTGGTCGACCCGGAACTCCAGTGGTTCCGCACGGGTGGTGGCGGCGAGCCCGCCGGGAGCCGGCGCGGCGGCGGCGTCCACTCCGGTGCCTGCGACGAGTCCACCGGCGAGTACCGCGACTGCGGCGGTGACCAGGAACCGGCGTGGGCCGGTGACTGTTCGGCGGGCGGGACGAGTCGAAGTCATTGGTGTCTCCTCGGTGTCGGTGGGTGCGGTGACACCGGTAGGAGTGCGGACGGGTCGGCATGCCAACAGAAAGACCCCGGAAATCTTTTTCTTCGTTCTACTTGACCCGTCGACGAGCAGTGGGGGACACGGATGGACACGGCCGCACCGGACGACCGCACGCTCGTCGAGGCGATGCGCCGGGGCGATCGGTCCGGCCTGGAAGGCATGTACCGGCGGTACGCCGACCGGCTCTACACGTACGCCCGGGTGATGGTGCGTGAGCGGGAGGCTGCCGCGGACGCCGTCCACGACGGGTTCCTCAACGCCAGCCGGCACATCGGTCAGCTCCGCGACCCCGACCGGCTGCGCCCCTGGCTGTATGCGATCGTGCGCAGCGAATGCCTCCGGCAGTTGCGGGAGCGGTCCCGCTCCTCGCCCCTGGAGGAGGCGGGTGAACCGGTGGCCGACACCGCCGACCCGGGCACCGGCGTCAACGCCGAGCAGGTGCGCGACCTGGTACACGCCGCGGTCGCCGCCCTCAACCCCGGCGATCGCGAGGTGGTCCATCTGGCGATCCGCCACGACCTGTCCGCTGCCGAGATCGGCGCGGCCCTCGGGGTACCCGCCAACCATGCGCACGCCCGCCTGTCCCGTGCCCGTTCGCAGCTCGAACGGGCACTCGGCGCATTGCTCGTCGCCCGCAGCGGGGCACGGGACTGCCCGACGCTCGCCGAAGTGCTGGACGGGTGGCAGGGCCAGCTCACCCCGAGCCTGCGTAAGCGGGTCTCCCGCCACATAGACGGGTGCGCCGCGTGCGGGGTGCTCCGGCGCGAACAGCTCAACCCGGCGGCGCTGCTGTCCGCGTACACGGCACCGGCGTTCCTCGTCGCCGTCGACACCGTGTGGGCAAGACTGGTCGAGGTCGAGGTCGAGGTCGAGGTCGAGGTCGAGGTCGAGGTCGAGGCGACCGATGGCCAGGGGCAGGTGCCCGGCGGGGATGCGGGCGGCGGTCCAGCCGATGCGCCCGGCGGCCGGGCCGAGGTCGAGCAGCCGTCCGCTCCGGTGACCGGATCGCCGGCCTCAGCGGAGCCCACCGGCCCGGGGGACGGGCCCACCGCGAAGGCGAATGACGGACCGGCTGCCGGGCCCGCAGTAGCGGATGGTGTGGCGGTGCCGCGTGCCGCGGCCCATCCCGTCCGTCCGACATCGGTGGCGGCAACCCGGGAGCGGCGCCGACGACGGTTGGCCGCGACCGCCGGCCTGTTGCTGCTCCTCGTCGTGACCGGCATCTGGGCGTTCGCGCCCAGCCAACCGGCCCCCGAGGAGGTGGCGGCGACATCCGGCACGCCGTCCGGCGGGCTGTCGGTCACCGCCGTCGCTACCGGCCCTGTGGACCAGCCTGCGTCGACGACCGGACCGGTCGACGCTGCTGGCGCGACTGCCAGCCCGGCTACTCCGGGTAGCCCGGACGGGGTCGCCTCTGCCACCGACCCGGGCTCTGCCACCGACCCTGGCTCTGCGGGCGACCCTGGCTCTGCGGGCGGCCCGCGTCCGGCCGCCGCACCGACCGCCCCGCCGACGGCTCCCCGGCCGCCGGCGCCCAGGCCGTCCGCCGCGCCACAGTTGGCCATGCCGTTCACGGTGACGGCGAGTGCGCGCGTGCGCTGCGGCCTGGACACCTACAGCCTGGTCGTGCGGGCCACCGGCAGCGCGGCGCTCGACGAGGCAGAAGTACGGTGGACCCCCGCCGAGGGCGTCACGTCGAGTCGGGCGATGTCGGTGGACGGATCGTCCGCGCAGGTAACCGTGGGGCAGTTGCGCGCCTCGGCGCTGACCTGGTCGGTACGGGTGACCGCCGACGACGGCCGTACGGCACAGAGTCCGTCGTACCCGGTTACCGACCCGTGCGTCCGGCCGGGCTAGGTTCTGTCTCGCGGATCTTGCTGTCGGGTGATGTCCTCGTCCAGGGTGCCGCGGGCAGCGAGGGAACGGCCATCTCGGTCGGCCCAGCATCGATCCTCGTCGATGACGAGCACCTGAGGGTAGGCGGCGATCTGTGTCGCTTCGAGTCGGCGTCGCTTCGATCGACGTGGCAGCGACCGGTGCCCGGCTACGGGCAGCCCCCGCTCACCTGGGCCGATGTCGAACGACTCGTCGACCATTCGCTTGGACCGCGCTGGTTGTGCCCATCAAGGATGAGCGTCGGCGGTAGGTTTGTGATGAGACACCCCTTCCGTCCGTCGATCCGGTGGAGAGCATCCGATCGAGTATCCGGCGAAGGGACCGCATCCATGAGCGTCGGCGCCACTTCCACCTCCGCCGCGGAAGCTCCGATCCGCGGCCTGATCACCGTGCCCGGCTCCGCGTTCAAGCTCGAACCCGCCAAACGCACGATCGTCCGGGTGCTACGGGATGCCCCTGGGACCGGGTCGTGACCTCGAACCTGCTCGGCGATCCGATCGACCGGGTCGACGGTCCGCTCAAGGTCACCGGCGCTGCCGCGTACCCGTCGGACATCACCTATCCGGGCCTGGTGCACGCCGCGCTCGCACAGTCCACCATCGCGCCTGTTACGTTCCGCGCCATGGTTCCCGTGTGGCGGATCGCGAACTGGCACCGGGCCGCATCGCCCGTGACCCAGCCGATCACCAAGTTCGGCGGTCAGCCCACCTGGCTCGGACGGCCGCAATGGCCGCTCAGCGCCTCCCGGGGTACGCCGATGCGCTTCGTGTGCCAGATCGTGCTCCAACCCGAACTCTTCGGCGACGGCCCGGTACGGCTCGCCTACGTCTTCGTCACGCATGGCGAGCACGGCAGGGACGCCGAGGAGTTCGACCCGGACGTCGTCCTTCCCGACGGCGGCGAGAACGCGGTGGTCGTCCAGCCCGGCGCCTTCACCGGGCCAACCGCCTCGTCGACCAGCGGCCCGACACTCTACCACGAGGACGGTTCGCCTGCGGAGTACACGGTCGACCTGGTCCGCGGCGAGGATCCCGAACCCATGGTGTCCGAGGCGTACCTGGGACTGCCGGCCGACGAACGGGACCGCTACTTCCGTACGGTCGACCACGACAAGATCGGCGGGACCGCGCTGCCGCTCGACCAGCATGACCTGCCCGCGCCCGGGTCTTGGCGGCTTCTCCTGCGCCTGGCGACGAACTGGACGCCGTTCCACCTCAATCTCGGCGCCGCGCCAGTGGTCCTCGCCTTTCTCTCCACCGACGCTCGTGAAGGCCGCCTGCTCGTCGAGGACTCGTAGGCGTCAGGGTCGAACACGCGGACGACGAAGAAGGGTGGTGGGCCGGCGTCCACGCCGACCCACCACCCGTCATCCGAAGGCGCCGCTCACAACTTCGCGCAGTCGCCGCTCTTCGAACCGTTCACCTTGTTCGGCGCACCGAAGTCCGTCACCGGCGCACTGTTGCCCGAGCAGCTCAGCGAGCCGTTGAAGCGGTTGCCCACGAACAGCGGGCCGTAGGCGCCGGCGAGCCGGCTGTACCGCTCGTTCGCCGACACCTGCGTGTTGCCCGAGAACGCCAGCGCGCCGTTGAACGTGGTGCCGGCGATGGTCACGTCACGGGTGGTGCCCGTGATCTGGGCCGCGCCGTTCAGGCTGGAGCCGAACATCTGCACCGCCTGCGCGCCAGCGGACACCAGGTTCCCGTTGATCGAGCTGTCCTTGACCACCAGCGATGCCCCGGCGCGTACGGTGACCGAACCGTTGACCTGGGCGTTGGTCAGGCAGGTCACGCCCTGCTCGACGACGACCCGTGTCTGGCGGCCGGTCAGCGTGGTGGTGCACGTCGGCGAGGATCCCGGCAGTACGGTGGCCCGGTAGCTCTGCGCCGCGCCGATGTTGCCGGCCGGGTCGATCGCCCGGTGCTCGACCAGGTGGGTGCCGAAGCCTGGCACGAACCCGCCGCTCGGGTGGTCGTCCGGCAGGGTCTGCTCGAACGTGGCCCGGGACAGGCCGCCCGTGCCGAGGTTGCCGTACGTGAGCGCCTTCACGCTCGTACCTGAGTGGCGGAACTGGAACGGCGACTCCGGCATCGGCTGCTCCGGGAACCCGAAGTAGTTGAACCAGCCGTCGTTGTCCAGGCGGAGCTGGCCGACGACGTAACGCTTCTCGTCGTAGCCGGTCTGGTCATCGCGCGGGTCGAGGCGCATGTCCCAGCCGTCGAAGTACACCGGGTGTTCGATCGCGCCGGGCAGCGTGGTCAGCGGCGTCGACAGCGTACGCGGCGCGGTCGGCAACGCGTTGTCGACGGTCCACTCGGCCCGGTCGGAGACACCCGGTGCGGCCGGGTCGGTCACCGTCGCGACCAGCTTGTGCGTACCGGGCGTCAGCCTCAGCGCACCGAGGTCCAGGGTCCGGCTGTTGTACGGGTTCGGCACCGCCTTGCCGTCGAGTGACCAGTCCACGTCGAGTACGCGGTCGGTGGGGTGGTTCGTCTCGACGAAGACGACCTCGTCACCGGCGACCGGCTGGGTGGCGATCGTCGCGGAGGTGATCTCGGCGGCGGGTGCCGACGGGGTCGTGGTCTCCTCGCCCAACACCCACTGGCGGGTCTGGACGAACCGAGGGCCGTTGTAGCCCGAGTCGGAGGCGGTGTTGTTGGTCGACGGGTTGCGTACCCAGTCGGTGCCGTCCGGTCCCACCGGGTCGCGTACCTCGACGTGCACGACCGTGCCGGCGGGCAGGTTCAGCGTGCCGAGGTCGAGGCTGCGACTGTTGTGGGTTTCGAGGACCGTGCCGTCCGGGCCGCCGACGCGCCAGGTGACCTTCAGCTCGTGGTAGCGGGGCTGCCCGGTTTCGACCCAGAGCACCTCGTCGCGGGCGACGGTGCCGAGCGGCGTCTGCCGGACGTTCATCTGGCCGGCGTTACGCATGCCGGTGATCCGGGCGACCATGTTCTCCCGGCCGATCTGGTCCAGGTCGAACCCGATCCACCGCATCATCGAGTGCTCGCTCGGGCGACGCTGACCGCACGGGTACGAGCCACCGCCCTCGTGCAGCCCGATGGTGCCGCCGGAGAGGCTTTCCTCGCCGAGCCAGCGGAACCACTTGTGCTGGTCGGCGATCATCTTCTGCTCGTCGCTGTACGTGGTGTGGTGGAAGCTGCCCGGCTCGTTGCCGGTGTAGCAGTTGCGGACCACGTCACGCGAGCTGTACGGGTACTCGTCCGCGAGCGTGCCGAGCGAGTGACCCAGCTCGTGCAGCGAGATCAGCGGACCCTGCGGCGATCCACCGGACGTCGTCGCGTTCGTGCCGCCGATGCCGCCGTACGTGAAGGTGTTGAAGATGGCCAGCGACTGCACGTTCTGCGAGGTACGCGGAATGCCGAGCACCGGAGCCACGTACGTGTCCATGATCCGGTTGTACGCCTGGTTGCCGGTCTCGCAGGGGTTCACCCCCGGCGGGTAGTAGGCGGCGAAGCTCTGGCAGTTCACCGGCGCCCCGCCGTACACGGTGCCCCGTGACAGCGGATCCCGGCAGCCGTCCTGGTAGATCATCCGCAACGCGGTGTTCTTCGCGTCGATCGGGCCCTCGCGCTCGCCCGTGTCCCGGACCGTCCCGTCCGGGTTGCGGACCCGCCCGTCCGGGTCGCACCGTACGCCGTAGTCGATGGAGGCGAGTTCGACGGCGTAGACGTTGATGTAGTCCCGGTAGGTCCGGAACGGCTCCGTGGCCCACATGACGGCCAGGTTGCGGTCCACGTCGGCGAAGAACAGGCTCTGCTGGTCGGCCTGGTAGCCGTCACCCATGATGATCAGGTTGAGCCGTTCGGTGGTCGGCCCGGTGACCTGGATCGGATGGACCTTCGGTTCCGGAAGCGGTCCCGGCGCCTGCGCCGCAAGCGACGCCGGGACGGGACCGGCGACCAGCAGACCGGCCGCCAGACCCACCACCGCGAGAGTTGCTCTCCACCGTCTCACAAGCTTCACCTCACCTCTCAGGTGCCGGTACGCGTCCGGCACTCGACCGCGTCACGCGCGGATCATGGGTGTTCAGGCCCGGGAAAGGTGCCGGGGTCCGGCTCGCCGGGGCGAGCACCGCACTGACCACGGCCGCTTCGGCTCATGGCCCGATCTCCGCTGCGATTCCCCGACATCGATCCAAGGTCGATCGACGGTATCCGCCGGCCTCGATCGGCAGCACCGGACACCTGACGGAAGATCGGCAGACATGATCCGTCCAACGTCGCAACGGGACACGGCAACGTCGGCAGGGCACGCCTCCGCCCACCGGCCGCCCCACGTCACGGCCGGGACGGGCGCGGTTCGGCGTACCCGATCTGGGTGGTCCGGTTCGGACGGACCCGCTTAGCGTGGAGTCATGCAGAAGCGGACGATCCTGGTCGTGGGCTACGACGGGGCGGAGCTGATCGACATAGCCTGCGTCACCTCCAGCCTCGACATCGCCAACCGCATCGGCGCCGACCCGCCGTACCGGGTGGTTCTCGCCTCGCCCGGTGGCCGCGACATCACCTGCGACTCCGGTCTGCGGGTGGCGGCGGAGACGTCCCTGGAGCGGTTCAACGACCCGGTGGACACCCTGCTGGTCTCCGGTGGCCTCGGTCACGAAGAGGCCGCCGCGAGCCAGCGCCTGGTCGGTCACGTACGACGCCTGGCCGCGCTGGCGCGCCGGGTCGCGTCGGTCTGCACCGGGTCCACCGTGCTCGCCGAGGCGGGTCTGCTCGCCGGCCGCCGCGCCACCACCCACTGGATGTACGCCGAGCGGCTCGCCGACCGCTACCCCGACGTGCTCGTCGACCCCGAACCGATCTACATCCGGGACGGCAACCTCGCCACCTCCGGCGGTGTCACGAGCGCGCTCGACCTGACCCTGGCCTTCATCGAGGAGGACCACGGCCCGGCCCTGGCACGCGGGGTCGCGCTGGGCACGGTGGCGTACCTGCAGCGCCCGGGCGGGCAGTCCCAGATGAGCATGTTCGTGGCTCGGCGTACCACCGGGGATCTGCTGGTCCGTCGGGTCAGCGACCACACCGTGAGCCATCTCGACGACGACCTCAGCACGGGGGCGCTGGCCCGGTTCGCCGGGGTCAGCGAGCGACACCTGTCCCGGTTGTTCCTGACACACCTGGGGCAGACACCGGCGCAGTACGTGCGCCGGGTGCGTACGGAAGCCGCGGCGCAGCTTCTGGTGTCGACCGGGCTGCCACTGACCGCGGTGGCCCGGCGGTGCGGGCTGGGCTCGACCGAGACCCTGCGGCAGGCGTTCCTCGACCGGTACGCCGTGCCACCGTCGCGGTACCGGCGTGTGCACGGATCGGCGGTTGCTGCGGTGTCTTAGCGGCCCGTCGTTCCTGGCCCGCAGCCGTGGCGCGAACCTCGCAGGATTTCGGCGAAACCGCGCAGGGATCCGGACACCGTCGGTCGCGCGGTGACGGCGAGCGCCGGTTCACCGGCCAGGATCGCCACCATGACGGATACGGCGTTACCGCAACGGGCGAGGGCGGCCGATCGGTGGCCCACCGCGTTGGCGCTCGTGGTGATCGCGGGCGCCGTCACGGTGATCACGCTGCTGGACCGCGAGGTGGAGTTCTTCGGCCCCGCCATCGCCACCATGGCGGGCATCTACCTGGTGGCGTACGCGGACGGCCGGCCGTGGACGGCGTGGCCGGCCTTCGTCGGGTTGAGCGCCGTGGTGTCGGTGCTGCACGTGCTGCGGAGCCTGCGGGTGCTGGACGTCGATCCGGCGGTCGGGATGACGGTCGTACTGCTGCCGCTGTGGCTGTGGGGGGTGCTGCGGCGCCGGTTCACCGACGCCGGGACGTTCACCTTGCAGACGGCCGGCATGGCCGGCTTCGGCGCGATCACCCTGCTGTGCGCGGCGGCGCAACCACGGCTGGGCATCGTGCTGGCCGGTGTCGGCTTCCTGGCCCACGGCGCCTGGGACGCCTACCACTTCGTCGTGGACAAGGTGGTCAACCGACCGTGGTCGGAGTTCTGCGGCGTGGTCGACCTGGCGGTCGGTACGGCCCTGGTCTTCGCCGCCGTCGGTTGACCGGCGCGGCGCGAGGGTTGTCGGTGGCTGTCGACACAATGTCGCTCATGCCCAGCGTGAAGGACCGTCATGAGACGTGGCGAACGGAACTGCTCACCCCGGTCGCACGGCAGTGCGCACATCCCGGCCTGACCACCAGCTTCGAGGATCTTCCCTCGAGGTGGCGCGATACGCCGGTCCGGACATTGCGGTGCACGGACGCGGACAACTCCTGGGCCGTCCTGGTCACGGTGGTCCGTGGCTACCGCCAGCAGCCGGGCGACTCGCTCGGCGGCAACGAGTTCGGCCGTGACCCGCACACCGCCTACGACCTGGATTCGCCCGGCGACCTGGTCTACGAGCTGCAGGTCACCGAGGACGACGGGTTCGACGAGCACGAGCTGCTGGCGTTCCGCCTCCTCGGCGACCCGGACGAGGTCCGAGCGGAGGTGCTGCGGTGGGCCGGCAAGAAGGCGGCACACTCGGTCAGCCCGCCGGTCGAGCGGGCCGAAGCGCGGCAGCGCCGGGAACGCCGCCAGTTCGACCACCGCCAGGCCGCGGCGGCATCACCCCGGGTACGGATCGGCCTCGTGTCCGACGAGGCCGCCGCCGACCTCGACGCGATCGACCGGACCGCGTTGTGCTGGCACTTCCCCCGCGGGAACACCGGCGCCTACCAGCGATCCGCGGTGGTCGCACTGGCCGGCTACAGCGAGCAGCGGCCGCACCTGCGCGGCCGGTGGCTTACCGCTCGGGCCGAGGGCGACGAGGTGGTCATCGGCACCGAAGAGCTGATCCCGGCCAACCAGCGGCACCGCTGGGACACCGCCCGCTGGCTCTGGGACCGTCGCCAGACGGACACCCCAGCAATGCTTCGCTGGCAGGTCGATCAGCCCGAGCAGGCCGCGACGGCGGTCGCGGCCGTCCGCCGTGGCGCGTTGCCCGAGGCGCTGACCGGTGCCGGGGTGCAGACGGATCCGGAGCTCGACGCGTTGCTGACCGGGGTGCCGTACCGACTTTCCGACGCCGAACTCACCCCGACCTGGGTGGCGAACCTGTACCGCGGTCTCGCCGACCTCGCGCCCTGGCGGCTGGACGCGGCGTACCGAGGTTGGCGTGACAACCGGCAGGCACAGGGGCTGCCGGTACGGGACCCGGTCGTCCTGTTCGGCCTCGGCGGGGTCGGCGCGGCCCGCAAGCCGAAGCTCGCGCTCGACCATACCGGCGACGCCCCACTGCTGTGTCTGATCCACACCGGCAGCAGCGCGGTGCTGCCGTACGCCCACTGGACGGTCCCCGCCGACCTCGGCGCCCGCCTGTACGGCTGGCAGCCGTACCCGCACTGACCGCGCCCCCTGTTCCCTCCCGCTGGAACCGTACGGCGGGAGGGAACAGGGGAAGGGCTGTGCGGCTCAGAAACTATCGGACCTGCACGAACACCGGGTTCGAGTAGAACCACAGGTCGTCCCAGGGGTTCTCCTTGCCGTCCGCGAGGGGCTCGGCCTCGTCGGTGCTGGTGCCGCGGACGCGGGCGTACATGTCGCTCTCGACCCCGCGCAGCGTGTACCGGATGACGTAGTCGCGACCCTGCTGGCGCCAGTCGCGGGGGCCGAACCGGGCCGCGACCCTGGTGGTCGGGTTGGTGTCGGCGTCGAGGTTGGCGTTCGGGCCGGTGACCTGACCGACGATCAGGTCGACGCGGCGGACCTGCGGGCGGTCGCCGTGGGCGTTCTTGCCCTCCAGCGGCCGGAACTTGATCTCGATCTCGACGTCGGTCCGGTTGCGGCGGTTCAGCGTGACGGTCTCACCCGAGGTGGCGTTGCGGCCCTGGCCGGACGCGGTGAGGTCGAGGCTGGTGATCAGGTCACCGGTGGTGACGAAGATCCGGCCGTTGCGCAGGCCGTCCATGATGTCGGCGTAGCCCTGCCGGGCGTGGACGTAGGTCTTGCTGTACTCGCCCGGCCAGAAGTCCGAGCCGCCGCGGGTCCAGTGCACGTGCGAGTCGGAGGTGGCGGTGATCCACCAGCGTCGACCCTCGCCGAGCAGCGAGTCCCAGAGGCCGCCGAGACGGGCGGTCATCTGGTCGAAGCCGCCGTGGGTCGGGTAGCTGCCGTAGCTGCCCCGGGCGCCGCCGTTGAGCGGGCCGGCCTGGTGGCCGGGGGCACCCTCGAAGCCGACGTAGATTTCCGGCGCGGCGTTGTTGCCGTTGCGGAACTCCCGGGGGGTGTCCTGTCCGTAGACGCCGAGGCCGGTCGCCGACCGGGACGCGTGGTGCGCGATGACCAGCGGGCGCTGCTCCAGCCCGCGGGCGTACTTGAGGAACTCGACCATCTTCGGCTCGGTGTCCCGGCTCGGGTCGGCGGGGAACGGGTCGAGCTTGGCGAACCGGCTCTCCAGCTCGAACAGCAGCTTCGCCTCGTCGTCGTGACGCGGGATCATCAGGGTGTGGTGGTCCAGGGCCGGCGCGTCGAACTCCATGCCCCAGAACTGCAGCACCTCGGGCACCAGTTTGCGGGAGAGCAGCAGGTCGGGGTACGCCTGCTCCAGGTTGACCTTCGAGTGCGTCGGTCCACCGTGGTCGGTGCACATCGCCCAGGTCAGGCCGAAGTTCTTCGCCATGATCGCGTTGGTGACGATCGGGTAGACCGCGTCGCCACCCTTGGTGAACTTCGGCGGGTTGACCGACGTGTCGAACGAGCCGCTGTACTCCGAGTGGATGTGGTGGTCACCGGCCCGCCAAGCCCGGCCACCGGATTCTCCGCCGCCCTGCTTGTCGTTCTTGCCATCGGCGTCGTTGTCGGCGGACGCCGGGCCGCTTCCGATCAGGGGGCTCGCGGCGGCCAGCGTCGCGCCGACGCCGGCGTACTTGACCAGTCGACGCCGCGACAGCTGCGTACGTTCGGTGTCTTCGATATCCTTGCCGTTCAAGGCGGAACCTCTCCTCGATACTGCGATGGCCGTGTCAACCGCCGAGCATCAAAGGACGTGCTGAAGATCCGGTGAACACAGGCTGCGCTGAGCACGAACAACGAACCCCGGCACGTTGAAGATCAACCGCCGGTTACCGCCTGTTGCCGGCCCGATCCTCCACGGAAACCTCGGTCTGGCCGCCAGACGCCATGGTCGGGGAGCAGTTCCGCGAGGAGGGTCTCGACGCGCTGACGGATCTCGTCGCGGACCTCGCGGACGGTGTCGATGCCCTGGCCCGCGGGGTCGGTGAGCTGCCAGTCCTCGTAGCGCTTGCCGGGGAACACGGGGCAGGCGTCCCCGCAGCCCATGGTGATGATCGCGTCGGCCGACCCGGCCAGGTCGTACTCCAGCCGGCGAGGGGTGTTGGCGGTGATGTCGATGCCGACCTCGAGCATGGCCCGGACTGCGACCGGGTTGATCCGGTCGGCGGGTGCCGATCCGGCGGAGCGGACCTCGACGCTGTCGCCAGCGAGGTGACGTAGCCAGCCGGCGGCCATCTGGGACCGGCCGGCATTGTGTACGCATACGAACAGGACAACGGGCTTTTCGGTCATCGCTGTCTCCCGGGGGTGCGGTTTCGTGGTGAGGTCGACGGTGTCGGGTACGCCCGAGCGTGCGGGTGGGAAGAAGCGTCGGCGAGCGGCGAGGCTGACGTGGACGAGGGCGACCAGGACGGGTACCTCGATGAGTGGTCCGACGACCCCGGCGAGGGCTTGGCCGCTGGTGACGCCGAAGACGCCGATCGCCACGGCGATGGCGAGTTCGAAGTTGTTGCCGGCGGCGGTGAAGGCGAGCGTGGTGGTGCGCTCGTAGTTCAGGCCGATCGCACGGCCGAGGGCGAAGGACCCGGCCCACATGATCGCGAAGTACGCGAGCAGGGGTAGGGCGATCCGGGCGACGTCCCACGGCTGGGCGGTGATCGCCTCGCCCTGCAGCGCGAAGAGCAGCACGATGGTGAACAGCAGTCCGTACAGCGCGACCGGGCCGAGGCGGGGGAGGAGCGTTTCCTCGTACCAGTCACGGCCCTTGGCGTGTTCGCCGAGTTTGCGGGTGAGGTAGCCGGCCGCGAGGGGGATGCCGAGGAAGACCAGGACGCTGCCGGCCACGTTCCAACCCGAGACGGACAGCCCGGTTTGGTCCAGGCTGAGCCAGCCGGGTAGGACGGTGAGGTAGAACCAGCCCAGGATGCCGAACGCGAGGACCTGGAAGACGGAGTTGAGGGCGACCAGGACGGCGGCGGCTTCCCGGTCGCCGCAGGCGAGGTCGTTCCAGATGATCACCATGGCGATGCAGCGGGCGAGGCCGACGATGATCAGGCCGGTGCGGTACGCGGGTTGGTCGGGCAGGAGCAGCCAGGCCAGGGCGAACATCACCGCGGGGCCGACCAGCCAGTTGATGCCCAGCGAGGAGATCAGCAGTCGTCGGTCGGAGGTGACGGTGTCGAGTCGGTCGTAGCGCACCTTGGCCAGCACCGGATACATCATGACCAGCAGACCGAGGGCGATGGGTACGGAGATCCCGCCGACCTTGACGTGCCCGAGGACGTCGTCGAGTCCAGGGAACAGCCGGCCGAGGAGCAACCCGACGACCATGGCGGCGCCGATCCAGAGCGGCAGTAGCCGGTCCAGGGTCGAGAGCCGGGCGGTCGTGGGTGCCGGTGTTGGCGGGGCGGTCATGTGTCGGGTGCCTCGTTCGGTGTTCGACGTGGGCTCGGCTGTGGGGAGCGCCGGGTTCGAGGGTGGCGGCGACTACACCGCAGTTGCCGGCTCGACCGCGAGCAGCGACGCGAGCTGGCGCAGGGCTTCGGGTCGGGGCCGGTAGTAGACCCAGGTCCCGCGGCGCTCGGAGGTGACGAGGCCGGTGTCTCGCAGGGTCTTGAGGTGGTGGGAGATCGTGGGCCCGCTGAGGTCGAATGCCGGGGTGAGGTCGCAGACGCAGATTTCCCCGTCGGGGGCGGAGGCGATCATCGACATGAGCTGAAGACGCACCGGGTCGCCGAGGGCCTTGAAGGCCGGGGCGAGCGTCGCGGCGGTCTCGGCCGGGATTCGTTGTTCGGTCATCGGTACGCAGCAGGGCTCGCCGCCGTTGAGGTCGGTGAGGTTGTTGGTTCCCTGTTGCTTCGACATCCCTCTAGGTTGACAGGTATCAAAACAAGGTGCAAGCTACGAGTACCTGATTTGAGATCTGTCTAGATAACAGACTGCGCGTTTCTCCAGCTGACGAGGGAGTCGAGATGACCATCAGTTCAACGACCCTGCCGGTCGCGGTGATCGGCGCCGGTCCGGTTGGTCTGGCCGCGGCGGCGCACCTCGCCGAGCGCAGGCTCGACTTCGTGGTCCTGGAGGCCGGTACGCAGCCAGGCAGCTCGATCAGCCAGTGGGGGCACGTCAGGGTGTTCAGCCCCTGGAGGTACAACATCGACACTGCCGCCCGGCGGCTGCTCGATCCCACCGGCTGGGCCGCACCCGAACCCCACCTGCTGCCGACCGGTGCGGATCTGGTCACCGACTACCTGCAACCGCTGGCGAAGCTGTCGGCAATCGCCCCGCAGCTGCGCTACCACGCGCGGGTTGTCGCGATCGGCCGGCTCGGTGTCGACCGGGTCCGCTCCCGAGGTCGGCAGGACGCCCCGTTCGTGATCCGGCTCGCCAACGGCGACGAGGTCCTCGCCCGCGCGGTGATCGACGCCTCCGGCACCTGGACCAGGCCCAATGCCCTCGGCGCCAGCGGACTGCCGGCGTACGGCGAGGGCGACATCGGGTACGCGGTCGAGCAGGCGCTGCCGGACGTACTCGGTGCGGACCGCACCCGGTTCGCCGGTTCCCGGGTCCTCGTCGTCGGCGCCGGACACTCGGCCGCGAACACGCTGCTCTCCCTCGCCGACCTGGCCACACAGGAGCCCGGCGCCACGGTGTACTGGGCGATTCGTGCGGCCACCGCCTCCCGGGCCTACGGTGGCGGTGACAACGACGCGTTACCCGCTCGGGGCGCCCTCGGCACCCGGCTGCACGCCCACGTCGAAGCGGGGCGGATCACGTTGCTCACCGGATTCTCCGTACACACCGTTCGCGCGGCGGTCGGTGGGGGAGCAGTGGAGGTCGTCAGCCTCGACGTCAACGGCGGTCGGCGTTCGGTGACCGTGGACCGGATCGTCTCGGCCACCGGGTTCCGCCCCGACCACACCATCAGCACCGAACTGCGCCTGGACCTCGATCCGATCATGGAATCCCCTCGTGCGCTCGCTCCGCTGATCGATCCGAACCAGCACTCCTGCGGCACCGTCCCGCCGCACGGTGCGGACCACCTCGCGCACCCCGAGCCGGGTTTCTACACCGTCGGCATGAAGAGCTACGGCCGCGCGCCCACGTTCCTCATGGCCACCGGCTACGAGCAGGTGCGCTCTGTCGTAGCCGCGCTCGCCGGGGACTGGGAGGCCGCCCGGGACGTGCAACTGGAGCTGCCCGAGACCGGAGTCTGCTCCAGCGACCTGGCCCTCGGCGAGGGCGAAGGCGAAGCCGGGTCGCAGGGCGGTTGCTGCGGGCCCGCGCCGGCCGTCCGGGCCGACGGGCGGGGGCTCGCCACCGGCATGGCCGGTGGGCTGCTCGCCGTACCGCTTCCGTTGGTCGCCATCGGCACCCAGAGCGACCCGGATACCGGGACCACCGGCGGTGGCTGCTGCGGCTGACCCATGCCGAGCGCCGCGCGCGGTCCCAGGTGGACTCGCTGCTCGCCGGCATCGGCGGGGCGACGCCCGGCGCGCGGTCACCGTCGTCGGGAGGCTTCGCCAGTCCGATCCTCATGCCCCTGACCACCGCTACGTCGGCTCGTCGTGCCGACGCCGGCCGGGTACTTGATCAACGAACTGTTCACGTCGACACCCCCTTCTGATCACTGGGCCAAGCCCCTGGGTTCTCGCAAGCGCGGCAGAGTCTCGCCCGCTCGCGTCTTCGGCGCGCCGCAGCACCTTACGAGCCTGGGGAGACGTACTTGCCCATCCTCGGACGCCGATCGCGCCGCGGCCCTGCGAGCGCCGTCGCGTTCGACCGGGACCAGCCCGAGGTGGTGCGCGTCCGGTGGAAGGTCGGCGGCCTGCGCCGATCGGCCCGTCAGCGACCTCACCGCAGTCAGTCAAAGGAGAAACCTCGCCATGACGCTCCAATTGGGCGTGGGTAGGAGACGCATGCGCGTGCTCCGGCCCGTGATGGCCGTCGTACTCGTTGCCGGGTCCGCCACGGCATTCGGCCCGTCGTCGGCCGGAGCAGGGGAAACCCCACCGCCGGTCGTCGGGAGCGCGCCGACGCTCAACCTGAACAACGGGCAGACGCTCGAAGGCAAGGTCACCGTCACCGCCCAACCCACCACCGAGAACGACTCGGTGGCGAGCATCGCGGTCGACGGCACCCGGATCGACGCCGAGCAGACCGCCGGCATCGCGCACTTCGCCTTTGACATGGGCGGCAACGGCACCGAGGCCCGCTACCACAACTACATCACCGTCAACGACCACACCGCCGAGGCGGAACGTGTCTACTTCCCCGACATCCCCGGCGGACGCGCCAGCGGCCTTGACTTTCCCGGCGAGTGGCTGCATTCCGGGGTGAACACCGTCACCGTCCACGCCGGCTGGAACTGGGTCGACTCGACCAACACGGCCGCCGTCGGCTACGAGGTGCTGCCGTACGGCGAAGGCGGCCGCTGCCCCAACTACGACGACTTCCCGCTGAGCAGCCTCAGCCTCAGCCTGCTCGGCGTTGTCGCCGACGGCGAGCAGAACCTGTTCAGCTACACCCTCGGCGACGGCACCTGCGGCAGCTCCAGCCGCCCGCTGACGCAGGACCTGACCTTCGTCGTCTCCGGCGAGCCCGGAAGCACGGCCGGTCTGACTACCGACCTGGACACCGCTGCCCTCGGCAACGGCAGGCACACCGTCAGCGCGACCACCAGGTCGGGCGCGACGGCGAGCGTCACCGTGGACGTCAACAACGCGTCGCCCGGCGCGGCGAAGCTGACCCCCGCCGACGGTGCCCTCGTCCGCGGTACCCGACCGGTGATCGCCGCGCTGCCCAACGGCAGCAAGGAGAGCGTCGACTCGCTGGCCATCGACGACCGGGCCGCCCAGAACCCGGAGACCCTCGCCGCGGGAACCGCGACCCTCGGCCTCACGGTCGAGGCCGGCAACTCGGTCGAGGCGCGGTACCACAACTTCGTACTCGTCAACGGCAACCGGGTCGACCTCGGCGGCGACTACGGCGTCAGCGGTGCCGAGAACGTCAGCCTCGGCTTCCCCACCCGGTTCCTGCACCCCGGTGACAACGTGATCGAGGTCAGGACCGGCGACTACAACGGCACCGCCAACGGCGCGACCTGCGCGAACCACGACGACTTCAAAATCACCCGCGGTACGGCGAGCCTGAGGTTGAGTACGGCGGGCACGGTGACGACCGGTACCACGTACCTCGTGACCACCAGCGGCGGGACCGTGACGAAGACGGCGACGACGGACGCCTCGCTCTCGCTGGGCGACGGGACCTGCGGCGCCAGCAAGGACGCCGAGTTCCACTTCACGATCGCGGGCGCACCGACCGCGCGGACCATCGACACCCTCGGCAGCGGCGGCGACGCCCGGCTGAAGGTGTTCATCGGCGGCAACGGCACCGACAACGGTTACGACAACAAGGTGCTGATCAACGGCATCCCGCTGGCGCTGGGCGTCTGGGAGAAGGAGGTCGCCGACCTCACCTTCCCGAACGAGTGGCTGGTGCCCGGCGTCAACGTCCTGGAGTTCGTCGCCGGCAGCGACCACGGCAGCGCCAAGCCGGGCGGCTGCGACAACTTCGACGACTTCACCCTGGGCGACTTCCAGCTCACCCCGCTCGGCGCGAAGGCGACCCAGCTGACCCGACAGATCGCGGGAACCACCGTCACGATCGGCTCGGCGAGCTACCCGGCGGGTTCGCCGGTGACCGTGTTCATCGGTGACGGCACCTGTGGCAGCAGCTACAACCCGGCGCTGGCCAAGACGATCCTGTTCGACGCGACGGCGCAGGACGGCTCCGCGCTTCGGGCGCTGGGCAAGCGGGCGGACGTCGACACCACGTCGATCGCGGACGGCGCGCACACGATCAAGGCGGTCGTCGGCGACAAGACCTCGACCCGCCAGTTCACCATCGACAACACCGCACCGGTGATCGAGAACAGTGTGCCGGCCGAGGGACAGCGGCTGACCTCCACGGTCGCGCTCAACCTCACGATCTCCGACGCGACGGGGGTCGCCGGCACGCCCACCATGACGCTGGACGGCACGGCGGTGCAGCAGGGTGACCAGATCGGCCACGGGCTGCCCGCCGGCAACCACATCATCGTGGTGACGGCGACCGACACGCTCGGCAACACGGCCACCCGGGAGGTGCGTTTCACCAGCGCGAGCATCCCGGACGTGCCGACCGAACTCGACGCGACCGTCACGGGCTCCGCGTCGCCCGCGGCCGCGCTCTCGGCCAAGATCCCGGGTCAGGAGGGCGTCGCGCTCACCGCCACGTTCACCAAGGCGGACGTCGCAACCCCGTCCGTCGGCTACCAGGGCGAGGCGGCCGGCGTACCGACCACGCTCGACGTACAGCACGACAAGCTCGTCGACGTCGGCTCGCTGCATCCGCTCGACGGCCGGACGATCGACACCCCGTCCGGCCGCGACGTGGTGTTCCAGCGCTACGACGTGCCGCTCGGGGCCACCAAAGAGGTACCGACGCTGCGCTGGGAAGGCACCATCGACCCGCAGCGGGTCGTGGCGCTGCGCGCCTGGAACCCGGCGACCAAGAAGTGGGTCGTGCTGACCAGTTCCCGGGGCCAGGCCGAGCACAACACGATTCTCACCGCCCCGCTGGGCGCGGAGTACCGGGACGGCGCCGCCGTCCATGTACTGGTCACCGGCGAGGACCCGTTCGCCGACGACCTGTCGCCGCGCGACTCGTCGGCACAGAACGACAAGGACCGCTTCGAGGACCCGGACTCGTACGACTTCTCGATCACCCACTTCACCGACACCCAGTACCTCACCGAGGGCGCGGCCGGCGGAACGTACGACGACTGGGACGGCAACGCCGAGCCGTCGGACGTCGCGACGGCAGAGGAGCAGGCGCTCTGGGCGGCGACGTACCGCGACGAGATGCAGTGGATCGCCGACAACGCAGCCGAACGCAAGATCGCGTACGCCGCGCACACCGGCGACGTCATCGAGAACGACTACTACGATCCGCTGGCCACCAAGCCGGACGGCTCGCTGCAGCGGCCCGGCCTGAACGCCGAGGTCGACAAGGAACTCGCGCTCGCATCGAGCTACCAGAAGATCCTCGACGACAACGGCGTCGTGAACCAGGTCATCGCGGGTAACCACGACAACCAGCTGGGCGCCGAGACGGGCCCCGACTCCCGGTTCAGCAAGACGTTCGGCGCCGACCGCTACTACCGGGTGGCGCAGTCCTGGCCGGCGGGCACCGAGTACCACGCGTGGGACGAGGTGACCAACCCGGACGGAACCGTCACGCCCGGCAAGGACAACCAGAACAACTACACGCTGTTCTCCGCCGGCGGTCTGGACTTCGTCGCCGTTGGCCTGTCGTACGGGGTGACGCCGCAGGAGGCCAAGTGGGCCGACTCGATCTTCAAGCGGTACAAGGACCGCAACGGGATCCTGCTGTCCCACGACTACCTGAAGCCGTCGACCAACCCCGACGGCCGGGGGGCGGACTTCTCCGCGCCGGACGGCTCGCCGCTGTACAAGCAGGTCGTCGAAAACAACCCGAACGTCTTCCTGGTCCTCGCCGGACACGAGCACGGCGTCGGCACCAACCTGAAGACCAACGTCGGTGTGACCGTGGCGCACGATGTGGTCGAACTGCTGGCGGACTACCAGTTCTACACGGTGCCCGCCGGTGAACTCTGGCCCAAGCTGGTCGACGCGGCCGGCAACATCGACATCAACGGTGACGGCACCCCGGACCACAAGTCCACCGACCGGCTGCAGTTCGGTGCGAGTTTCCTGCGCCTGCTGCAGTTCGACGTCGACCGCGCCGAGATGCGCATCGACACGTACTCGCCGTTCCTGAACAACTTCGGGGCGACCGAGTACGACATCCGGCAGGACGGCAGCCAGACCAAGCCGCGGTACAACGGTGCGGAGGACAACCTGACCCTGCCGGTCGACCTCACCACCCGGAAGACGTCGTTCACCACCGACTCACTGGCGGTGTACGTACCGTCCGGCCTGATCGGGACCGCCGGGGTGGCCGCGAACGGCACCGCCACGGTGACCTGGGCGGGCCTCGTGCCAGCCACGTCGTACGCCTGGATCGTCTCGGCCCGCAGCGCCGACGGCGGCGTTGCCGTGGCCCAGCCGGCGGTGTTCCGTACCGCCAAGGGGGACCCGACGGTGACCGCGACCTCGTCCGCGACGGCCTGGGGCACGGCGGCGACCGTGACGGTCAAGGTCACGGCCGGCACCGCGCCGGTCTCGGGCACGGTGGAACTGCGTGAGGGCACCACGATGCGCGGCTCGGCAGCACTGGCCGGCAACACCGCGACGTTCACCCTCCCGGCGGGCCTCGTCGGCGGCAGCCACACGCTCACCGCGTCGTATTCCGGCAGCGAGTACCTCAACCCGGCCCAGGGCACCGTCACCGTGACGGTGAACCTGCCGGCGGCGTGGAACGCGTCGACGGTCTACAACAACGGCGACCGGGCCGCCTACCAGGGCAAGGTCTACCTGGCCTCCTGGTACTCCCGCAACCAGCAGCCGGGTGACCCGAACGGCCCGTGGCAGGAACTGGCCATGACCGAGGAGGGAGCCACGATCTGGACGGCATCGCGGATCTTCAACAACGGCGACACCGTGATGCACGACGGCAAGAAGTTCCGTGCCCGCTGGTACACCCGCAACCAGGTGCCGGGTGACCCGAACGGCCCGTGGGAGGAGATCGCCCCGCCGTCGCCGGACAACAAACCGGCGGTCTGGACGCCCACGACCGTGTACAACACCGGGAACCGGGTCACGTACCAGGGCCACGTGTACGAGGCGAAGTGGTACACCCGCAACCAGGCACCGGGTGACACCAACGGCCCGTGGAAGTCGATCGGCTAGCCGAAGCACGTACGCCGGCCCGGGACCTGAATGGGGTCCCGGGCCGGCTACCCGGATGCGGCTGGTGTGCCGGCCCCCACACGTGAACTCTGTGATGCCAACCACCGCAATGGCTTCGTTTGGGCGGCAATGGTTCGTTCCACGTTAAGCTGGTCGACCGGTGGCCGCGACGTCCCCGTGCCACCCGAAGAACCGATGCGCCGAGTTCCTGACACGCCACAAGCGTGGCCATCGCGCGGATCGCCACGCTGACCGTGAACCGGGTCGCCGATGGGCTGGAACGGCCCTCCCCCCACGCGGTGCAGCTCACGTTCGTCGGAGGGTGTGGAGTATGCGCGCGTACCTGGCAGGCACCGATCGGATCGAGGCACCCGAGGAGGCCCCGCCGGTCGACCCGCACCACGGCGTCGCGGTGGACCCGCTCGAAGCCCTGGACTTCGTACCGCCCGCCTCCGACACACCCGGCGGGCCGCCGGCGTTGTACCCCGCACAGGCGGCCCCGCCGGCACGCACACTGCTGGACATCCTCGCCCGGACCGCGTACCGGCACCCGGCCGCGCCGGCCCTCGACGACGGCGTCACGCTGCTCAGCTACCGGGCGCTCGAGTCCGAGGTCGACGAGGTGCGCCGGCAACTCGCCACCGCGGGCATCGGTGTCGGGGACCGGGTCGGTGTACGTGTGCCGTCCGGCACCGTCGACCTGTACGTCTCGATCCTCGGCGTACTGGCCGCCGGTGCCGCGTACGTGCCGGTGGACGCCGACGACCCGGACGAGCGGGCCGAACTGGTGTTCGCCGAGGCGGACGTCTGTGCCGTACTCGGACCCGACCGGACGCTGGTGGCACGCCACGCCCCGCACGGAAGCCCCGGCCGGCCCGGTCCTGACGACGACGCGTGGATCATCTTCACCTCCGGGTCCACCGGCCGGCCCAAGGGCGTCGCGGTCACCCACCGCTCCGCGGCCGCGTTCGTCGACGCCGAGGCGAGGCTGTTCCTGGTCGACGAACCGATCGGACCCGGTGACCGGGTGCTCGCCGGGCTGTCGGTGGCGTTCGACGCGTCCTGCGAGGAGATGTGGCTGGCCTGGCGGTACGGCGCCTGCCTCGTGCCCGCGCCGCGCTCGCTGGTCCGTACCGGGATGGATCTCGGACCCTGGCTGGTCGAGCAGCGCATCACCATCGTGTCCACGGTCCCGACGCTCGCCACCCTGTGGCCGGCCGAAGCCCTCGACGAGGTGCGGCTGCTCATCTTCGGTGGCGAGGCCTGCCCGCCCGAACTCGCCGCGCGGTTGGCCGTCGACGGCCGCGAGGTGTGGAACACGTACGGCCCGACCGAGGCCACGGTCGTGGCCTGCGCCGCGCGACTGACCGGCGACGGCCCGGTGCGCATCGGGTTGCCGCTCGACGGCTGGGACCTCGCGGTCGTGGACGGTCGGGGCGACGTGGTCCCGATGGGCGAGGTCGGCGAGTTGGTCATCGGCGGCGTCGGGCTTGCGCGCTACCTGGACGCGGCCAAGGACGCGGAGAAGTTCCCGCCGCTGACCTCACTGGACTGGTCGCGTGCGTACCGCAGCGGCGACCTGGTCCGCGCCGAACCCGAAGGGCTGCTCTTCGTCGGCCGCGCCGACGAACAGATCAAACTGGGCGGACGCCGGATCGAGCTGGGTGAGGTCGACGCCGCGCTGCAGGCACTGCCGGGCGTCGCCGCCGCGGCGGCCGCGGTACGCACGGCCAGGCACGGCAACCAGCTCCTGGTCGGGTACGTCGTCCCGAGCGCGCCCGACGGGTTCGACCGGGCGGCGGCGGTGCAGCGACTGCAGACGGCATTGCCGGCCGCGCTGGTTCCGCTGATCGCCGTGGTCGACGGACTGCCCACCCGCACGTCGGGGAAGGTGGACCGGGCCGCGTTGCCGTGGCCGTTGCCCGGCCTGGACACGACCGAGGTCGTCGAGCCGCTGGACGGCACCGAGGCCTGGCTGGCCGAGTGCTGGGAGGAGATCCTCGGCGTCGCACCTTCCGGCCCGGACGACAACTTCTTCGCCTCCGGCGGCTCCAGCCTCAGCGCCGCACAGTTGCTCACCCTGCTGCGCAGCCGCTACCCGGGCGCCTCGGTCAACGACGTGTACCAGCAGCCGGTGCTGCGCGAACTGGCGCGCACGCTCGACGGGTTCGAGGCGGTGCAGGAGACCACCACCCGTGTCGTGCGCCCGACCCCTCGGCGTGCCGGTCTCGTGCAGACCGCTCTGATGCTGCCGTTGTTCGGCGTTGTCGGACTGCGCTGGGTCGTCGTCCTCGCCGCGATCAACAACGTGCTCGCCCTGTTCGGTTCCTACCCGTGGGCGCCCACCGTGTCCTGGTGGTGGGTGCTGCTCGGCTGGCTGCTGGTGATCAGCCCGCCCGGCCGGATCGCGATCGCGGCCGGCGGCGCCCGGGTGCTGCTGCGCGGTCTGCGGCCGGGTAGCTACCCGCGCGGCGGTCGGGTACACCTGCGATTGTGGGCGGCCGAGCGGTTGGCGGCGTCGAGCGGCGCGACCAGCCTCGCTGGTGTGTGGATCACCTACTATGCACGCGCGCTCGGCGCGCGGATCGCCAACGAGGTGGACCTGCACTCGCTGCCGCCGGTGACCGGCATGCTCCAACTCGGGCAGGGTGCCGCGGTCGAGCCCGAGGTCGACCTCTCCGGGCACTGGGTGGACGGCGACGTCGTCCACGTCGGGCGAATCCGAATCGACGCAGGTGCGACCGTCGGTGCCCGCAGCACGCTGATGCCGGGCGCGCGGGTCGGCAAACGGGCCGAGGTCGCCCCCGGGTCGTGCGTGACCGGGGCGGTGCCCGCCGCGCAGCGCTGGGCCGGGGTCCCGGCGAGCCGGTCCGGCAAGGCCGCGCGCCGCTGGCCGCAGCAGCGTCCCGGCCGTGTGCGCGGCTGGACCATGGCGTACGGGCTCAGCTCGCTCGTGCTCGGCTTCCTGCCCGCGATCGCGGCGGTACCGGGGCTGCTCGTACTCGGCTGGTTCCTGCACGGCAGCACCACCCTGCAAACCGCTCTCGTCCGGACACTCGTCGGAGTGCCGCTCGCCACGGTGGCGGCGATGACCGCGTACGCGCTGCTCATCCTGGTCCTCGTACGCGCGCTCAGCTTCGGCCTGCGCGCCGGCCACCACCCCGTGCACGGGCGGGTCGCGTGGCAGGCGTGGGCGACCGAGCGACTGATGGACCTGGCCCGGGTCGGCCTGTTCCCGCTGTACGCGAGCCTGTTCACCCCGGTCTGGCTACGCGCGTTGGGTATGCGGGTCGGGCGGGGTGTCGAGGCGTCGACGGTTCTCGCGCTGCCCGCGATGACCACCGTCGGTGACGGCGCGTTCCTCGCCGACGACACCCTGGTCGCCTCGTACGAGCTGGGCGGTGGTTGGCTGCGCATCGGCGCCGCCCGAGTCGGCAAGCGGGCCTTCCTCGGTAACTCGGGCATGACCGCGCCCGGCCGTGCCGTACCGAAGCGTGGGCTGGTCGGCGTGCTGTCCGCCACACCGAAGCGGGCCAAGGCGGGCAGCTCGTACCTCGGCATGCCGCCGATGAAACTGCCGCGTGCGGCGGAGCAGGGCGACCAGAGTCGTACGTTCGACCCGCCGGTACGGCTGAAGATCGCGCGTGCCGCCGTCGAACTGTGCCGGGTCGTACCGGTCATGTGTACGGCCGCGCTGGGCGTGGTCACCCTCGCCGCGTTCGAGGCGCTCGCCGCCGGGTACGGGTACGTCGCCGCGCTGGCCGCAGGCGGTGCGCTGCTGCTCGCCGCCGGCATCGTCGCCTGTGTCGTCGCAGGCCTGGCGAAATGGCTGCTGGTCGGCGCGTTCCGGGTACGCGAGCGCCCGCTGTGGAGTTCCTTCGTGTGGCGCAACGAACTCGCCGACACGTTCGTCGAGGTCCTCGCCGTGCCGTGGTTCGCCGGTGCGGTCGGCGGCACCCCGCTGATGAACCTGTGGCTGCGCGGCCTCGGGGCACGCATCGGGCGCGGTGTGTGGTGCGAGACCTACTGGCTGCCGGAGACCGACCTGATCCGCATCGGCGACGGCGCCACCGTAAATCGCGGCTGTGTCGTGCAGACCCACCTGTTCCATGATCGGATTATGCGCATGGACCGGGTGACCCTCGACGAGGGCTCGACGCTCGGCCCGCACGGCATCGTGCTGCCCGGCGTGACGGTGGGGGAGCACGCCACCATCGGGCCGGCGTCACTTGTCATGCGCGGCGAGACCCTGCCCGGCGGGGGCCGGTGGCTGGGCAACCCGATCGCCGCCTGGCCGTCGGAAAGGGCACGCCGAGGGTGAACACGAAGCGGGTCCCGTCGGGCTCCGCCGGCAACACACCGGCGGACCCGTACCTTCCCGGGCACGGCAACGCCGGCTACCGGACCACGCACTACGATCTCGACCTGGAGTACAAGACCGGTCCCGGTCGGCTCTCCGGCCGGGCGAAGATCTCCGCGACCGCCGATCGGACGCTGACCGAGTTCAGCCTCGACCTCGGCATGTTCCGGGTGGACCGGGTCCTGGTCGACGGTGCGGCGGCGAGCTACACCCACCGGGCCGGCAAACTGCGGGTCCGGCCGGCCACCCCGCTGCCCGCCGGCACGCCGTTCACGGTCACCGTGCGCTACGCCGGGGTGCCCCGACCCATCCCGAGCCGGTGGGGCGACCTCGGCTGGGAGCGGCTCGACGACGGCGCGCTCGTCGCGAGCCAGCCCACGGGGGCGCCGTCCTGGTTCCCGTGCAACGACCACCCGGCCGACAAGGCCAGCTACCGGATCGCGATCACCACCCAGTCGCGGTACGCCGTCGTCGCCAACGGCACCCTCGTCTCGCACGAGGTCGGCGCCGGCACCACCACCTGGGTGTACGAGCAACTGGCGCCGATGTCCAGTTACCTCGCCACGGTTCAAATCGGACGTTACCGCCCGATCGACCTGGCCACGGGTCCGGTGCCCCAGCGTGCCGCCGTGCCGCCCCGGCTGCTCGCGGCGGCGCAGTACGACCTCGGCCGGCAGCCGGAGATGATGACGGCGTTCGAGTGCGTCTTCGGCCCGTACCCGTTCGGCGAGTACGCGGTGGTCGTGGTTGACGAGGCGCTGGACGTGCCGGTCGAGGCGCACGGGCTGTCCATCTTCGGGTCCAACCACGTCGACGGGCGTCGTGGCTTCGAGCGGCTCGTCGCCCACGAGCTGGCGCACCAGTGGTTCGGCAACAGCCTGACCGTGGCCGACTGGCGCCACATCTGGCTCAACGAGGGTTTCGCCAAGTACGCGGAGTGGCTGTGGTCGGAGCTGTCCGGCGGCGAACCGGCCCGGGCCCACGCGGTCCGGTCCCGGGCCATGGTCGCCGCGCTGCGCCAGGACCTGCGGCTGGCCGACCCGGGGGCGCGGCGCATCTTCGACGACCGGGTGTACCAGCGTGGTGCGCTCGCCCTGCACGCGCTGCGCGAGGTCGTCGGTGATGGGCCGTTCTTCACCCTGTTGCGGGAGTGGACGCAGGTCCACCGGCACGGCACGGTGACCACCGAGGCGTTCACCGCGTTGGCCCAGCGCCACACGTCACGGCCGCTCGACGGGCTGTTCGCCGCCTGGCTGTACGAACCGGCCCTGCCGCCGTCCTGACGGGAGCGTGCCCGCCGGGCGTTCGTCCCGGGACGACCGCACGCGTACCGGCCGACGGGAACGGCCTATCCGCCCGGGGTCATGGCGGCGCCGATGCGCTTGTCCCTGGTGTTGGTCAGGAAGGTGGTCGCCGGCAGCCGGCCGTCCGGTGATCTCGGCGCCAACGCCGAGGCCGGGTCGGTGCTGAGCAGCGCGGCAGCGTTCCAGCCGTCCTGGTCCCAGGAGTTCTCCGCCGCGTCCACACCGTCGCCGAGGGTGGACTCGCGGCCGTTCCCGACGGCCAGGTTGTGGCGCAGGAGCGAGGTCGATCGCTCGAAAGCGAAGCCGGTCTTCCCGTTCCGGAAGGCCGTGTTGCCGCGAACCGTCAGTGCGCCGGAGTTACCGCTCTCGGTGAACCCGTACCCGGCGTTGTCCCATGCCGCGCTGCCGGTGATCACGTGGTCGACCGGACCGGGTCGGGTGCCGCCGCCGAGCTTGAAGCCGTAGCCGTCGCCGTCGAAGGGGGCGATGCCCCAGCGGTTCACGCCGTTGCCGTACGCCCAGGTGTGCTCGATCGTGACCGGGCTGGTGAACTCGTGCAGCCCCAGTCCGTCGTCGGCGTTCTCGTACAGCCGGCAGTTGCGCACCACGTTGCCGGTGCCGGAGCCGTACTCGATGCCCAGGCCGTCGGCGTACTCGCCGTTCGTCGGGTTGTCGTGGTTGCCGAAGAAGTCGCTGTCGACCACCAGGTTGCCGGTGGTGTCGGGGTCGCGCAGCAACAGTCCGGTCTGGCCGTTGTCGTGAAACGACAGCGCTCGGAAGACGTTGTACGAGCACGACCGGCACACGTACGCGTGCTCGGGCGCCCCCTGCACCTCCAGGCCCTGCACCGTCCAGTAGCTCGCCCGCTGATTGACGTACGGCGCTCCGGCCGGGATCCGGGCCGCGTCGACGACCGGTTTCTCGTCGCGGTAGTTGCTGAGCACGATCCGCCGATCCGCCGTGCCACTCGTGGTGATCTCGACCGATCGGCTGGGTCGGTACACACCGCCGCGCAGCGCGATCGTCTCGCCCGGACCGACCACCGCCGTCGCCTTCTCCAGGGTGGCGAAGGGGCGGTCGAGACTGCCGGGGTTGGTGTCGCTGCCCTCGGGCGCGACGTAGTACGAGGCGGTCGTGACGCCGTTGAACCCGCCCGCCGGCCGTGGGGTCGCCGGTGCCGGGGTGGCCGGACCCGCGGTGGGCGCGCCCGGTGACGCCGGGCCGGTCGCTTCCGCCGACGGAATCGCGAGTTCGGGACCGTCCTGGTACGGCGGGTAGTACACCGCGTAGACGAAAACCGTGGTCGTCGCGACCGCGACGATTCCCCCGACCGGCAGGAGGTTCGCCATGAGGTACCTGACGGCCCGCTGGACCAGGTCCCACGCTCCCCAGAGGGGCGCGGCCGCACTGCCGACGGTGGCCGCGGCACCCGCGGATCCGGCCAGTCCCGCGAGCATCGGCGCGAGGTTGGCGCCCGCGAGCAGATGTTCCGCCGGTATGAGTTCCCGCTCGTGGGCGAGACAGAGTTCGCACCGCCGTACGTGCCGGCCGAGGTGCTTCAACCAGCGTGGATCGGACGGCCCGGCCAGCTTCGCCGCCGCGGCGGTCAGCTCGGCGCATCGCGGGATCGCATGCCAGGCGCGCAGGAGCGTACGGGCGAGCACGAGCTGTGCCTTCGCCCGCTGTACGCGTACCGCCGCGTGACCGGTGCTGAGCCGGAGTTCTCTGGCGAGGTCGGCGCGGGTGAGCGTGCCGGCCGCCTCCCGCCACCACAGCCTCAGTACGCGCTGCTCCTCGGCGCTGAGCCAACGGGCGGCCTCGTGGGTCTCGCGGCGCTCACCGGACAGGTGGAGCCGGAACATGGTCGAGTCGACGAAGTCACCGGCCGGGTCGGGCCACTGGGAGACGTCGCCGACGAGGGGCCCCAGCGCGGTCGCGACCCGGATCGAACGGCCGCGGTCCTGCATCTGGCGGTACGCGATCGAGATCACCCAGGCTCGGAAGCTCTCCGGATCCTTGAGCCCGGCGATGCCCCGTACGACGCGCAGCATGGTTTCCTGGACCACGTCGTCGACGTCGGAACTGCCGTGCAGTGCCTTGCCCACCACGTTGTAGACCAGTGGCATGGCCTCGGCGACCAGGGCCGCCATCGCGTCTTCGTCACCGCTGCGGGCCGCGCTGACGAGGGCGGGATCGACCGCTGTCCTCATGCCGACCACCTCCCTTCGTACGCGATCGCAATATTTGCATGGATCGTCCTCTGGCTGGGCGGCCCGGCCTGCGCGGTCGCGGCACGTGCATCACGGCTGAGCGGGCCCTGCCTTCGTTGACGCGCGACCCGGCCCCCGGATAACAGCATTCGAGGGTTGGCCGCGCAGGGCGCGAAGATTTCCGACGTGATCTAGCAAGGACCCCAGGAACGCGCTTTCCTGTGGGAGTTCCCGACGTCACCGATCCGGTGGCGACTGCCCTCGGGTGCGCAGCGCCGTGCGCCACACGTGTGTGGACCCCACCCCACTCCACGCCACCCGTCCCAACCCTGGAGGTTCGTCATGTTCTCTCGTCCCTCGGCCCGCCGACGATGGGGTCGGTGGTCGCTGGTCACCGGCGCGGTCGCGGCGCTGATCGCCGGCACCATCGGCTTCAGCCACACGGCGCAGGCCGCCACCGTGTTCGGCGACAACTTCGAGGACGGCAACACCAGCGACTGGTCCAAGTCGGGCGGCACCTGGGCGGTTGTCGCGGACGGTTCGCAAACGGTGCGGCAGTCCAATGCCGGCAGTGAGAACGCCCGGTTCTTCAACGGTTCGACCGGCTGGACGGCCTACACCGTGCAGGCGCGGGTCAAGCCGCTGAGCCTGGGCTCCGGCGGCCACGTCGGGTTGCTCGCCCGAGCCAGCGGATCCACGACGTTCTACCGGCTGGCCCTGCTGCCCGGCAACCAGGCGCAACTGCAGGCCGTCAAGGGCAGCACGGTGACGATCATCGGCGGTGTCTCCCGTACGGTCGCCACCGGCACCTGGTACACCCTCGCGATCGAGGTCAACGGCACGACCGTACGCGCGACCGTGGACGGGGCCCAGATCGCGCAGGGATCCAGTTCGGTGTCCGCCGCCGGCCGCATCGGCCTGCAGACCGTGTACGCCAGCGCCGCGTACGACGACGTGTCCGTCACGACCTCGGGCACCACCCCGCCGACGGCGAACCCGACGACGACGCCGAACAACCCGCCCACCACCTCGGCCCCGCCGCCCACGACGACCTGGCCGACGCCGACCGGCAACGCGCCGGTCAACAACGGCACGATCCAGGTAACCGGCACCTTCGACGGCGGGATGCGCCGCTACTGCTGCATCGGCGACGGCGGCCAGGGCGAGAGCCAAGATCCCGTCTTCGAACTCGCCGCCGGCGCCACCATCCAGAACGTCATCCTCGGTGCGCCCGCCGGTGACGGGATCCACTGCGAGGGCAACTGCACCATCCGCAACGTCTGGTGGGAGGACGTGGGCGAGGACGCCGCCACCTTCCGCGGCGGTACCACCTACAACGTCATCGGCGGCGGCGCCCGAGCCGCCTCGGACAAGGTGTTCCAGCACAACGGCTCCGGAACGGTGCACATCTCCGGCTTCTACGCGGAGAACATCGGCAAGCTCTACCGCGGCTGCGGCAACTGCTCCACGTCGTACCAGCGGCACGTCGTCATGGACAACGTCACGGTACGCAACGCCGACGCGGTCGCCGGCATCAACACCAACTGGGGTGACACCGCGCGCTTCACCCGGATCACCATCTACGGCGACGCCACCGTGTGCCAGAAGTACCGCGGTGTGTCCAGCGGTAGCGAACCCGTCCTGATCGGCGAGGGCGCGGACGGCGTCAACTGCATCTACAGCAGCTCCGACATCACCTACCGCTAGCCGACGCCGGGCTGGTGGCGGTTGCCCCGCGTCCCTCATCGGGAGGGTCACCGCCACCAGCCGGCTCCGTGGACCAGGCCCGGCAGCGGGAAGTGCCTTCCTGCTGCCGTGGACCCGATGGCCGTACCGTTCGGAGGTTTTGCAATGGATCGACAGGACGTTGCGCGATCACGGCGCCGACGCTGGCAGTGGGTCGCCGCGGCGGTGGCCCTCTTCAGCGCGGTGGCGGCGATGTTCGGCCAGGTGGCATTCGCCGCCACGTTGTTCAGTGACAACTTCGAGGACGGCAACGCCGACGGGTGGTCGAAGTCCGGCGGGACCTGGGCGGTGGTGACCGACGGGTCCCGGGCGTTGCAGCAGAGCAACGTCGGCAGCGCCAACGCCCGCGAGTTCAGCGGATCGACCAGCTGGGCGGCGTACACCGTGACCGTTCGGGTGAAGCCCGGCGGCTTCGGCTCGGAAGGCCTGGTCGGCCTGCTGGCCCGGGCGAAGAGTTCGACCACGTTCTACCGGCTGGCGTTGCTGCCCGGCAACCGGGTCCAGCTCCAGGTGGTCAACAGCGGTACGGTCGCCGTCCTCGCCGAAGCCGCCCGGACCGTCTCGACCGGAACCTGGTACACCCTCGGCCTCACGGTGTCCGGCGGCAACATCACCGCCACGGTCGACGGCGCCGTGATCGGCTCGGGCACCAGCAGCGTCGCGGCCACCGGACGGATCGGCCTGCAGACCCTCTACGCGACCGCGTCGTTCGACGACGTGACGGTCGGCGACACCGGTACGACGAATCCGACCCCTACCACGGCCGGCCCGACCCCGACCCCGACCCGTACGCCGACAGCACCGCCGCCGACGAGCCCGCCGCCAACGGGTTCCCTGATCGTGGCGCCGAACGGCAACGACGCCAATCCCGGGACCCTCGCGGCGCCGCTGGCCACGCTGGGACGGGCGGTCAGCCTGGCCACGCCGGGCAGCACGATCGCACTGCGGGGCGGCACGTACCAGTTCAGCACCAACGTCCAGATCACGAAGGACGGGACCGCCGCCAACCCGTACACCATCACCAGCTACAACGGCGAGAAGGTCGTCCTCGACGGGGAGAGCCTGCCACACACCCCCGCACCACTCAACGGCAGTATTCCCAACGCCGAACGCGGCCTGCTGCACATGGAAGCCGACTACTGGCGGATCCGCGACCTGGAGATCATCCATGGGCCGTACGCCATCTTCTGCCGCGACTGCAACAACAACATCTTCGATCGCCTGATCACCCGCGACAACTACGAGTCTGGCCTGCAGATCCAGGGCGCCGCCAGCTACAACCAGGTGCTCAACCTCGACAGTTACGGCAACCGTGATCCGCGCAAGAACGGGGAGAGCGCCGACGGCCTGGCGATCAAGGAGGGCGGCGGCAGCGGCAACGTCGTACGCGGCGCCCGGCTGTGGAACAACGTCGACGACGGCTTCGACGCCTGGCTGTTCACCTCACCCATCGTGATCGAGAACTCCGTGGCCTGGGGCAACGGCGTCGACCGGTGGGGCTTCCCCGACTTCGCGGGCGACGGCAACGGCTTCAAGATGGGCGGCGGCGATCCCGATCCGCCGGCCAACCACACCATTCGCAACAGCATCGCGTTCGACAACGCCCAGGGCGGCTTCATCGACAACGGCAACCCCGGTTCCATCCGGGTCGAACGCAACACCGCCTGGCGCAACGGCGACGGTGGCTTCAAGTTCGCCAACTCCACCTCCGTACTCACCGCCAACCTGGCCGTCGCCAACGGGGCCGGTGTCTCCCTCGGATCCTCGACCGGCAGCGGCAACTCCTGGGACATCAAGAGCACCTGGAGCGCGGCCGATCTCGCCAGCACCGATCCCGCCACCATCACCGGGCCACGTAACCCCGATGGCAGCATCCGCACCTCCTCGTTCCTTCGACCGACCGCCTACCCCAACCTCGGCGCGCAGATCTGAGCACGGCTTTTCGAACCACCACCCGGCCCACAAGACGAAGGTGAGACAAGATGAGACGACCAGTCGCACTGCGACTCCAGGCGGCGCTGGCCACGGCGGCCGTCGGGGCCGCGATCGTGGTGGCCCTGCCGACACCCCAGGCCTCGGCCGCGGTGGGCAGCGCCACCGGGTACGCGACGCAGAACGGCGGGACCACCGGCGGTGCGGGCGGGCAAACGGTGCGGGCCACCACGGGGACCGCCATCCACGCGGCGCTGTGTGGCCGGGCCAGTAGCAGTACCCCGATCGTCATCGAGGTCACCGGGACCATCAACCACGGCAACACCACCAAGGTGTCCGGTGACAGCTGCAACACCGCTGCCGGCGTGATCGAACTCAAGCAGATCAGCAATGTCACGATCATCGGCGTCGGCAGTGGAGCCGTCTTCGACCAGCTGGGTATCCACATCCGCGACTCCAGCAACATCATCATCCGGAACGTGACCGTACGGAACGTCAAGAAGTCGGGCTCGCCCACGTCCAACGGTGGTGACGCCATCGGCATGGAGAGCACCGTCCGCAACGTCTGGGTCGACCACGTCACCCTGGAAGCGTCGGGTGGGGAGTCGGAGGGATTCGACGGCCTGTTCGACATGAAGGACAACACCCAGTACGTGACCCTCTCCTACAGCATCCTGCGCAATTCCGGCCGTGGCGGGCTGATCGGGTCCAGTGAGAGCGACCGCTCGAACGGCTTCGTCACGTTCCACCACAACCTGTACGAGAACATCGATTCCCGTACGCCGCTGTTGCGTGGCGGAATCGCGCACATCTACAACAACTCCTACGTGAGCCTGCACGAGTCCGGCATCAACTCCCGGGCCGGTGCCCGCGCCAAGGTGGAGAACAACCACTTCAGGAACTCCAAGGACGTCCTCGGCACCTTCTACACCGACGAGGCGGGCTTCTGGCAGGTCGCCGGCAACATCTTCGACAACGTGACCTGGTCCGCCCCCGGCACGGACAACAACCCCGCCGGACCCAATCCGCAGTCCAACACCACCGTCAGCATCCCGTACTCCTACAGCCTCGACGGGGCGAGTTGCGTACCGGACGTCGTCCGTCAGACGGCGGGCGCCAACACGGGTCTGCAGGAGTCGAACGGCAGCTGCTCACCGCAGACACCGTCGCCGACTCCGACCCGCCCTACGCCGACGCCCACCACCCCGACGACCACACCGCCGGCTCCTACGCCGACCACGCCGACTCCTACGCCCACGCAGCCCAGCGGGACCAACCTCAGCATCGGGGCCGGCTCCGACGGTTCCAGCAAGGCCAGCGGGACGGGCTACGGGGACGTGCGGGACGGCAACCTGAGCACCTACTGGTCGCCGGCGGGCTCGACCGGTGACATCTCGATCAAGTGGGGTTCCGCCACCACGGTTTCCAGGATCAACATCCGGGAGGCGGCGGGCGCCGTGGGCAGCATCGGCTCCTGGCAGGTGATCAACCACGGCACCGGTGCCGTGCTGACCTCCGGCAGCGGGGCGGGTGTCATCACCTTCCCCGCGACCGCACTGAGCAAGATCACCTTCAGGATCACCAGCGCGACCGCCACGCCGAGGGTCGCCGAGTTCGAGACCTACGCCGGGTAGCGCCACTGATTGTCCGGCCGAGGGACGGGTACCGTCGGATCCGACGACCCCGTCCCTCGGCCCCGCGCCGCCTGGTGCCGGCCGGGCCCGGTGCGGTGGCGTGGTTCGGGACCACGACACATTCTGCGGCGATACGATTTTTGTCGTGACCTACCTCGGAAGTGGTGATCCGGCCCGGCGGCGGACCGATTACCGCCCGACCTGGCTGAATGAACTGGCCGATGACGTGTCGATGGAGGGTGCGGTTCTCAACGGCATAGTCCACGGCGCCGACGCCGTACGGACACTTCTGGCGTACGCCCGCACCCTGTACGAATACCAGGAGTTCGTGTACGTCGGGGACTACGGGGAGAATGGCTTCGTCGAGGACTACTCGTCCCGGATCCAGGGCCAGCCCATAGCCAACATCGCCGTGGTCTACCGCAATGAGCGGGGACAGGTGCAGCGCCTGGTCATGAACCACCGACCGCTGCCGGCCGTCCTGTTGTTCAGCCGCCTCATGGGCGAGCACTTCAAGGACACTCCCTACGCCGGGTTCTTCGCCGTCTCCTCCGCGCAGGGCAACCCGTGACAGGAGGCGCTCGCCGCCTCGGTTCCGTCCGGGCGGTGATCGCCGCCGCGGGTGCCGTCTGGGTGGGTACGGGTGTGGGCGTGACCGCCGGACGGGTGTGACGACCAACGTATCCTGGCTCGTGTGACCAGTGAGCAGGTGAGCGGAGCCCGGCGTCCGTCGACGCCCGAGCCCGTACCTCCTCGGCGTCGTGATGCCGCCGCGACTCGCGAGGCGGTCCTACGCGCGGCGCGGGAGGTCTTCGCCGAACTCGGCTACGACCAGGCCGGGATCCGTGACATCGGCGCCCGTGCCGGTGTCGATCCGCGGCTGATCGGCCGCTACTTCGGCTCCAAGGAAGGCCTGTTCGCCGAGGTCGTCGCGCTTGCCTTCGAGAAGACACTGCTGATGGGGCCGGGGCACAACGCCGAGGCGGCCCGGGCTCTGCTGGTCGACAACAGTCCCGAGCCGGCGGACGGCATGTTGATCGCCTTGCGGTCGGCGTCCAACGAGCGTGCTGCCAAGATCATGCGCGACCACCTCGAACGCAACTACCAGCGGGCGGTGACCGACGAGCTTTCCGGCCCGGACGCGGCCGGGCGGGCCGTCCTGTTGATCGCGATCTGCTCCGGGGTGCAGCTCATGCGCGACGTGCTCGGAAACACCGCCTTCACCACCGCGGACGTGGGCTCGCTGGTGCCCTACCTCGAGGCGGCGCTCGACGCCGTCTCGGCGACGCCAGAGGCCGCGAAGCGGCACGCGGCGGGACCCCTCGAACCTCCGTCGGCCCCGTAGCCCCCCAACGCGCAGGGCTCGGCCACCGTGTCGGGGAACCTCCGACCTGTCCGGTGGTGCTCGGCCCACTGTGCGTGGCGGTTTCGAGCCGCTCGTCACTATTTCCCGAATCGAATGCCTCGGACTTGCATGTCCCCAGTTGAGGACATAGCTTTGTCTTCAGTTGAGGACATCGCGTCCTCGTGGGCATCTGCCCAGGAAGCACCTATCTACCAGGAGAGGCTGGGTCCGCCCGATGTCTATCCCAGTGCGCCATCTCGGCCCGGACAAGCTGCCCGTCGGTGCCGTCGGCTACGGAGCGATGAGCTTCGCCAACCCCTACGGCCAGGCAGGCTACGACGGCGATCGGGCAGCACGAGAAATCGTCGACCGCGCGGTGGAGTTGGGCGTGACCCTGCTCGACACCGCCGACGGTTACGGCGACAGCGAGGAGATCCTCGGCAGGGCAATCGCCGGTCGGCGCGACAAGGTGGTGCTCGCCACGAAGTTCGGCATCGTCGCCGCCCCGTTCGGCGGCGCCACGGCAGAGATCAACGGGACGCGCGGCTACGTCCGCCAGGCCGTCGACCGGTCGCTGAAGCGGCTGCGTACGGACCATATCGACCTCTATTACCAGCACCGGGTCGACCCGAACACCCCGATCGAGGAGACGGTCGGCGCGATGGCCGAACTCGTCACGGAGGGGAAGGTTCGGCACCTGGGTCTGTCCGAGGCGGCGCCGGACACGCTGCGCCGGGCCGTCGCCGTACACCCGATCACGGCCCTGCAGACCGAATGGTCGCTGTGGGCCCGTGAGATCGAAGACGAGATCCTGCCGGTCTGCCGAGAACTCGGCATCAGCGTCGTGCCCTACAGCCCGCTCGGTCGCGGTGCCCTCACCGGAACCCTGACCTCCCGCGACGACCTGGGCGAGAACGACCATCGCCGAGGCATGCCGTGGTACTCCGACGAGAACATCAGCAGGAACCTGAGCACCCTGGACGTCGTCCGGCGGATCGCCGCGCAGCACGCGGCCACGCCCGGTCAGGTGGCGCTGGCCTGGCTGCTCGCCAAGGCGCCGGACGTGGTGCCGATTCCCGGCACCCGCCGGGTCACCTACCTTGAGGAGAACACCGCCGCCGCCGACCTGACGCTGACCCCCGAGGAGTTGGCGACCCTGGACGTCATCCGGGTGACCGGTGACCGGGAGGGCGCCTCCGCCCGAGCGGCCCGGAACTGGTTCGACGGTCTCACCCCGCCCCTCAAGGCCTGAACCGTCGTCCGGGGCGATCGGTCACCGGCACCCCGTGCCGTACGCGCGGAGGACCGCCGCCGCAACGGCGGTCCTCCGGTAGCGGCCAGGTTCAGCCCTGCGGGTTGAACGGGATCTCGGCGGGCTTGGACACGTTCAGCAGGTACTCGAACGAACCGTCCTTGATCTTGATGCTCGCGGAGCCGAAGTTCGCGTTCATCAGCCTGTCTCGCAACTGCGTGCTGGGCCACCCGTTCCAGTCCACGATGGGCGGCTGACGCCAGTTGTGGTAGTGGTTCTCCGGCGGGTCGTCGTTGCCGTTGGCGAGCCGGAAGAAGTGCGTCGACGCGCCGTCCTTGTGGTAGACGACCTTGGGGTGCGATCCGTCGAATCGCACCTGCGAGCGCGGGTAGGTCCGCTGGCTGCTGTGCTGCGTGGTGGTCACGTACTCGACCTGGTTGGACGCCTGGTTGACCCAGGAGATGACGTGCTCCCAGTCGTGCCGGTGGCCGCCGAGGCCGCTGCCGTGCACCGCCTGGTCCTTCTCGAAGTAGCTGGCGTAGACGATCGCGCACCACCCGTTGTTGCACTTCGACCGGGCGTACGTCTGCGAGTTGTCCAGGTCGGACTGGTCCCGGCAGCTGCCGTTGATGGCGCCGGTGGTGTTCAGGCCGGGGTTGATCGTGCCGTCCGGGCTGATGGCCGCGACGGCGTAACAACCGTCACCGTCGTAGTCGTAGGCGGGGGAGAACGATGCTTCGTACCCTCCGGCGTTCGCCGGCAGGTTCTGTAGCGGATCGGCGAAGGCCGGCGCCGCGGGGAGCAGGATCCCGAGGGTGGCCATCGCGGCCAGGATCCGGAGCAGGGGACGGCGATGACGCCTGACGAACGTGCCGGGGGACCGGGCCGTGGAGGGCCTCGGCGGCGCAGCTGACGGGGGTGACACAGGTTCCATTGCTCGCCTCTCCTGGAATCGACGCGCCCCGGTCGGTTGACCCGCCGACGCGTGATCACCTGTATTTCACGAAGTGGACCTGGGGTCAATGTCCAGATAAGAGAAGAAAGCATGAACTGCGGGCATGGAACCTCCCGCGGCCACCGGGCCGGCCGGGCGCGCGACGTACGCCGCCCGGCCGACAACCACGATCAATGCGTCTCCGCTGCCTCCTTGCGTGTCTCCGGCCGGACCGTGGTCACCTGGCCGTTGCCTTGGCGAGTTTCGCGGCCTGCTTGGTGACCCGGCTGTGTTCGGTCGACCTGACGCCGACGATGGTGCTCACGACATCGCGCGGCGCCCCCTTGCGCAGTGCGATCGCCTGGCCCTGCAGTCGGCGTACGGTGGCCTCGGCGGTCTTGCGGAGGTTGTCCTTCGTCCCCCAGTCCTCCTTCGCGAGCGCACTCGCGGCATCCTCCAGCGCCTGTACGGCTTTGGCCCGGTTCGTCGGGTCGGCGAGATCGTCCTGGATGAGCCCGGCGGCGTCGTTGAGCGAATCGCCGTCGAAGTTCTTGCTCTTCGGCCCGCCGGAACGCTCGCCGTGACCGCTGCGGTCGCCCGCGTCGAGGGTGGCGAACGGCAACAGGTTGCGGAAGCTGAGGAAAGCGGTGGCGGCCCGGGCCACGTCGGTGGCGCTGAGCACCGCCGCCGCCTGGGTGAAGATGTCCAGCAGTTGGCCGCCCTCCAGTTGGTCGGCGGGCAGCAGCCGGTCCAGCT
Source organism: Micromonospora sp. NPDC049523 (assembly GCF_040676775.1). Classification (NCBI taxonomy): domain Bacteria; kingdom Bacillati; phylum Actinomycetota; class Actinomycetes; order Micromonosporales; family Micromonosporaceae; genus Micromonospora; species Micromonospora sp. NPDC049523. The sequence goes on along the minus strand of NZ_JBFAPP010000007.1, from coordinate 224,816 downwards.
TCATCACCTCCGACCCGAGGTCGCGCAGCGTCTCCTTGGACAGCGCCTCGAGCGCCGCCGCCTCACCCTTCGCGCCGGCGACCATCGCCTTGAGCGCATCGACCTCCACGGTCCACGCCGTGGTGTGCGAGCCCATGCCCGCGACACCGGTCGGCGCGGCAGCCCGACCGTTGACCGACAGCGGATCGGCGGCGCTGCTGTCGTACGTGACGACCAGGTCCTCGTTCGAGGAGTCGTTGATCCAGCTGTTCCGCGTTGCCGGCGTCGGGATGGAGTCGATCTCGGCGTACCGGTCGGCGACCGCCCGGGTCAGCTCGATCATCGGAGGGGTGCCGGTCGCCTTCGGTTCCCCGTCCTTGGGCAGCGGAGGCGGGAAGGCCTTTGCCATCTCCATGGTGAGCCGGTCGAGTGCGGCCTTGCCGGCATTGGCGGCGGCCTCGGCGTCCGTGTCGGCGGCCGGCCCGAGGAAGCCCGAGACGGTCACCGCCCGGGGGTACGAGGTGGCCACCGTCCGCTGGTGTTCGTGCAGGAGGTTGGCCAGGATGAGGGAGGCGCGGGGTACCGCGTCGCGGGCCCGTTCGACGAAGGCGTCAACCGCGGTGGCCGCCTCGTTCATCGCCGGTCCGAGGGCGATCCGCCCCTTGACGATGCTTTTCTGCCGGGTGCTCAGTCGGGCCTGGTTGTCGCTCCAGAGCAGGTTGGCGCTGCCCCTGATCTTCAGCGCCGCACGCATGATCGCCGGTTCCGTGGTGGACAGCCGGAGTTCCTCGGCGAGCTTCTCGATCGCCCGGGCCTCGTCCTGCGCCTGGGAGCCACCGGAGTGTCTGGTCATCTCCGCGTCGAGCCGGACCCACAGCGCCTTGAGCTTGTCGTGGTCGGCCTTCACGGTGTCGACCAGGGTGGGGTTGAGCACCAGCCAGGCGTCCGACTCCCGGAGCGCGGCGTCGAACGCGAACATGCCCCACAGGTCGTCACGCAGGCTCTTCGCCTGGTCGGGGTCGGTCGCCAAGGTCGCGCCCGACAACGGCCCGGCGCCCTCGACGGCGAGGATCCGCTTACGTTTCGCCGATTCCGCCGACCCCTTCGATCCCCGCTCCGATGCCGCGGGCACCGTGGCGAACGGGAGGTAGTTGAGGTAGGCGAGGTGGTGGGCGATCGCCTGTTGGAGCGCGGTGGCCGCCGCCCTGTCGTCGCCGCTCTCGGCCGCCGACGTCGCCTTGTCGAGTTGGGCCGTCGTCTGCCAGGCCCAGTGTTCGAGCGGGCCGACGCGCCGGTCCCGGTCGGGCAGCATGTCGAGCAGCCGCATGCCGGCCGAGTCCGGGTCGGCCATCCACGCCTCGGCGTGCTCCTGCGCCGTCCGGAGCACCTCGACCGCCTCGTCGACCGGAAGGCCGTGCACGCTGGCCCGTACGGCGTCGACCAGGGCCGACCAGGCGACCGTGTGGTCGCCCATCGGGCCCCCGAACGGGGAGGGGGTGCGCTGCTGGGAACTGATCAACAGGTTCTTGACGTTGCCGTCGTCGTCGAGTACGACCAGCGGCTTCATCCGTACGGTCGCCATCGCGGGCAGGTCGTGGTGCGGTCGCGGCGTCAGGGACGCGTCCGGCAGATCCTCCACGTCGGACTCGTCGCCGGAACGGTCGAGGCCGGAGGGTGCCCGGGTGAGCGTCAGGGTCTTCGATCGTTTGGTCGGCTGTGACGAGGAATCCGACCCGGTATCGGTGTCGCTGTCGGAGAGGTCGACGCCGGACAGGGACAGGGACAGGGACAGGTCGGAGGTCAGCGATCGGTTCAACCGGGTGGGGGTGCTCGTCCGGCGCAGCGTACCGCCGGTGTCCATCAGGTCGGGCTTGCGGGCGGAGCCCGAATCGCTGTCCTTCAGCGGGGTACGGCTGGGGGTCTTGCGCTTGCCCTTGGTGGTCGTATTCCGTTTCAGGGGCACCGCCGTCTCCTCTCGGATCGGTCCGCGCTCAGGCGGTGGCTCGGTAATTGACGATGAGGACGAGGTTGGCCAGTCCCGTGCGGTCGCCGTCCACGGCGAGGCTCAGCCCCGACCCGTCGGCGGGCAGCGTGAGGCCGGGCGTCGGCAGCAGCCGCCCGTCGGCCAGCGGCAGGTTGCGGTTGTCGTTGAGCAGGAACCGGGCGCCGCCGCCCTCCTCGTAGGTGTAGGCCGCGTAGATGCCGGTGACCTGCCGGCCGGACATGCCCGGGAACCAGTCCGGGGTGAGCGGGAGGATCATCCACCGGTCCTCGCCGGTGAGGAACCGTTCCCACTCCTGCGGGAACTCCGTGGCGACGTCGAGGTAACGCGACGCCGGGTACGGCTTGAGCAAACCCCGCACCGCGCTGGTGAAGACCTCGCCGCCGTTGTCGGCCGTGTACCGCACGGTGAGCTCGACGTCGCCCGGCTCCTGCGGCGTACGCCCGCCGGTCAGCGTCAACCGCCAGGTGGAGACGGCGCCCGTACCCTCGAACGGCAGGTACCGGTCGTCGTCGTAACGCAGCTCGAACAGCCCGTTGTTGTCGTAGCCCTCCGGCACATCCGACAGCGCTATCTGCTGGTCGGCGCGCCAGTCGAAACGCAGCGACGCCGGTGGCGTGCCCTGCGGGTCGAGCAGATGCTTGACCGCTCGGGGATCAGGTTCGAGGACGGTCTTGTGCCCGGTCTGGGTCAGCACCGCGTTGTGCCGGGTCACCGACCCCTCGGCGTCGGTGAAGGTGACGGCGACGGTACGGAGCTGACGCCGGTAGTGCCCGGGGAAGTCGCGGTCGAAGAGCTCCTCGGTGAGCGCGAACTCGCACACCCCCTCGGTGCGTAGGCGAAGCAGTGCCACCGCGTCGAGATCGCGCAACGACACCCGCTTGGTGATCTCCATGCCCCGGCTGTGGCTGTCCGCGTACGCCTTGCCCAGCCGGTCCAGGTCGAGCGTGAGGCTCTCCCCGGCGAGCAGGCCGTTGCGTCGGTTCTCCCAGTACGCGGCCTTGACGTACGCCACCGCGCTCTCGGGCACGCCACGCTCGAACTGGAAGGCGCGTTCGGCCGACCGGGCGGTCTCCTCGGCCAGCCCGTACGCCTGGAAGTACAGGGCACCGAGGCGGGTGGCGGTCCACTGGTACAACTCGGCGCCGGTGAACTTGTCCCGCAGGAACGCGGCGACCTCCTCCTGGTGGGCGGTCTGCCGACCCAGGATCTCCAGTTCGCGCTGGATCACGGCGAGCTGGTACTCGGCGGCGGCGACCTCCGGCTCCAGTTGGGCCAGGTCGTTGCGGGCCATGTCGAGCTGGAACTGCCAGTCCTGCTGGGCCTGCTCCTGGTCGGAACGTACGCCCAGCAGCTCGCCGACGACGCTGAGCCCTTCGCCGAGCGACTCGGCGATCTCGGCCGCGTTCTCCAGCGAGTCGCCGACCTGCTTGCCGCCGTACTCCGTGCCGAGGATGAACGGGCCGACGAGGACCTGCGGGGTGGCGTGGGCGACGGAGGCGTAGATCTTCAGGCCGCTGGCGACCATGTGCGCGGTCGCGGCCGCCGCCATCGAGGTGAGCTGGGCGATCTGCAGCGCCGACAGCCCGTCGTCGAGCACCTTCTCGTAGTGGGCGATCCGGGCCAGGGCGGAGTCGCGGGCGGCCCGGGCGGCACGCAGTCCCGCCTCGGCGGCGCCGACCTGCGCCTCACGGGCCCCTCGGGTGAGGGTGAGGATCTCCCCCTCCTGCCGGGTCTGCAACAGGTTGAGCTGCTCGGCGTCGCGTCGGTCCAGGGCGCCCAGCAGGTCCTGCCCGAACTGGCGCAGCCGGTCGGCCAGTTCCTGCGCCCGGCGGAACACGACCGCGAAACGCTGGTGCGGTACGGGCACTGCGGTGCCGTGTAACGCCGCCTCCACCCCGACCCCGGAGGCGACGCTGCGGACCAGTAGCGCCGGGTCGATCGGCGGCGCGAACAGCGGCACCGGCCGGCTGATCCCCATGATGTCCAGCGAGAGCCGGATCTTGCGGAGGCGGTCCGCCACCAGGTCCCAGTAGTCGCCGAGGGCGGTGTTGCCGGGCACGTGGAAGTAGGGATCGGCGACGCTGGCGTGCACCGCTCCGGCGCCGTCGAGCATCGCCCCACCGGCGGTCAGCGCGGCCAGCGGCCCCTCCGGCGACCAGTGGCCGTCGAGCGTGCCGTAGCTGCGGGCCGGCGTCAGCGGCCGGGGACCGGCCACGTCCGGGCGTACGCCGAGCAGGTCGTGGGCGAGGATGTACAGCATCCGCGCCTCGTCGATGCTCTCCGGCGTGTACTGGCGGAACAGCAGGTCCGCCCAGTCGAGCAGGTTGTCGATGTAGCCCATGACGGTGGCCCGCCGATAGGCGATCGGGCGCAGCTCGGCGATGGCGTGCGGGTCGAACGGATCGTCGCGGTAGGCGTCGAGCATCCGACCCCGGTCGCCCATCAGGTCGTACTGGCGTTGGAGTTCCTTCGCCACCGCCAGCGCCTCGTTCAACGGGGTGAGATCGTCAGGGGAGGGCAGGCCGGGCGGCGGCGTCACGGTCACCGCGGCCACCTCGGCCAGCGCCCGCCGGTCGGCGGCGGTCAGCTCGCGTACGCCGTGGAACACCGGCGCCACCGACCGGAGCGTCTCCAGCGTCGCAGCGAGCCGCCCCTCCAGCGCACCGGTGTCGGCGCCGATGCGCCCCAGTTCGGCCAGCGCCCCGGTGATGTCGTCGGCGAGCGCGACCGGATCCACGGCGAGGAAGGGCAGGAACCGCCAGTACCGGTCCGGCCGGGTCGGGTCGAAGACGTACTCGTACCAGACCCGCGCGTCCTCGAACCGCTGGGCGCCATTCAGGGCCTGTGCGATGAGCAGCGGGGCGTGGAAGAAGATCTCCCAGTAGTAGATGCCGTTGGCGCTCTGGAAGTCCAGGTGCGCGCTGCCGGGCAGCCAGGCCGGGTTGACCCTGCCCGGCCGGACCCGCACGGTCGTCGCGTCGGACAGGTCGGTACGGAACGCCGGCAGCTCGTCGGTTTCCTGGGTGGCGGTGTCCAACAGTGCCGCCACTCCGCCGGCCAGCAGCCGCTGGTTCAGTTTGTACGCGGTGCTCGTGGTCAGCCGGACGATCTCGTGCTGCAGGGAGGCGAACTCGTACGGCCGGGTCACGGTCGCCGAGCGCGGATAGGTGACGTAGGTGGTGTCGAGGAACAGGAAGAGGTCGGTCGCCGTGTCGAGGGCACCGGTGATCCCGGTCGGCAGGTCGCCCCAGTGGCCGGCGATCCGGGTAAAGGCACCGGGCGCGTCGAGTTCCCGACCGGCGGGTACCACGGCGTAGACGTCGCCGCTGAAGGCGTACCTGCGGTCGCCCTGCTGGAAGATCGCGTCGAGCGGACGCGCCAGCACACGCGGGTAGCCGTCGTCGACCAGTTCGGGAATCGTGCCGTCGGCGCCGAGCGTGTAGCGGACGTACTCGGTGCCGTTGGTGAGGTAGAGCCGGCCGCCGTCGACGTAGCCGGCGTCGACCGACCACCAGCGGGCGAGCAGGTCGACCTGCGGCGGCGGTTCCAGCGTGCCCTTGCCAGGCTTGTGACCCGCCTTGACCGCGCCCTCCAGGAAGGACGCGCCGAGCTTGCCGAGCAGTCCACCGGCGAACCGGGTCAGCAGCGCGACCCGATCGGCCTCCGGCAGCACGCCGGCCTCCCAGCCCCGGTCGACAGGGCGCAGGGTGTTGAGGTCGGTGGAGCTCACCCAGCCCTTCAGCTCGGCGGAGAAGAAGTACTCGACGCCGTTGGTGCCGGTGTACGCGTAGTCCACCTTGTTCCAGCGCGGCAGCCGCTCGGTGTTCGTCTGCAGGTCCCTGGGATATCCGGCGTCGGCCGGGGCGGTGAGACCGTTGGAGTAGCGCAGGTACTGGTTGGCGGAGAAGACGAAGACCTGCTCGCCGCGGGTGAGCCCCGCGTCGACCACGCCGCTTCGGGTGATCGGCCGTCCGGTCCGGCCCCAGCGACCCGAGATGGGCGAACTGGGTCCGGAGCGGCTGCGGCCGGGGCGGATCAGGACGTACTTCTGGGTGGTGTTGTCGAAGAAGTAGCGGGAACCGTCGGGCAGCTCCACGGCCGCGTCGATCCGGTCCCAGGCGGGCAGGATCTCGGCGCTGCCCCGGATCGGCGCCGGTGTCGGCGGCTCGGCCGGCGCCGGCACGACCGGCCGGCAGAGGAAGCTGCCGCCCTTGTGGTCGACGCTGAACCAGGCACCCTCGGTGAACGACGCGGGGGAGCTGAACCAGACCACGCCGAACGGGTCGACGCCGCCGGGCTCGTCGAGGATCAGGCTGAGGTCACCGGTACGGGTCGGCTCGCTCGGGATCCCCTCGACCGGGACGGTGTACAGCTCGGGAGTGAGCGCGTACGCCGCCCCGGTGATCTCACCGCCCCCGGTCGTCGCGGTGTAGGTCACCACGATCGCCTGGTGGTCGCCCGACCCCGACTGGCCGGGCAGCGGCCCGGAGCGGACCGACAGGACCGCGTTGCTCAGTCCGTCCGGGCGCGGCGCGCCGGTGGCGAGGACCTGCGCCGGCACCCACTCCTGGTTCAGGTTCCGGAACGAGAAGTAGATCTTGACGCTCTGCTGTACGTCCGGCGCGCTGACCTGCTGGGTGTCGCCGGTCTTCTTCGCGATGATGGTGGTGGAACCGGTGCCGTCCGGGGTGGCCGTCTCGATCGTCGCCCAGAAGACGAACACCCGGTCGAACGCGTGCACCGGGTAGACCTTCTCGGCGTCGATCTGTACGTCGACCTTCAGCCACGGCCCCCAGGTGGCGGAGAGCCGGTCCCCGTCACGGAACGTCGCGCCCCGGTAGTAGTAGCGCCGGGGGCTGGTCCGGGTCCGTCCGAACAGGACCAGTGAACGGCTGCCCTCGGCCGCGTCCCGCGCCGCGTAGACGTAACCACCCGCGATCGCGAGCCGGGACACCTCGGTGTACTCGTCGAGGTAACGCTTGTACGCCGCCTGCGCGGCGGCGGTGGTGACGCCGGCCTGCAGCAGGTCGCTCTCCAACTGGAGGAACGCCGGTGTCTTGGTGTCGCGCAGCTCGGGCCGAAGGTAGTTCTCCGGGTAGAGGAAGACCTTCCGGTTCGCCTCCCAGGTCCGGTAGTTCTTCATCCAGGCCCACCACCGCTTGACCCGCAGCCGGGCCTCGTCCTCACCACGGCGGGTCGGCGTACCCACCGGCTCCAGGTCGAGCAGGTAGCGATGCAGGTAGAGCTGCGCGGCGGCGATCGCCTCCCGTACCCGGGAGGTGGTGCCCTGCGCGCCCATGTCGACGTCGATCAGCAGCCGCTCGAACAGCGCGCCGGGGGTCGGCGCCGACACCGGGGCGAGCACCGCCGAGGCGAGCGCGTTCCGGCGTACCTCCGCCAGTTCGTCGTGCAGCCGGTCGGTGAGCACCGCGAGGTCGGTCGCGGGCAGCGTCTCGGCGAGCAGGCCGTGCAGCGCGACGACCGCCTGGTCCAGCGCGGCGGCGCGTTCCGGTCCGCCGACGGCAGCGGCCAGGCCGTGGACCTGCGACCAGATGTCGGTGTGCAGGCGGGACGGACCGGTGCCCAAGCGGCGGGCGAGCGCGAACAACTCGCCCAGCTTCAGCACCAGCTCCAGTTCGAAGTGGTCCTCCTCGCCGGGCGCGGCGGGCAGGAAGCCACCGTGCCGCTTCACCCACCGGATCTCGTCGACGTCCCAGCCCAGCAACTCGGCGAGCCGCTGGTACGGGTCCTCCACCGCCGGACCGGCGGCGAGTACGGCGGCCAGGCTGCCGTCGCCGCTCGTGTGCGCCAGCCGCGCGAACCGGGCGATCGTGTGTACGTCACCGAGCCGGTAGTCGGCCGCTTCCGAGAACCGGTGCCGGATCTCCTGCGGGAAGGTACGGTCGACCGCCTCGTACCAGCCGGTCGAGTAGCGGACGTACTCGTCGCCCCTGAGCAGGTAGGTGGCGTCGTCGAGGCTGAACGCGCCGTCGATGCCGGCCTCGAACGCGGCGGGCAGGTCACCCCAGTCGTCCCTGATCGTGCGCGGGTGGCCCGGGTCCACGTACCGCAGGTCGGTGCCGCTGTAGCGGACGAACTGGCCGCCGCGGAAGGCGTACAGGGCGCCGTCGGGGGCGACGAAGGCGGCGTCGACCGGTGTTCCGGGCGCTTCGAACTCGTTGCGTACCCGGCCCCACAGTTCGGCGGCCGGTCGCACGACCGGGGTGGCGGCGTCGGCGCGCAGGTAGTCGGCACCCCGGAAGAGGTGTACGCCGCCGTCGACGTCCCGGAACGCGGCGTCGACACCGTCCCGGAACTGCACCGGCAATTCCACCAGCCCCGGCCGACCGGGCTGGCTGAACTCCTCGGTGAGGGAGGACTCGATGGTCCGCGGGTAGCCCTCGTCGACGAGGGTGTAATCGGTGCCGCTGTAGCGCACGTACTGGTCGCCGGAGAACAGGTACGTCTGCGTCCCGACCACCATCGCCGCGTCGACCTTGCCGGTGTCGACGACGGTGTTGCGGACCCGGCCGAGCGCGGCCAGTTCGTACGTCGCGTACGCGGACCGGGACACCACCTGGCAGCCGCCCCCGGCGAACAGGTAGACGTGCCGACCGTTCGCCACCACCGCGTCCACACCCCGTGCCGCCGGGGTGTCCTCGAAGGACTCCGGTAGGTTGCGGAACGCCTCCTCGGTGCGCAGGTTCGCGGCGATCGGCCGGGGGTAGCCCGGATCGGCGTCCCGGTAGTCGGTGCCGGTGTAGCGGGCGTACCGGTCGCCGCTGAACAGGAACGTGGCCCCGCCGACCGGGTCCACCACGGCGGCGTCGACCCGCTCGAACGCGGGCAGGCCCCAGGCCGTACGCACCTCGACCGGGGCGGTGAAGGCACGGTCGGTGTACCGGGTGTACCGCTCGCCGAAGAAGAAGTGGGCGACGCCGTCACGGCCGACGAACACGGTCCGTAGGGTTTCGTCCGGCTCCAGGTCACGGCCGTACCCACGCCACAGCAGGCCGATCGGCTGCGGCGCGGACCAGGCTCCGGTCGGGCCGGTGCGCTGCACGTAGCGCTCGCCGCGCAGCAGCAGCATGGTGTCGCCCTCGACGACCACGGCGGCGGGCGGGCCGAAGCCCGCTCCGGCCGCCCAGAAGCCGGCGTCGGCGGTGCCCGGTTCCCCGTCGGGTGTCGTGTAGTCCGTGCCGGAGTAGGTCAGGTAACGCATCCGACCGCTGTGGTCGGCCGGCTCGAACAGGTAGGTCGTGCCGTCGTACACGTAGGCGAGGGCCACCGAACTCAGGCCACCCCAGTGGTCCGCGACCGGTCGCGGACCGCCGTCCGGCTCCCGCGTGGGGTAACCCGCCCCGGCGTACGTGACGAACTGGTCGCCGCTGAACAGGTAGGTCTTGCCGTCCCGGCCCACGAGGACCGCGTCGACCACACCGTCGCGGGTGACGTTGTCGCGCGGCAACCCCCACGTCTCGGCGATCGGGTAGTCGCGGCGCAGCCGTACGTCGTAACAGCCGGTGCCCTTGAACAGGTAGGTGGCGCCGTCCGGCGCGGCGAGTACGGCGTCCAGGCCGGTCGCGAAGCCTTCCGGCACCCCGCGCAGGGTACGGGGACGGACCGGGACCGAGGTCGGAACCTTCGCCTCGACCGCACCGAGCCGGTGCCAGTCGTCGCCCTCTCCGACCAGCAGCGCACCGTCCTCGACGAAACCACAGCCCACGTCCGCCGGTCCGGCGTACTGGCGGTAGAGCACGTCGGAGACGACGTGGCAGCGGGCTCCCTCGAACAGGTAGACGTTGCCCCGGTCGGCGAAGGCCGCGTCGACCCGGGTCAGGGCGACCGGCAGCTTGCCGAGCCGTGGCTCTCCGGCGAGCGCGCTCAGCGGCCGGGGGTAACCGTCCTGCACCGTCGTGTAGGCACTGCCCTCGTAGCGGACGTACTGGTCGCCGGAGAAGAGGTAGGTGTAGGCGCGGGTGACGTCGACGCCGTCGACGGTCTCGACCACGTCCATCACCAGGGTGGCGTCCACCCGCCCGGTCCGGGCCAGGTTGTTCGGCACCCGCCCCCAGGCGGTCGCGACCGTCGCCGGGTAGCGGTCGTCGACCCGGGTGTAGTCGGCCGTGGAGTATCGGACGTGACGGTCGCCGGAGAAGACGTACGTGCGGCCGTCTCGGCCCAGGAACGCGGCGTCGACCCGGTCGAACGGGATGCTGTCCCAGTGTTCCCGCAGCGTGCGGGGTTCGGACCACCAGCGCCGCCGGGCGTCGAAGACCACGAACCGGTCGCCGACGAACAGGTACGTCAGCCCGTCCCGCCCGGTCAGCACCGCGTCCACGTCGGCGAGGCCGGCGCCGAGCGCGGCCGGCAGGTTCCACCAGCCGTCGCTGAGCGGACGGGGGTAGCCGGCGTCGGGGGTCGCGTAGTCCCGGGTGGAGTAGCGCACATAGTACGGGGTGTCGTCGTCGCTGGCGACGGTGAGCCGGTCCGGCCTGGTCCGTACGGTGAACCGGGCACCGCGCTCGTCGGTCAGCCGCCACACCAGCGGCGTCCCGGTCGCGTCCACCCGGGCGTCGGCGGCGAAGGACACACCGTGGTCGGCGAACCGGCGGCGCAGCAGCGGCGACAGCCGACCACTGTCGAGCCCGGACCGCCAGTCCGCGGGTACGTCGAACAGGTCGCCCGCCGCCCCGAAGAGGTACGTTCGCCCGTCCAGCACGAACGACGTGCCCACCCTGCGCAATCCTCCCCAGTCCCCGGCGATGCTCCGGGGGTAGCCGAGGTCCGCCATGGCGTAGTCGGGGCCCGAGTAGCGCAGGTAACGCCCGCCGCTGAACAGGTAGGTGTGCCCGTCCAGGCCGGTGAAGGCGGCATCGACCGTCCCGTTCACCAGCACCGGCCCGAGCACACCCCAGCGCTGCGCCGTCGGCACCGGTTGGGTGTCCCGCCCGAGTGCCACGGTCCGGTCGCCCTTGAACAGGTTCGTCACGCCGGCCGCGTCGACGAACGCCGCGTCCAGACCGCTGTCGAACCCCGCCGGTACGCCGGGGAAGTGCGAGGCGATCCGCCGGGGATAGCCGTCGTCGGCGCGCAGCCCGTCGTTCTCCAGCCCGTCGCGGTGCCTGACCACCAGGTCGCCGGCGAGCAGGTAGGTGGCCGAACCGTCGGTGTAGGCGGCGTCGACCCGGTCGGCGAACGGCGCCGCGGTGTGTCCCCACACCTCGGCGATCGGGCGGGCCTCGATCTCGCTTGCGCCCGAGGTGCCGATCGTCAGGGTGTGGTCACCGGAGAAGAGGTGCACCCGCCCGTCGCGGTCGTGGAACGCGGCGTCGATAGCGTCGGTGAACGGCGCCGGCAGTTCGGCCTCACCCGCCCACCACTCGGTCACGGGGCGGGGAAAGCCCTCGTCGACGACGGAGTGGTCGGCGCCCGAGTAGCGGACGTACTGGTCGCCGGAGAACAGGTACGTCCGGCCGTCCGCGTCGACGTAGGCGGCGTCGATCCGTTCCGGCGCGGCGAAGGTGTTCCGTACCGTGCCCCAGGTCTGCTCGGTCGCCACCCACCGGGTGCTGCCCGGCTGCCGTACGAAGGCACGGGAGGCGCCCGCGGTGTCCCGGCCGATGATCCATTCGGCGCCGTCCGGGCGGGTGAGCGCGGCGTCGACCCGGCTGAGCGCGCCCAGGGCGGGGGAGAGTTCGGTGAGCGCGGCGGGCAACTCGTCGAGCAGCGCCCGGCTGGCCGCGGCGTACCGGTAGTAGCCGCCGTCGACGAAGAGGTAGATGAAGCCGTCCACACCCTGCAACAGGGCGTCGAACCGGTCGACGCCGGGCGGCAGCGCCAGTGGCTCGGGGAACTTCCCCGCGAGGTCCTGGTCCCGGAACACGACCTCGACCTCGGTCGGATCGAGGTCGAGTTTTGCCGCGAGCCGGGCGAAGCCGCGGATGCGACGGTAGGTCAGCCGGGCGCGGGGGTCGTCGGTCGCCGTACCGGGAGGAACCTGTTCCGCCGGTTGCCCCAACAGCGTTTCCAGGGCGTCCACCGAGTCGCCGGCCACCGCGCGGGCGATGCCGTCGACGGTCTCCACCGGTACGCCGAACGCGTCCCGCAGTACGGCGAGCAGTTCGGCGGACTGGTCCTGGGCGTGCCCGTCGAGCGTGGCGGTGATCTCCCGGATGCCGGCGGCGAGTTCCAGCGCGATCCCGTGCAGCAGGAGGAATACGTCTTTGCTGTAGTCGCCCATCTCGGTCAGGGCGAAGTCCAGGGCGTTGCTGGCGGTTCCGAACCAGCCGATGCGTGCCAGCGGGACGGTTAGCCATTCCTCCAGGTCACCGGCTTCCACCAGGAGCCGGATCAGCCGGTCACGCTCGTCGGCGTCCAGTCCGAGGCCGGTCAGCGCCTCCGGGTCGAGCACGTACGGGCGCTCGTCGCGCTGGATCGCCGCGAGCCGGTCGACGATCATCGTCTGTTCGGCGGCCGGGAACGTCCCGGGCAGCGGCGGGAGCTGTTCTGGCGTACCGAGCAGGGGCTTGATCTCCGGCATGATCATGGCCTGGTCGAGGTAGACACCGTCGAGCGCGTTGACGATTCGGGCCGCGACCGCGGCGTCGGCGATCGGCCGGAAGTCGTCGACGGTGAACGTGCACAGCTCGGCGCGTACGGTGTCGACCTGCGCCTGCATGGCGGCCAGGATGTCCTCGCGGTAGGCGTAGAAGTCCAGCGAGATGTCCAACTCGTCGCGGCGCAGCCCGGCCAGGGCCTGCTTGTCGCGGTACTGCCCGAACTCGTCGAGGTAGCCGTTGAACCGCAGGCTGGTCAGCAGATCGGCGATCCGGCCCTCGTCGAGCGGCAGCTCGCTGAAGGTGTCCGGGCCCAGCTCGATCGGGACGGTGCGGAACCGGTCGATCCGTTCGCGCAGCGCGTCCAGCACGGCCGGCGCGACATCGTCGAGGTCGGCGTTGACCACGAAGTCAGCGACGGTGTCCCCGTCGGCGAAGCGGTCCCGGTCGACGATCTCGCCGCCCGGCTCCAGGTAGCCGTGGTGGACGAGGTTGTCGTACAACTCGTCGCGCGCGGTCTGGTCCAGGTCGGGAAGTTCCTGAAGGTCCGACGGGTAGAGGAAGGCGGCGCCGTCGTCGGCCGGATCGACGGCACCTCGCCCCAGGTCGCGGAGCAGGGTGAAGAGGTGCTCGCGCTGCTTCTCGAAGTCGCGGGCCAGCGGCGGCGGGTCCTCGGTCAGCGCGGCCCCGTCCAGCGTGCCGTCGGCCCGCAGATATCCGGCCAGCACCAGATTCGTGAAGATCTTCGTGGCCAGCCGCTCCTCCAGGCCGAGGCCGAGAAAGTCCTCCGTGGTGACCGCGCCGAGCTCGGTCACCGCGTCGTACGCCGCCACCTCGACGGCCTCGGCGTCGAGCCGCAGCAGCCGTGGATCCCGGTCGGAGACCACACCCTCGTACGACGTCAGCACCTCGTGTACGACCCGCGCGGCCCGGTCGCCGAACCGAGCCGAGACGAACAGTTCCGGGGTGAGTGCGACCTCGTCCAGCCGTGCCCGTAGGCCGGTGAGCACCGACGTCCGCTCCGACTCCTGTGCGTCGGCGGATCCCCCGGAGAGGAAGTCGGCGAGGTCGGTCGTGGTGAGGCCGCTTTCCCGTAGCCATCCGACGACCGCGGTCAGGGTCTGCGCCAGCCACAGGCTCGACGCCGCGTCCGGTGCGTCCAGGATGCGGTGGCTGTCCCGTACGGTCGGGCCGGTGTCGAGCAGGATCGGGAAGGTGGTGTGCCGCCACAGGGACGGGTCCCGGTCCAGGACCGACAGCAGCTCGAACAGTTCGTCCACCGAGATGCCGAGCGCCGTGCTCAGCCGGCTCACCCGGTGCAGCAGCGAGAGCGCACCGAGCCCGATCTCGCCCTGGTCGAACGGGCTCGGCTCCCGCGGGGTCAGCGCGTAGTGCTGGCGCAGGTCGTCGACGGCGGTCACGAGGTCCGCCTCGGCCATCGCCAGCGCGCCGGCCACCCGGCGGCGGTACTCACGGTTCGCCGGGGCCAGCAGGTCGCCGGTGCAGATCAGCTCCGTCCGTCCGGTCGGTGCGTCACCCGGCCAGGGCCAGATCAGGCTCCGCTCGACCCCCTCCGGGCCGGCGTCGAAGGTGCGACCGAACAGGTCCGGCGAGTCGCCGTCGGCGCTGATCCCGATGGTGTCCATCGGCGCCGCCAGGCTGCACACCACGTCGACGGGCAGGCTCAGTTGGTCGCGCAGCCGCAGGACGACGGCGAGAATCCGCAGTGCGTTGCCGTCGAGCCGGTTGCCGCAGCAGCTACGCAGCACCAGGTCGAGTTCGGTCAGGGTCAGCCCGATTCGGCGCGCCAGCCGGACGAACCGGCTCACCCGTTCGAACCACTCGACCGGCACACCGCCATCGCCGACCAGCCGCGTTTCGTCGGCGTCCGACGACACCGGGCTACCGCCGTGGTGGACGAAAAATGCCGACACCTCGGCCTGGCCCGGTGTCAGGCGCCCGAACAGCAGTTCGCGTACCTCGGCGGCGGTGAGATCGGTGGCCCGGCGGAAGCGGTCGAGCGTCTCCAGGTCGGCGAGCGACTCCTGCTCGGTGAGCCCGTAGTACGCCCGCACGTCGGCCTCGGTCGGCCGCGCCACGGTGATCACCTCGACCTCCTCCGGCGTCAGGCCCAGATACTCGCGAGCCACGATGTCCGGGTCGGCCGGCACGGCGAAGCGCCGGTAGAGCTCGGCCGGGGCGACGCCGAGTCGGGTCAGGTACCGACGGAGCCGCTCGTCGGCGAGGGAGAACGGCTTGTCGAACGGGAAGCGCATGGTCCGCAGCCGCTCGTACGGCTCGTCGCCGACGAGGCTTTCCAGGATCTCGTTGACGATGTCCAGGTAGGACCGCTCGGTGAGGGTGTTGTCGGCGTCGAGCAGGATGTCCTTGATGTCCGGCCGGCGGGCGAGCAGCGAGGCGCCCTCGACGTTCTCCTCCAGGAGCCGGAGCAGGTCGGCCAGGTAGGCCGCGGGGGAGTAGACCGCCCGCGACTCGTCCGCCGGCCGTAGATCCAACTCGCCGAACAGCAGCTCGTAGTTCGGCAGGGAACCATCCCTCGACATGACGTACCTTTCGTCCACGGCGTTAGCCGTCCCGGGGCGCGGGATGGCCCCGCGCAATTACAGGAATGTGCCTCGGGGCGGAGCTGTGCCGCCGTTTACCACCCGGTTGCCGCCCATGCCGATGGGGCGCCGACGAACTGCGCTCAAGCAGCTCACCTGCGCCAATGGACCGTTGGGGTGACCGGTAGGACCGGTAGGGCCAGCATGCCGACGCCGCTTCACCGTCGTCAATGGAGAGTCGGTTATCTGCGCGCCGGCTGTGACGTGCGGCGCAGGAAAGTGCGGCTGTCCCGGCAATCACGGCGATTCCCGACCCGGCGAATTCCGACAATCAGTTGGGTGCGCGCTGGGCAGGGGCGCGGCGCGCGCGGTACGGCAGGTTCGGTGACCGGGTCGGTCCGGTCGCGCGGCGGCTCCCCGTCGTCGACGCCGCACCCGGTCCGTAGAAAGTTGCCGAGCGCGCCCGAAACTTTCGGGGACTTCCGCACCTGACGGCGAGCCGAATGACGCAGTTGCGACGGTGAATGCGCCGATCAGGACGGTTATCTCGGGTTCGTGGCAACCGCGCGACCACAGTGGACGGCAATTTGGGCCCCTTGACACACCTTGGCGGTGCCTTTAGGTTGCCGAAAAAGGTTACCGAGTTTACCGAAACTTCCGGAGCGCATATCGATCGCCCGACCCGTCCCGGTCGGGCGCGAGGACAGGGTCGGAGCTGAGGGGTCGCATGAGAAGTCAGTTACCCGTGGACACCCCTCGACCGCAGACGCGTACCCGAAACGCCCCCGCGCCGACCACCACCCGCGCGGCACCCCCGCGTCGTCACCGCCGTACCTGGCGGCGGGCCCTGCGCCGGGACTGGCAGCTCTACTCCCTGGCGCTGCTGCCGCTGCTGTTCTTCCTGGTCTTCCGCTACCTGCCGATGGTCGGCAACGTGATCGCGTTCCGCCGGTTCCAGCCCGGCGGCAACCTGTTCGGCGAGTACTGGGTGGGCCTGCGGTATTTCCGGATGTTCCTCAACGACCCGACGTTCTGGGAGGTCTTCACCAACACCCTGGTGCTGGGGACGCTGACCCTGCTGTTCTGCTTCCCGCTGCCGATCGTGCTGGCGTTGCTGCTCAACGAGGTCCGCACCCGCAGGCTCAAGCGCTTCGTCCAGTCCGTGTCCTACCTGCCGCACTTCCTGTCGATCGTGATCGTGGCGGCCATGGTGATGCAGCTGCTCGCGATGGACGGGACGGTGAACCAACTCGTCCGCGCGGTCGGCGGTGACGCCGTGCCGTTCCTGCAGCAGCCGGGGTGGTTCCGGACCATCTACGTCTCGTCCGAGGTCTGGCAGACCGTCGGCTGGGGAACGATCCTCTACCTCGCCGCGCTCACCACCATCGACGACAACCTGTACGAGGCGGCCCGGATCGACGGGGCCAACCGGTGGCGGCAGACCTGGCATGTCACGTTGCCCGGCATCCGGCCGACGATGGTGACCCTCCTGATCCTCAACATCGGCACGTTCATGGCGGTCGGTTTCGAGAAGGTCCTGTTGCTCTACAACCCGCTGACGTATCCGACCGCGGACGTGATCTCCACGTACCTGTACCGGATGGGCTTCGAGTCCAGCAACTTCAGCTACGCCGCCGCGATCGGGCTGTTCGAGGCCGTGATCGGACTGATCCTGGTCCTGTCGGCGAACACGATCTCGCGTCGCACGGTCGGGACGAGCCTGTGGTGACCATCGGGACCGGCGCAGCCGCGCCAAAGGCCGACCGGCGACGGGGCGTACGGCCGACCCGGGGTTACCGGGTGTTCCAGGCCGTGAACGCGGTGATCCTGACCGGCGTCGTGATCGTGACGCTGTACCCCTTCGTCAACATCGTCGCCCGTTCGCTCAGCGACGAGGCGTACCTCATCGCCGGGAAGGTCAACCTCGTTCCGCGCGGGTTCGACCTGACCGCGTACAAGCTCGTGATGTCCGACTCGATGTTCTGGACGAACTACCGCAACACCCTCGTCTACACCGTCGTCGGCACGCTCATCGCCGTCGTGCTGACCACCTGCTACGCGTACGTGCTGTCGAAACCCCAGCTCAAGGGGCGCGGGGCACTGGTCGGCATCGCGGTGTTCACCATGTTCTTCTCCGGCGGCCTGATTCCCAACTACGTACTGATCACCAGCCTGGGCATGAAGAACACCCTCTGGGCCGTTGTCGTGCCCAATGCCATCAACGTGTTCAACCTGCTGGTCATGAAGGCGTTCTTCGAGAGCCTGCCGGTGGAACTCGAGGAGGCGGCCGCCGTCGACGGGCTCAACACGTACGGCACGCTGCTGCGGATCGTACTGCCGCTGTCGAAGGCCATCATCGCCACGATGGTGCTGTTCTACGCGGTGTCCTTCTGGAACTCGTGGTTCAGCGCGTTCCTCTACATGGACCGGCTGGACCTCTTCCCGGTGACGGTCTACCTGCGCAACCTCATCTCGGGAGCCACCGGCGCGCAGTCCGCCGGTGGCGTGGCCGACGGGGACGCGGTCCAGGCCGCGGCCACCCTCCAGGCCGTGACCATCGTGCTCACCACCCTGCCGATCCTGGCGGTCTACCCGTTCATCCAGCGGTTCTTCGTGTCCGGCGTGATGCTCGGCGCGGTCAAGGGGTAGCCCGCCCGACCTGCAACCGTCCCACCCCGCACCGCCCCATCCACCCACACCACCACCGCCCCGAAAGGACGGGCCATGCTCGACAGAACGTGGCGCCGCGTAGCGATAGCCGCTGCCGGTCTGCTCACCCTCAGCCTCGTCGCGTGCTCCGAGGAATCCCCGCAGACGACGGACCTCTCCGCCAACCGGGCCGGTGCCATGGCCGACTACGGCGTCGGGGACCAGTTCAAGGCCACCGAGCCGCTTTCCTTTTCCACCCTCTACAACAACCACTCGTTCTACCCGTTGAAGAACGACTGGCTGTTCTGGTCGGAACTCACCAAACGCACCAACGTGAAGATCGACCCGGTGGCGGTGCCGCTGAGCGACTACGAGCAGAAGCGCAGTCTGCTGATCGGCGCCGGCGACGCACCGCTGATCATCCCGAAGACCTACCACCCGCAGGAGAACGCCTTCGTCTCCTCCGGGGCGATCCTTCCGGTGAGCGACTACATCGACCTGATGCCGAACCTCAAGGACAAGATCGCCAGGTGGAAGCTCGAGCCCGAGATCGACACGCTGCGACAGTCGGACGGCAAGTACTACCTGCTGCCCGGGGTGCACGAGAAGCCGATGCACGACTACTCGCTCGCCGTACGGGTCGACATCCTCGACCAGCTCGGCCTCCAGATCCCGAAGACCTGGGACGAGCTGTACACCGTGCTGAAGGCGATGAAGGCCAGGTACCCGGACACCTACCCGTTCTCCGAGCGGTGGGGCAAGCCCACCCCCGGCGGCAGCCTGCTGAACATCATCGGCGTCTCCTACGGCACCCAGGCCGGCTGGAACTACCAGCACGCCACCTGGGATCCGAACGCCAAGAAGTTCGTCTACACCGGTGCCACCGAGCAGTACAAGCAGATGCTGCAGTACGTCAACAAGCTCGTGGCCGAGGGGCTGCTCGATCCGGAGAGCTTCACCCAGACCGATGACCAGGCGCGCCAGAAACTGGCCAACGGCAAGTCGTTCGTCATCGGCGCCAACGCGCAGACCCTGGTCAACGAGAACCGGCCGGACCTGGTGAAGACCCAGCCGAACGCGAAGCTGATCAAGATCCCGCTGTTGGTGGGCCCGGCCGGGGAGATCAACCCCACCTCGCGCCTGGAGAACGGCATCATGATCTCCACGAAGGCCAAGGAGAGCAAGAACTTCGTGGCCATGATGCAGTTCATCGACTGGTTGTGGTACTCCGACGCGGGCCAGGAGTTCGCCAAGTGGGGTGTCGAGGGGACGACGTACACCAAGGACGCCTCCGGTAAGCGCACTCTCACCGCCGACGTGAACGTCCTCGGGCTCAACCCGAACGGGAGCAAGCACCTGCAGAAGGAGTTCGGCTTCTACAACGGCGTGTTCACCTACGGTGGCAACCCCGAACTGGTCCAGTCCTTCTTCTCCCCGGAGGAGCAGGAGTTCCAGAAGGTGATGAACGCGCGCAAGCCGTTGGCGGTGCCGCCGCCGTACCCGTTCACCGACGCCGAGCGCGAGCAGGTGTCGCTGTGGGAGACGCCGCTGAAGGACTTCGTCACCCAGAACGGGTTGCGTTTCATCCTCGGGCAGCGGCCCTTCACCGAGTGGGACGCCTACGTGGGCGAGCTGAAGGCGAAGAACTCGGAGCAGTACATCACGCAGGTCAACAAGGCGTACGAGCGCTACCAGAAGGAAAACGGCTGACCGCGCGGTCCGGTCGGGTCCATCGGCGGGCCCGGCCGGACCGACAGGAAGGAGCACACGTGAGCGACACCGCCCGGGCCGGGCGACAGGTCGGGGACGGGCCCCTGTCCCGGGCCGCCGCGTTCGTCTACACCCTGCTGGCCGTCGAGCTGCTGCTCCTGCTCACCACCCTGCCGGGCCTGGCCGCGCTCGTCCTGCTCGACCGTGACGCCAGCAACCTCCCGCTGGTGGCGGCCTGCCTGCTCCCGGTCGGCCCGGCGATCTCCGCCGCCCTGTACGCGCTGCGTCACCAACGCCCCGACCTGACCGACCTACGGCCCGCCGCCATGTTCTGGCGGGCATACCGGAACAACCTCGCCGGTGTGCTCCGGGTCTGGGTGCCGACGGTGCTCTGGCTGACCATCATCGCGATGAACCTCGCGAACCTCACCGCGGCCGCCGTCCCGGCGTGGTGGGCGGTGCTGCTGGTCCTCGTCGGGGCCGGGGTGGCCCTCTGCGGGGCCAATGCCCTGCTGGTCGCCTCCCTGTTCAGCTTCCGCACCCGCGACGTGGTCCGGCTGGCCCTGTACTTCCTCGTGCACACCCCGAGCGTCACGTTCGGCAACGCCGTCCTGATCGCGGCGGCGGCAGGGCTCACCGCGGTTTTCTCGGAGGCGGTGCTCGCGCTGCTGGGCGCGGCTTTCGTACTGGTATTCCTGCGGATCGGTGAACCGATGATCCGCGGGATCCGGAAGGAGTTCACCGAATGACCCTGCCCATCACCTCGAAGGTCGCATTCGGTGGGGACTACAACCCCGAGCAGTGGCCCGAGGACGTGTGGAAGGAGGACTACCGGCTCTTCGACGCCGCCCGGATCGACACCGTGACGCTGGGGGTTTTCGACTGGGCGCTCGTCCAACCCGCCGAGGACGTCTACGAGTTCTCGCTGCTGGACCGGATCGTCGAGCGGGCCGGGGCACAGGGACGCCGGATCTGCCTGGCCACCGGGACCGCCGCACACCCGGCCTGGCTGGCGCGGGCGTACCCGGAGGTGACCCGGACCGACTTCGAGGGCCGCCGGCACCGGTACGGGCAGCGGCACAACTCCTGCCCCAGTTCCCCGGTGTTCCGCCGGTTCTCCGCGGAGCTTGCCCGCCGGGTCGCCCGGCGGTACTGCGCGCACCCGGCGGTCGTCGCCTGGCACGTCGGCAACGAGTACGGTGGCGCCTGTTACTGCGATCGGTGCGCCGCCGGTTTCCGCGGCTGGCTGCGACGTCGGTACGGCGACCTCGACGGCCTCAATGCCGCCTGGTACACGACGTTCTGGTCACACACCTTCACGGACTGGGACGAGATCGAGCCACCGTCGGCGTTGACCGAGCACTGGCGCGGCCCCGACCACACCGCCTTCCAGGGCATCACCCTGGACTACCAGCGGTTCATCTCGGACGCCATGCTCGGCAACTTCCTCGACGAGCGGGCAGCCATCCGCGAGTCCAGCCCCGACGTGCCGGTCACCACGAACTTCATGGGCATGTACCGGCCCCTCGACTACCACCGCTGGGCACCGCACCTGGACTTCGCCTCCTGGGACAACTACCCACCGGACGACCGTTCGGCGGCCCGGATGGCCCTCACCCACGACCTGATGCGCGGACTCAAGGACGGCCAACCGTTCTGGCTGATGGAGCAGACCCCGAGCGTCACCGCGTCCCGGGACGTCAACCCGCTCAAGCGCCCCGGGGTGATGCGACTGTGGAGCTGGCAGGCGGTCGCGCACGGCGCCGATGCCGTGCTCTTCTTCCAACTGCGAGCGTCCCGCGGGGCCTGCGAGAAGTACCACGGGGCGGTGATCGGGCACGCCGGTCGGTCCGACACCCGGGTGTTCCGCGAGGTCGTGGAACTCGGTGCCGAACTGGACCGGCTCGGTTCGGCGGCGCTCGGCGCGAGAACCCCGGCCCGGGTCGCGCTGCTGTTCGACTGGGATAGCTGGTGGGCCCTGGAGATCTCCGACGGTCCGTCCCGGCTGGTCCGCTACCAACAGGTCGTGCAGGCGTACCACCGGGCGCTGTGGGACGCGGGCGTCGACCTGGACGTGCTCGCGGTGACGGCTGACCTGTCCCGCTACGACGTCGTCGTGGCGCCGGCCCTGCACATGCTCAAGGGGGACCTGCCGCAACGGCTGGAGGCGGTGGCCGCGCGCGGAGGCTCGGTGCTGACCACGTACCTGTCGGGACGGGTGGACGAGCACGACAACGCCTTCCTGATGGACGTACCCGGTCCGCTGGGCCCCCTGATGGGCGTACGTGTCGACGAGTGGGACGCCCGGGGGCCGGAGGTGGTCAATTCGGTACGGCTCGACGCCGGTGACGGCCCGCTCGACGTCGAGTCGAGACTGCTGTTCGAACTGGTGATCCCGCAGGGGGCAGAGGTGGTCGGCAGGTACCGGGCCGACTTCTACGCCGGCACCCCGGCGGTGACCCGCAACTCCTTCGGCGCCGGCCACGGCTGGTACGTCGCCGCCGGCCTGGACCAGGCGGGGGTCTCCTGGGTGGTCCGGCAGGCGCTGGTACGGCACGACCTGCTCGGACCGTACCCGGACGTGCCGGACCTGGAGTCGGCTGTGCGGGTCACCGCGGACGGGACGCGGCTGCTGTTCCTGCTCAATCACCGCGACGAGCCGGTCGAGCTGACCGCCCGTACCGGTGGTGTCGATCTGCTGACCGGTGATCGGGTCGAGGCTGGACGCCCGCTCCGGCTACCACCGGTGGGGGTTGTCGTGCTGCGAGAGGACCGGTGATCAGCATGCGGCCCGCCGTGCACGCCGCCTGGCTGCCACCGGAGGCGTTCGGTGCGCTCGGCTCGCGCCGCGTCCTGGTGCACGGTGCGGGGCCGATCGTCGACACGGTGTTCGACGAGGTCGCGACCGCGTGCGCCGGGCACGGCGGCAGGGCGTGGCGCTCGGGCAGCAACCCACCTACGTCCGGCAACCCACCTACGTCCGGCAACCCAGCTACGTCCGGCAACCCGCCCACGTCCGGTGACGCGTCGAGTGTCGGCGACGCACCGGCCGGCGATGCCGTCGACCTGGTGCTCGCGCTGGGTGGCTCCGGGCCGCCGCCGGGACCGGCGGCAAAGGCTGTGGCGGCGGCGGGGGAGATCCAGTCCGCCGCGCTCGGTGACGAGGGTTTCCTACTGGCTCGCGCCGCGGGGGTGACGGTGGTGCTCGCCGACGCACCGGCCGGTCTGCTGTACGGGCTGTTCCACGTGGTCCGGCTCGGTACGGCGGCCTTCGACGCCGTCCTCGCGCCGCAACGGCACCGGCCCGCGATGCGCCTGCGCATGCTCGACCACTGGGACAACGTGGCTGTGCACCCGGTGATGGGGCAGGTCGAGCGGGGGTACGCGGGCGGCTCGATCTTCTGGCACGACGGCGAAGCCCGCCGTGACCGGACCCGGATCCGGGAGTACGCGCGGCTGCTCGCCGCCTGCGGGGTCAACGCCGTCTCGGTGAACAACGTCAACGTCCACGCCACCGAGGCGAAACTGCTCACCGAGCGGCTCGGCGACGTGGCCGCGATCGCCGACGTCCTGCGCCCGTACGGCATCCGGGTGCACCTGTCGGTCACCTTCGCCGCCCCGGTGGTCCTCGGCGGCCTGCCGACCGCCGACCCGTCCCACGAGCGGGTACGGGACTGGTGGGCCACCACCACCGAGAAGGTGTACGAGCGCATCCCCGACTTCGGTGGTTACGTGGTGAAGGCCGACTCCGAGGGGCAACCCGGCCCGTTCACGTACGGTCGCGATCACGCCGAGGGTGCGAACCTGCTAGCGGAGGCGCTCGCCCCGTACGGGGCGGTGGTGCACTGGCGCGCGTTCGTCTACAACCACCGCCAGGACTGGCGGGACCGGGCGACCGACCGGGCCCGAGCCGCGTACGACCACTTCGCCCCGCTCGACGGACGGTTCCGGGAAAACGTGATCCTCCAGGTGAAGTTCGGGCCGGTGGACTTCCAGGTGCGCGAGCCGGTCTCGCCGGTGATCGCGGCGATGCCGGCGACCCGGCTGGCCGTGGAGTTGCAGGTGACGCAGGAGTACACCGGCCAGCAGCGACACGTCTGTTACCTCGGTCCCTGGTGGAGCGAGGTGTTGCGGTTCACGCCGGGGGAGCCGTGCGGGCCGGCGGTCGCCGACATCGCCGCGGGCGGGTCGGGAGCGGGAGGCGGGCTGGTCGCGGTCTCGAACGCGGGCGACGACCTGTTCTGGACCGGACATCCCCTGGCGCAGGCCAACCTGTACGCCTTCGGCCGGCTCGCCTGGGATCCCCGGCTGGACCCGCTGGCCGTCCTCGACGAGTGGATCGAGCTGACCTTCCCACCGTCCACGACGACCGACCCGGAGCTGGTACGGCGCACGCTGCACGCGGTGATGGACGATTCGTGGCGCACCTACGAGCGGTACAGCGCGCCGCTCGGGGTCGGCTTCATGGTGCGGCCCGGGCACCACTACGGCCCCGACGTGGACGGATACGAGTACACGCCGTGGGGGACGTACCACTTCGCCGACCGGGACGGCGTCGGCGTGGACCGTACCCGCGCGACGGGGACCGGTTTCACCGGCCAGTACCTGCCGCCCTGGAACACGGTGTACGAGTCGCGCGAGCGGTGCCCCGACGAGCTGCTGCTCTTCTTCCACCATGTGCCCTACGGTCACGTCCTGCACAGCGGATCGACCGTCGTCCAGCACATCTACGACACCCACTTCGCCGGCGTCGAGCAGGTGGAGGTGATGCGGCAGCGGTGGCGGTTGCTCGACGGGGTGATCGACCCGGCCGTGCACGACCGGGTCACCGAGCGACTCGACGAGCAGCTGCGCAGCGCCACGGAATGGCGCGACCAGCTCAACACCTACTTCTTCCGGAAATCGGGTGTGCCGGACGCGCGGGGTCGCCGGATCCACTGATCCGCGGCCGGTCCACGGCCCATCGGGGTGCGCGTGGTCCGATTCCGATCCGTTGCCGGAGCTACCGGGGGTCTCGCTGGTAAGCGGCGGCCAGTCGGGCGAATCCCTCCTCCAGGGTGACCCGTGGCGCCCAACGAAGTGCCGCTCGGGTGTGGCGTTGGTCGAACCAGTGCGCGGTGGACAGTTGCTCGGCCAGGAACCGGGTCATCGGCGGTTCCTCGGTCCGCCGCAGCGCGGACCAGACCCGCTCCACCGCGCCGCCGCCGATCTTCGCCGCGGCCACCGGAACCCGAAGCCGCGGCGGTGTCACCCCGGCGGCGACGCAGATCCGCTCGACCAGCTCGGCGACCGTCCGCGGCTCGCCGTTGGTCACCACGAAAGCCCGCCCGTGTACGGCCGCGTCGCCGGCCCGGTCGAGCGCGGCGACCATCGCCTCGGCGGCGTTGCTCACGTACGTCGTGTCGATCAGGGCGGTACCCCGACCGACCATGGCCAGCCGGCCCGACCGGGCCCGCTCGACGATCCGGGCCACCAACTGGGTGTCACCCGGTCCCCAGACCAGATGCGGACGGACCGCCACGACGGCGAAGTCGGGCGAGTCGGCGGCCAGGGCGAGCAACTCGGCCGAGGCTTTGCTGCGCGCGTAGTCGCCCCTGGCCCGGTCCGGGTCGGCCCGGTCGGCACCGACACCGACGAGGTCGGTGCCGTGGTGGGCGACCGACGGCGAGGAGACCTGCACGAACCGCGTCACACCGGCGGCCCGGGCGGCGTCGAGCAGCGCCGCGGTGGCGTCGATGTTGATCTGCTGGAACAGGGGCCACGAGCCGGTCATCGACACCTTCGCGGCCAGGTGCACCACCGCGTCCACGCCGTCGACGGCCTCGCGTACGGCGGCCGGATCGGTGATGTCGCCGCGCCGCTCGTCCACCCCGGCCAGTCCGCTGGGCCGGCGCTGCAGCACGCGGACCCGGTCGCCGCGCAGCGCCAGCGCGGTGGCGACAGCACCGCCGAGCATGCCGCTGGCACCGGTGACGAGGACTCTCACAGTCCGCCGAACCTCCCGCCGGCGAGTACCCGTTCCGCCCATCGACGCAGCCGGGAACGGTCGATCTTCGAGTTGTGCCGGATGTCCGTGGGCAGGGCCGGGACGACCAGTACGGCCGCGACCGGTGGTGCCGCCACCGCCCGTACCGCGTCGGTCAGTTCCCGGCTCGCCAGCCTGGCCCGGCGCACCGGGGGCAGGGTCTCGGCGATGACCACGACCTGCGCCGCGCCGCGCGGACCGACGCCGACCACGGCGGCCCGCGCGATCTGCGGCAACGACTCCACCTGTTGCTCGATCCCGACCGGAGTGAGCACACCGTCCGATGTGATCAACACATGGGTCAGCCGGCCCTGCACCCACAGCCGACCGTCCTGGTCCAGGTAGCCGACGTCCCCGGTACGGTGCCAGCCCGGGTTGCGCGAGCTGATTCGCTCGGTGAGCCACAGGGCGTCGTACCGGTCCTTGGTGTGCGCGGCCCGGACCATGATCTCGCCGGTGTGCCCGGGAGCGTCGCCCGGCTGCTCGGCGGGTGTGCCGGTCGGGTCCAGGGCGGCGATCGCCACCTGCACACCGGGCAGCGGCCGGCCGACGCAGACGCCGTCACCCGGCCCGGCGTCGACGATCTGGTCGAGGGTGATGTCCGTGACCGGGAGGACCTCTGTCATCCCGTACGGGGTGTGCGGCTGCGCCTTGGGCATCAGCGCCTGCGCCTGCGCGAGCAGTACGGCGGGTACCGGTGCGCCCGCACTGAGCAGCAGCGTGACCCCCTCCAACGCGGCGCGTTGCCGGGCGTCCAATCCGTTGCCGGTGTCGACCACGTTGCGTAGCGCCGCCGGTGAGGCGAACACCGCCGAGGCGTCGACCGCGGCCGTCGCCTCGGCGAGCGCGGTGGCGGTCAACGTCCTGGGCGCGGTCACCCGCATGTCCGGGATCGCCGAGGCGGCGCCGAGAGCCGGCCCGAACAGCGCGAACGGCGCGAACGCAGCCACGATCCCGGATTCGGCGCCCAGGCCGAGTTCGGACAGCGCGTCGCGCATCGCGGCGAGCTGACGGTGGGTGTAGACCGCGCCCTTCGCCGGCCCGGTGGAGCCGGAGGTGAACAACACCGCCGCGTCGTCGTCCGGTTCGGGCGCGGCGGGCAGCTTCCGGTCACCGGCACCGAGGCGGGCGAGCCGGCCCAGGGTCAGGGCGCCGAGCGCAGCGGCCCCGGGTCCGGCCCCGAACCGGCGTCCGGGCCAGCGCAGAGCCCGGGCGACGGCCAGTCCCTGACCGACGGCGATGAGGTGTGCGGGGGCGGCCCCACGCAGTGCCCGGTTCATGCCGGCCAGTCCCAGCCCGGGATCGGCTACCACGATCACCGCGCCGATGCGCAGGCACGCGTAGACGGCGGCGGTCAGGTCGGCGCCGGGCGGGACGAGCAGCGCCACCCGGTCGCCCCGACGTACTCCGGAGGCGGACAGTCCCGCGGCGATCTCCCGGATCCGTCGCCACAGCAGCGACCAGCTGACCTGCCGACCACCCTGGGCCATCTCGACCAGTGCCACGGACCGGTCGTCGGCGCGCTCGGCCAACGCGGCCCAGAGCGGACGCCACAGCACCACGGGTTCCGGTATCGCGGCCGGGGCGGGGGCCGACCGGTCCAGGTCGGCCACCCACCGGGCGACCGCACCGGCGACGTCGGCGTCCTCGGCGAGCAGGTGACCCGCGCCCTCGAACCGGTGCACCTGTGCGTGCGGCAGGCGGGTACGCAGGTCCCGCAGGTGCGCGGCACCGAAGACCGGGTCCCGCGGCCCCCACAGCAGCAGTGCCGGTACGTCCGCGAGCGTGTCGAGGTGCTGCGCGACCCCCTGCAGCGCCGACCAGCTCGGATGTTCGGGGCCGAGCGGAATGTCCGCGACGAAATCGCCGATCGCCGCGCGCCGCCCGGGCGTCCGGTACGGGGCGAGGTAGCCGTCCCGGACCGCTGTCGACAGCCACGGGTTCGCCAGTGCGAGGGTGGCCTGCAGGAACGTGGGAGTCCGCACGGTGACCGTCGGCAGGATGCCGGGCAGTCCGGCCAGCCGGATCAGCGCGGGTGCCGGTGAGTCGCTCGGCTGGTGCACCGCCGTGTTGGTGAGCACCACCCCGCGGAGTTGGTCGCGGTGACGCAGTGACCAGCCCAACGAGATGGACCCACCCCAGTCGTGGCCGATCGTGACCACCGGTCCGGTCAGGCCCAACGCGTCGGTGACCGTACCGAGGTCGTCGATTCGCTGCGCCAGCCGGCGTACGGTGCCGGTGCGCTCCGAGAAGCCCATGTCCAGGTGGTCGACCGCGACCACCCGCCACCGTGGTGCGTCGGGTCGGCTGAACCGGGCCAACACGTGCCGCCACAGGTACGACCAGGTGGGGTTGCCGTGCACGCACAGCAGCGTGCCGGCGTACCCGGTGCCGTCGGCGTCGGCCGCGGCGGTGTCCAGGACATGCCAGGTGCGCTCCACGCCCTGGCTGTCCACTGCGGTGACGGATCGGGACCAGGCCGGATCCAGGCCCGGCGGTACGGTCGGCGGCAGCCCTTGACGATCGTTCACCACACGATTTCCAGCGCGCAGGTGTTCAGGCCGGAGCCGACGCCCATGCACAGCACCCGGTCGCCGGAGCTGAGTGAGTCGCCGTGGTGCGCCAGGGTCAGCGGCAGCGACGCCGGTCCGACGTTGCCCAGCAGCGGGAACGTCGTCGGGACCCGGCGCGGGTCGAGGCCGAGCCGGTTGACGACTCCGCGCGTGTGGGCGGCCGAGACCTGGTGCATCACGTACAGGTCCATGTTCTGCCAGTCCCACGGTCCGGCGTGTGCCCAGGTCGCCTCGGCCAGGTCCAGACCGGCGTCGAGCAGGCCCTTCGCGTCCGTGCTCATCCGGGTGTTGTCCCCGACGCACAGCTCGTGGTGCTGGGTTGCGGCCCGGCCCACACCGCCGACCAACCGGTGGCCGGCCGGGTGCGTGTCCGCCCGGCCCAGCACCATCGCTGCCGCGCCCGAACCGAGGGTCAACGTGGCGAACTGCTCCCGGACCTCGTCGCGGGTGGCGTCGGGGCGGCGCAGCCGGTCGATGGTCGCCTGCTGGGCCTCGCGGGAACTCTCGCCGGCCACGACCAACGCGTACCGGATCTGCCCGGCGTCGATCATGTTGGCGGCGACCTGGATCCCGTTGACGAAACCGAGGCACGCGTTGGCGATGTCGAAGTTCAACGCCGAGTGCGGCAGTTCCAGCGTGTGATGGATGGCAACCGCGGTCGACGGTTCGAGATGAGCGCGGGACACCGACGTGTTGATCATCAGGCCGACATCACGGGCGTCGACCCCGGCCTCCGACAGTGCTTTCGCTCCGGCCATCGCCGCTCCGTCGGCGAAGCTGAAGCCCTCCGGCCACCAGCGTCGCTCCCGGATGCCGGCGATCCGCTGGAGCATTCCCCGGCGCATCCGCAACCGTTGGAGGGTGTCGCCCAACTCCTCGTCGATTTGTTCAGAGGTGACGATGACCGGCGCCTCCAAGGCCGCCACTGACAGTACCGCTGTGTTCGTGTAGCGATACTCAGCATTGCCGTCGGTCATCCAGCCTCCGTCCGTCGCCCGTACCTCGGGGCTCGAAGTTATCCACTCCGGCCTCCATTCACCAATGATCAATTGGCTAGGCGGTGAACATCACCCCGCATTCCGGGTCGACGCTTAGCTTGCGTCGACTTTGGGTGGTCGTTTGGCGACCATGAGTAGCCGCAATTGGTTTCCTGGATCGGCTTCCATGGCGGGTCCGTGTGCGTACGCCGGGCTGTCGGTGATGGTGCGGGCGCTCGCCGCGGATGGGGTCGAGTTCGACCTATTGAACCAGGTTCCTAGGATGGTTTAGGGAGTGTGGCCCGGACGACAGAAAGCTCGGCCCGAGCCGCCGCCGAAGCAGTGTCCGCAAGAGACCCGGATGGGGGATGCCGGTTAGCATTGCCCGGTTCTTAGCGGCTGCTGAAACGAGGCGACATGCGGTGGTTCCGGTCTTTGCTGGGTGGGAAGAAGGTCCAGCAGGATCCGAGCCGGCAGGAGGCTTTGCTCCAGGAGGTCCGGCGGTTCGGAGCCCGGGCGGAGGTCCGGTTCGCCGACCAGGCCGACGCCGTCGCGCGGTTGCTCGACGGTGACGACGGGTTGTCGGTCGCAGCCCGGATCTTGCACGAGTTCGCCGACGAGGCCCATGCGGAACTCCACGCCCAGGCCGCCGAGCTGTACCGGCGTCGTGGTTATCGGCTCGTGGTCGACCGCCGGAACTATCGACCGCTGTGGCAGGCGGCCGGGCCGGAGTTGCGTTGGCCGCTGTTCGCCCTGCCGGGCGGCTTGCACCCGTACGTGCAGGTGGCGGCGGCTGTCACCGTGGTCGGCGTGCAGGCGCCCCGGCGGGTACGGGTGACCGACCCGTACCCGCTGCTGGCGCACGTGTTCGAGGTGTTCGACCTCACCGCCGCGGGCTGGGAGTACGGCCGGGTCCGGGTGGACGCCGACGGTGCGTCCCTGGCCCACGGGCTGATCTCGACCGCCCAGCAGATCCGTGGGGCCATGGACGACCCACCTCCGCTGCCGCCCCCGGTCCGGGAACTGATGCGACGCAACAACACCATCGACGTCTACCACCCCGCTGGCAACGGGGTGGTCGGCGCGATCAACCTGGGTGCGGAGCTGAGACCGGCCCTACTGGTCTGACCCGGTCGGGGTGGATCTCCCTACCGAGCCGGGGCCGGGCGGGTCAGCGGCGGCGTGCCGCGGTCAACGCGACCACGAACTGGCCGCCACCGGGCTCGATACTCGTTTCGACGGGAAGCGCGGGCGCCAGCCGGGAGAAACGGTCCACCAACCAGTCTGCCGCCCGCTCGGCGTCTGCCCGGTCGGCGCATCGGACCACGATTTCCCTGCCACCCTTGCGATCGAGCCGGTCGGCGACCGTGAGCAGCACCGCCGGCTCCATCAGGATGAGGACCGCCGGCCAGGGAATGACCGGAGTGACCGCACCCTTCTTCGTGTTGCAGGCCCGGTGGGCCAAGCGTTCCCCACCGGCGAAATCCCCGCCGGACTTCTTGGACGACGCTCGCTGACCGGTCGTCCTGCTGTCGACACTGGGACCGCGCGGGTCGTTCACCGACGTGGCCCGGTCGACCGGTTCGTCACAGACCCAGCAGCGCCAGCCGTCGCGGTCTGCAATGTCTTCGAGCTGGCTCATGCCGGGCTGCCGATCGTCGCGGGGATGTGGGCATCGCACACGGTAGTCTGCCGAGCCGTCGGGCGATCACCGGCTGCAGCAGCCGGGCGCCGAGCTGACCGGCGATCCAGTGGGCCCGGCCGCGGCCCTGCCGGTGGTCGAAGCGCTGACCGGCCTCGACCACCACCATGTCTTCCCCGCGGTACGCGCCGACCATGTCTTCCACGCGGTACGCGCCGACCTGCTCCGCGGCGTCGGATGTACCGAGCAGGCGGCGGCGGCCTACCGGCGTGCCGCCGCGCTGACCGACAGCAACGCCGGGCGCCGTTTCCTCGACGCCCGCCGCGCCGCCCTGCACGGCTGACGTCGACCCGATCGCACCGACCGGGTAGGGGACCCGACGCCCGGTACCCGCCTCGGCCGGTAATGCGGGACCGGTGGGTACATCCCTAAGGTGATCCCATGCCTGCCACAGTGAGTGCCACCAAGACCCGAGCTGCACTGCGTACGTCGGCGAGCATCTCGCTGCAGCTGCTGCTGGTCCTGCTGATGACGTGGGTGGCGCTGTGGGTGCTGGGCCGTACCTGGTCGGTGGTCTGGCCGCTGGTGGTCGCCCTGCTCCTGACGACGCTGACCTGGCCGATGGCCCGCTTCCTGCGGCGGCACGGGTGGCGTCCCGCGCTGGCCGCGTCGGCGGTGACCGTGCTTTTCCTGCTGGTCGCCGCGGGGACCGTGGTGTTGATCGCGGTGCCGGTGGCGTCGCAGTCGGGGGACCTGGTCAGCGGTGTCGAGGACGGCATCGCGCAGGTGCGCGAGTGGGCGGCCGGTCCGCCGCTGAACATCGGCGACGACCAGGTCACCCAGGCCTTCGACGCCGCGATCGCCCGCGTCCAGGACAGCGTCGGCAGCATCATCACCGTCACCCTCTCCGGGGTGGGCACGCTGGTCAACGGGGTGGTCACCACCGTCCTGGCGGTTTTCCTGATGTTCTTCTTCCTCAAGGACGGCCCGAGGTTCCTGCCCTGGCTGACCCGGCAGTTGCCCGGCCGGCTCGCCACCGACGTCCCGGTGGTGGCTGAGCGGGGCTGGGACGCACTCGGCGCGTTCGTACGCTCGCAGGCGTTCGTCGGGCTGCTGGACGCGGTCTTCATCGGCCTCGGCCTGTGGATCGTCGGCGTGCCGTTGGTGCTGCCGCTGGCGGTGCTGACCTTCGTGTCGGCGTTCGTGCCGATCGTCGGTGCCCTGTTCGCCGGCTTCGTCGCGGTGCTCATCGCGCTGGTGTCGAACGGCCCGACGGATGCGCTGATCGTGCTGGCCATCATCATCGCGGTCCAGCAGCTCGAGGGGAACGTGTTCCAGCCGATCATCCAGAGTCGCGGCCTTGGCCTGCACGCGGCGGTGGTCCTGCTGGCGGTCACCCTGGGCGGCAGCCTCGCGGGCATCGTGGGCAGCCTGCTCGCCGTCCCGGTAGCCGCGCTGATCTCCGTGGTGTGGAACTACGTACGCGAACAACTCGTCGACACGCCCCCGGAGCCGGAGCCGGAGGCCGGTGAACAGGAACCGGACGCGGTGGTGCCTACGGGGGAGCCGACCTGATCGGCGAGCGGGGCATTGGTGGGTTCGGCCTCGTCGATCGGGCGGGGTTAATGGCTTGCCGATCAACGTGGCGGGTTCCACGATCGATGCCATGCTCCGATCAGAGGTCATGGACTATTACCGGCGTGGCGGCGAGCGGGACCGGCTCGCCGACGGGCAGGGTCCGCTGGAGTACCTGCGTACCTGGGACGTGCTGACCAGGGTGCTGCCGAGCGCGCCGGCGGAGGTGCTGGACGTCGGCGGCGCGACCGGGGTGTACGCCGGACCGCTCGCCGCCGCGGGCTACCGGGTGCATGTGGTGGATCCCGTGCCGGAGCACGTTGCCGAGGCGGCGTCGCGTCCCGGTGTGACCGCGGAGGTCGGGGACGCGCGTGAGCTGCCCGCACCGGACCGGAGCGCCGATGCGGTGATGCTGCTCGGACCGCTCTACCACCTGCTCGATCGAGCGCAGCGGGTGTCGGCGTGGCGGGAGGCCGGCCGGGTGGTCCGTCCCGGTGGCGTGGTGGTGGCCGCGATGATCTCCCGGTGGGCGTCGATGTTCGACGGTTTTGTACACGCCTACTACGACGATCCGACGTTCCAGGGCTTGGTCGAGGGTGTCCTGGTCGGTGGGGTGCACGACAACGTCGATCCGGAGAAGAGCTTCTTCACCAGCGCGTACTTCCATCATCCGGAGGAGGTGGCCGGCGAGGTGAGCGACGCGGGCCTGGTGGTGGAGCGGGTGGTCGCGGTCGAGGGTCCGCTCTGGCAGGCCGGCCCTCGGCTGGCGGAGATCCTGGCCGATCCCGAGCGGACGGAGTTGATGCTGGACATGCTGCGGCGGGTCGAGGAGGAGCCGAGCCTGCTCGGCGCCAGCAGCCACTTCCTGGCGGTCGCCCGCCACCCGTAGCCGCTGGTTCGCGTACGTCCCGGGCCCGCCGTCCATGACGGCGGGCCTGTCCGTTTGCTACGCCGGCAGTAAAACCACACAACCAAAGATCGGTACGGCATCCCCGTCCGACCCGGCCCGGTCGGTCGCCGGAGCCGGCCCTTCGCAGGTCGCGCACCACTCTGGTAGGGGTGATATGTCCTGGATCACCCTGGATCGAGTCAAGGAGATGACAAGAAAGTTACGACCACGTGTTGACTGCCCACAGAAACGGGCGTAAACAAAAGCAAAGCCAACACGAGCAAGCGGGTGAAAGACATGTACGCCGAGGAACGCCAGCAGGAAATCCTGCGCACCGCCAGGGCGGACGGGCGCGTGGACGTGATGGCGCTGGCCGAGGGCATGAACGTGACGGCCGAGACGATTCGCCGGGACCTGACCGTGCTGGAGCGGGCCGGCATGCTCCGCCGGGTCCATGGCGGCGCGATCCCGGTGGAACGCATCGGCTTCGAGCCCGCGCTCGCCACCCGGGACGCCGTACTGATCGCGGAGAAGGAGCGGATCGCCAAGGCCGCCCTGGCCGAGGTGCCGGAGGAGGGGGCGATCATCCTCGACGCCGGCACCACCACCGCGCGGCTGGCCCAACTGCTCCCCACCGACCGGGAGCTGACTGTGGTGGTCAACTCACCGGTGCTCGCCGCGACGCTCGGCACTCGAAGCAATCTCAGTGTGCTGCTGCTCGGCGGCCGGGTCCGCGGCAAGACCCTGGCCACGGTGGACGACTGGGCGCTGCGTCCGCTCGCCGAGATGTACGTCGACCTCGCCTTCATGGGCACCAACGGCTGTTCGGTCGAGCGGGGGATGACCACTCCGGACCCGGCGGAGGCGGCGGTGAAGCGCGCCATGATCGCCGCGGCCCGCCGGGTGGTGCTGCTCGCCGACCACACGAAGATCGGCAACGACTACCTGGCCCGGTTCGGCACACTTGCCGACCTGGACCTGTTGATCACCGACAGCAGACTCGACGAGGAACTGGCCGACGAGGTCGAGGCCGCGGGCGTACGGGTGGTCCGGGCATGATCGTCACCGTCACCCTCAACCCCAGCCTGGACCGGGCGATGGAGATCGGTGCGCTGGTCCGCGGCGAGGTGATCCGGGCCGCGTCCGCGCACCTCGATCCCGGTGGCAAGGGGGTCAACGTCTCCCGGGCGCTGCTGGCGAACGGGGTGGCGTCGCGGGCCGTGGTGCCGTGCGGCGGCGACGAGGGCGCCCAGCTCGTCTCGCTGCTCAGGGCGGAGGGCGTCGACCTGATCGCGGTGCCGATCGCGGGGCGTACCCGGTCGAACATCACCCTCGCGGAGCCGGACGGCACCGTGACGAAGATCAACGAGTCTGGGCCGGTGCTCGCGGCGGACGAGTTCGCCGCGGTGACCGAGGCGGTACTGGCCGCGGCCGACACCGCGCGTTGGGTGGTGGCCTGCGGCAGCGTGCCGCCGGGCCTGCCGGCGCGGGCGTTCGGCGAACTCTGCGCCCGGCTGGTCGCCGCCGGCGTACGGCTCGCGGTCGACACCAGCGGGCCGGCGCTGCGGGCCGCCGCGCAGGCCGGCGCGGCCCTGGTCAAACCGAACCGGGAGGAACTGGCCGAGGCGGTCGGTACGCCGCTGCGTTCGCTCGGCGACGTGGTCGACGCCGCCGAACGGTTGCGCGGCTGGGGAGCCGGCGCGGTACTGGCGAGCCTCGGTGCCGACGGCGCGGTGCTCGTCGACGACAACGGGGTGGTCACCGGTGAGTCACCGGTCGAGTTCCCGCGCAGCACCGTCGGTGCCGGCGACGCGCTGCTGGCCGGCTTCCTCGCGGCCGGGGCGCACGGACCGGAGGCGTTGGCCGAGGGCCTGGCCTGGGGCGCGGCGGCGGTCAGCCTGCCCGGCAGCCGGATGCCCGGCCCGGAGGACCTGAACCGGCGCACCGTACGACTGCACGCCCGGCCGGACCCGGTCCGGCCGCTGATCGCGGGGGGATGACGGCCATGGCGGCAAAGTCACCACCCGAGGCAAAGACCACGGGGTACGGCGACAGACCCGGAACCTCCGGGATGACAGACGAACACACCTGCGCGCAGGCGCGAGCCACCCTCTGCGAAGGAGTCCCCTCATGGCCGTCTCATACACCCCCGAGGTCCAGGGAGCGGGGTTCAAGGCCCAGGTCCAACGGATCGGTGGCCATCTGGCCGGCATGGTCATGCCCAACATCGGCGCGTTCATCGCCTGGGGTCTGATCACGGCACTGTTCATTCCCACCGGTTGGCTGCCCAACGAGCACCTGGCCCAGCTCGTCGACCCGATGATCGGGGTGCTGCTGCCGGTCCTGATCGGATACACCGGCGGCCGGCTCGTGCACGGCCAGCGGGGCGCGGTGGTCGGTGCGGTCGCCACGATGGGCGTCGTCGTCGGCGCTGACGTGCCGATGTTCCTCGGCGCGATGATCATCGGTCCGCTCGCCGCGTACGTGCTCAAGCTCTTCGACGGGCTGGTGCAGGACCGGATCCGGCCCGGTTTCGAGATGCTGGTCGACAACTTCTCCGCCGGCATCATCGGCGGTGGCATCGCACTGGTCGGCGTCTGGGTGATCGGCCCGGTGGTCGAGCAGCTCACCACCTGGGCCGGTGACGCCGTCGACTGGTTGATCAGCAACAACCTGCTGCCGCTCGCCTCGGTCCTGGTCGAGCCGGCCAAGGTGCTCTTCCTCAACAACGCGATCAACCACGGCGTGCTCAGCCCCCTCGCGGTGGCCGAGGCACAGGAGACCGGCAAGTCCATCCTGTTCATGATCGAGTCGAACCCTGGCCCCGGTATCGGCCTGCTCACGGCGTTCCTGCTCTTCGGACCCCGCAGCCTGCGGCCGAGCGTGCCGGCCGCCATGATCATCCAGTTCCTCGGCGGCATCCACGAGATCTACTTCCCGTACGTGCTGATGAAGCCACGGCTGATCCTCGCCGCCATCGCCGGCGGCGCGACCGGTGTCGGCACCTTCATGATCACCGGAGCCGGACTGGTCGCCACCCCGTCGCCGGGCAGCATCTTCGCCTACGCGGCGGTCACACCCAAGGGCGGCTGGTTCGGGGTCTTCCTCGGCGTCCTGCTCGCCGCCGCCGTCTCCTTCGTGGTCGCCTCCGCGCTGCTCGGCTTCGGTCGGCTCAAGAGCGACCAGGAAGCCGCAGAGGAGATCGACGAGGCCGCGGCCGAGGGCCAACTGCCCGAACCGCGCCAGCCGGCCACCGACGGCAGCCCGGCCGCGACCCGTACGGCGAACGCAGAAGGCTGACCCACCACCGTACGAACGAGAGGGGTGCCCGCCATGGGCAGCATCAACGGCAAGGACGTACGCAAGATCGTGGTCGCCTGCGACGCCGGCATGGGCAGCAGCGTCATGCTCGCCAGCCAGCTCCGTAAGCAACTGAAGAAGTTCGAGGTCACGGTCGAGCACACACCGGTCAACTCCATCCCGGCCGACGCCGACGTGGTGGTCACCCACAGCGGACTGGCCGCGCGGGCCCGGGCCAGCGCCCCGGACAAGATCGTTGTGCCGTTCCAGGTGTTCATCGGCGACCCGGCCGTGACCAGGGTGGTCAAGGCGATCGAGAAGGGCGACGAGATCAGTGGCTGACAACCTGGCCGAACTGCTCGACCCCGCGGCACTGCGCCTGCACGAGACCGCGGTCGACCGCGACGACGCGATCCGCCGCTGCGGGCAGGTACTGGTCGACATCGGCGCGGCCGACCCCGCGTACGTGGAGACCATGCTCGCCCGCGAACGCTCCGTCCCCACCTACATCGGCGAGGGGGTGGCCATCCCGCACGGCACCCTCGCCGGCAAGGACCTCGTCCACCGCGACGCGCTCGCCGTGCTGCGGTTCCCCGAGCCGGTGGACTGGGACGGCCAGCCGGTCACCGTCTGCGTGGCGATCGCCGCCCGCGGCGACGGGCACGTCGAGATCCTGGCCCGCCTCGCCGACATCCTGCTCGACCCAGACCAGGCCCGCGAACTACGCGAGGCCTCCCAACCCGACGACGTGCTGCGCCTGTTCGCGGCGGCACGGGAGGACAGCAACTCATGAAGGTCGTTCGTTTCCACGCCCCCGGTGACGTACGGATCGAGGACGTACCGGAGCCCACCCCGGGCCCCGGCGACGTCAAGATCCGGGTACGCAACTGCTCCACCTGCGGCACCGACGTAAAGATCTCCAAATTCGGCCACCACCACATCCACCCGCCACGGGTGATGGGGCACGAGATCGCCGGTGAGGTGGTCGAGGCCGGTGCCGACGTCACCGGCTGGGCGCCCGGCGACCGGGTCCAGGTCATCGCGGCGATTCCCTGTGGGCAGTGCGCCGAATGCCGGCGGGGTCGGATGACCGTCTGCCCGAACCAGGAGTCGATGGGCTACCACTACGAGGGCGGGTTCGCCCAGTACCTGGTCGTACCGGCCAAGGTGCTCGCGGTCGACGGGCTCAACCGGATCCCGGACGGGGTCGACTTCGCCGAAGCGTCGGTCGCCGAACCCCTCGCCTGCGTCCTCAACGGACAGGAACTCGCCCGGGTCGGCACCGGCGACGACGTGGTGGTCATCGGCTCCGGCCCGATCGGCTGCCTGCACGTACGACTGGCGCGCGCCCGCGGCGCCGCCCGGGTGTTCCTGGTCGACCTCAACCGGGCCCGGCTGGACCTGGCCGCCGACCTGGTCGCCCCGGACGCGGCGATCTGCGGCGCCGAGGTCGACCCGGTCGACGAGATCCTGAAACTCACCGACGGCCGCGGCGCCGACGTCATCATCACCGCCGCCGCCTCGGGCGCCGCCCAGGAGCAGGCGATCCAGATGGCCGCCCGGCAGGGCCGGATCAGCTTCTTCGGCGGCCTGCCGAAGAACAACCCGATCATCGCCTGCGACTCCAACCTGGTGCACTACCGGGAGCTGACCATCGTCGGCGCCAACGGTTCCAGCCCCGCGCACAACGCCGAGGCACTGCGTCTCATCGCCACCGGGGCGGTGCCGGTCGCCGACCTGATCACCCACCGGCTTCCGCTGGACCGGGCGATCGACGCGTTCGGCATCGTCGCCCGCGGCGAGGCCATCAAGGTCACCATCGAGCCCTGAGCAGTAGCGGGCCGAGCTGAAGAGGGAGGGCCACCCATGCCCACGCGTACCGTCTCCGTTGGATCCGCCAGCGGTCTGCACGCCCGCCCGGCGGCGCTGTTCGTCGCCGCCGCCGCGGCACAGCCGGTCCGGGTCACCATCCGGGTCGGCGACAAGCGGCCGGTACCGGCCAACAGCATGCTCTCGGTGCTCTCCCTCGGCGCCAAACGCGGCACCGAGGTGGTCATCGAAGCCGAGGGGCAGGGGGCCGAGGCCGCCCTGGACACCCTCGCCGACCTGCTGGTACGGGACCTCGACGCGGAGGAGGCGGCCGATGCCTGAGCCGTCGGCCCCGCAACCGCTGCGCGGCATCGGGGTCAGCCGGGGGGTGGCCGGCGGCCCGCTGCTGCGGGTCGGTGCGGTCCCCACCCTGCCGGCACCGGCACCGGTCGCCGACCAGGCGGCCGAAGCCGACCGGGCGGTGGCGGCGCTGGCCGAGGTCGTCGCCGAACTCGGCCGGCGCGCCGACCGGGCCCGTGAGCAGACCGTCGCCGACGTGCTCCGGGCCCAGGCGATGATGGCCGACGACCCGGTGCTCGCCGACGGCGTACGCGACGAGGTGACCGCCGGGCAGGACGCGCCGCACGCCGTCGACGCCGCCT
Source organism: Micromonospora sp. NPDC049523 (assembly GCF_040676775.1). NCBI lineage: Bacteria > Bacillati > Actinomycetota > Actinomycetes > Micromonosporales > Micromonosporaceae > Micromonospora > Micromonospora sp. NPDC049523. The sequence continues at coordinate 185,898 of NZ_JBFAPP010000007.1, read as the reverse complement.
TCGCCACCTACCGGACGGCGTTCGAGGCGGCCGGCGGTTACCTCGCCGAACGGGTCGCCGACCTGGACGACCTGCGTGATCGGGCGGTCGCGGTCTGCCTGGGACTGCCGATGCCGGGCGTGCCCGCACCCGGACACCGGTACGTGCTCGCCGCCCGCGACCTCGCCCCCGCCGACACCGTCGACCTGGACCCGGAGCAGGTCGTCGCGCTCGTCACCGAGGTCGGCGGCCCGACCAGCCACACCGCGATCCTGGCCCGCGCGCTCGGGCTGCCCGCGGTCGTCGGCGTCGGCGGGCTGCAGGACCTGGACGAGGGGACCCTGGTGCTGGTCGACGGCACCACCGGCCTGGTCGAGACCGGTCTCGACGCCACCGCCCTGGCCGCCCGCCAATCCGTCGCGACGGCCACCGCCGGTACGGCAACCGGTACCGGGCCGGGGCGCACCTCAGACGGGCACCCGGTCGCGCTGCTGGCCAACGTCGGCGCCGCACGGGAGGTGCCACCCGTCGACGGGGCGGAGGGCGTCGGCCTGTTCCGGACCGAACTTCTCTTCCTCGACCGGACCCGCGAGCCCGGGGTGGACGAGCAGGCGGCCGCGTACCGGGAGGTGTTCGACCGGATGGACGGACGCCGGGTGGTGATCCGTACGCTCGACGCGGGTGCGGACAAGCCGCTGCCGTTCCTGCGTCAGGCGGAGGAGCCGAACCCGGCGCTCGGGGTTCGCGGGCTGCGGGTGGCCCGGCGGCAGCCGGCGGTGCTGCGTACGCAGCTCGAGGCGATCGCGCGCGCGGCGGCTGACACGGGCGCGGACGTGTGGGTGATGGCCCCGATGGTCGCCACCCGGGCCGAGGCTGCCGGTTTCGCCGAGGCGGTACACGCCGCCGGGCTACCGAAGGCCGGAGTGATGATCGAGGTGCCGGCGGCGGCGCTGCGTGCCGGTCAGCTCCTCGAGGCTGTCGACTTCCTCAGCATCGGCACCAACGACCTGAGCCAGTACACGTTCGCCGCCGACCGGCAGTGCGGCGACCTGGCCGAACTGCTCGACCCGTGGCAGCCCGCGCTGCTGCAGCTCATCGCCGTTGTCGCGGCCGCCGGGCGGGCCGCGGGGAAACCGGTCGGGGTCTGCGGGGAGGCGGCCGCCGACCCGCTGCTCGCACCCGTCCTGGCCGGTCTCGGCGTCACCAGCCTCTCCATGTCCGGACCCGCCCTGCCGTGGGTACGGGCGGCGCTCGCCGAACACACCTTCGCCGACTGCGAGCGGTTGGCGAAGCTCGCACTCGACGCCGACGACGCCCGCCACGCCAGGGCACTCGTCGGCGTCGCCTGACGCGGCAGCCTGCGACGGCCCCGAGCCTGCCGCGTCACGTGGCCCGGGCGTGCGTGGACGACTCCGCCGCGCGCCCGGGCCACCGAAGGCGCCGAACTCAACCGCAGGAGGTCTCCCGTTCGAGTCTCGCCGGGAGCATGCGGGTACCGCGGGCGTGGTCGTAGTAGGTGGCGTCCCGATCGGTGGCCGGTGCGAGGTCGATCGGCCCGTCCTGCTCGACGAGGGCGTCGTCGATCGCGCGGGTCCCGGCGTCGGACTTGACCCAGGCGCCGATCGGGTCGCTGAACAGCACACCCCCGACGTTCCACGCCACGTGTTCCAGGGCGGCGGCGTCGAGCGTGATCGCGATGGTCGAGCAGGGCGGCACCACGGCGAGGAGGAAGTACCCACCGTAGCGGCGTCGTTCGCCGAGCGGCGGACCGCCGATGGAGAAGTTCAGCAGATGTACGTGGCGCAGGGGGGCCGCCGAACGGTTCTGTAGCCGGGTGATGACGGTGCCATTGCCGTCGTCCCGCTCGTCCCAGTACGCCACCAGATCGGCGTTGCGGCGACTGTCCTGCTCCTGCTGCTCCCTGGTGAGATCCTGTTGCTCCGCGATGACCTGTCGCTGGCTGTCGAACGCGAGGTACGCCACGATCCCTCCCGCAATCGCCACCACGCAGGTCAGCACGCTCGCCGTCGCCTGGATCCAGAGTGCCCACAGTTCCGTACGGCGGTACCGGTTGTCGTCGTTGTCCGCCACGTCGGCGTCCTCCTTCGCGTTTTCGTCGGGTCCGATTCCGGGCAGCACAAGGGTAGGGGTGCTGGGCGAGCCGGTACCGGTTCGCCGGGTGCTGACAGAGACAGGAAAGCGAGCACTCTGGCGAACCCCCGCCGCTCAGGGTCGTACGATTGCCGCTCGGGATAGATGCTTGACGATCTTCGGGGGAAACCAGTGGTCGATCAGCCGGTACGTCGTGTCTTCACCCCACCGCCGCAGCCCGGCCTGTCCGGATCGGACGGTCCGACCACGCCACCGCCGCCGGACCCGGTACGCATCACCGGTGTGGCATCCGGCTTCATGACGGCGAAGGCGCTCTTCGTCGCCGCCGAGGTCGGCCTCTTCGCCGCGGTCCCCGGTGAGGGGGCGTCCGCCCGCACGATCGCCGAGCGGTGCGAACTGCCGGAGCGAAGCGCCCGCGCCCTCGCCGACCTGATGGTGGCGACGGGCCTGCTCGAACACGACGGGCAGCGCTACCGCAACGCGCCCGACGCCGAGGCGTTCCTCGCCGGCCGTGGACCCCTCGACCTGCGCTCGATGCTGCGTTACTGGGACACGGTCAGCTATCCCACCTGGACCAGGGCGTCCACCGCCTTCCGCACCCGCGAGGGCGTACGCGCCGAACTCGACGGGGCACAGACCCAGGCGTACGAGTCGGCGGTGGCCCTGGTGACGGCGGAGACGGCGGCGGACGTCGCGGCGGCGTACGACTTCGGCACGCATCGGCGGGTGCTCGACGTCGGCGGCGGGATCGGCACCTTCGCCAGGCCGATCCTGCGCGCCTTCCCGCAGCTGACCGCGACCCTGCTCGACCTGCCCGAGGTCGTGGAGGTCGCCCGCGAGGAGGTCTCCGGTGACCCCCTCGCGGACCGGATCGAGCTACGTGGCGCCGACGTCTTCGTCGACCCGCTGCCGGAGGGGCACGATGCGGTGGTCGTGGCGAACTTCCTGCACCTTTTCTCTCCGGAGCGCAACATCGAGTTGCTGACCCGGCTGCGTGCGGCGGTCGCACCCGAGGGCCGGCTGCTGCTGGTCGACTGGTGGCGGGACCCGGTCGCACCCCATCCGGCGACCCGGCTCGGGGCGGGGGAGTTCCTCATGATCAGCGGTGGGGACACGTACGAGGCGGCGGACGTGGCCCGGTGGCTTGAGGTGAGTGGCTGGCGGTTCGTCGCCCACCTGCCGCTGCCACCGCCGTCCGGACTGATCGTCGCGGAGCCGGTGCCGGAGCCGGAGCGGTGAGCGGGGACGGCTCGCCCGTTCCACCGCCGCAGCCGGGCGAGTCATCGGGCCCTTCCGCGGCCGATGATCGGCGTGTTCCGGCGAAGGCCTCCGGTGCTGCGGCGGCGCGTCCCCGGGATCGACTTCGCGGGATGAGGGGCTTTGCCGGTAGGTTCTTCGCCGTGGAGGAAGTCGACCGTGCCATCATCGCCGCGCTGACCGCCGACGGCCGCTTGTCGTACACCGACCTGGCCGAGAAGGTGGGACTGTCGGTGTCCGCGGTGCACCAGCGGGTACGCCGGCTGGAGCAGCGCGGTGTCATCACCGGCTACACCGCGAAGGTGTCGTTCGACGCGTTGGAGCTGCCGCTGACGGCCTTCGTGGCGGTGCGGCCATTCGACCCGTCGCAGCCGGACGACGCGCCGGAGCGGCTGGCCCATCTGCCGGAGATCGAGTCGTGCTACTCGGTGGCGGGGGAGGACTTCTACCTGCTGCTGGTGCGGGTGGCCGGCCCGGTCGACCTGGAGCGGGTGCTGCAGGAGATCCGTACCTCCGCCAACGTGACCACCCGGACCACGGTGGTGCTCTCCACCCCGTACGAGGGCCGGCCGCCGAGGGTCAGCCGCGCTCCGCAGTGACCGGCAGGCCGGCCGTACCGCCGGTGTTCCAGCGCAGGATCACCCGGCGTTCGTGCTCGTAGCCGAGCGCGGAGAGGGTGGCGGTGTCCAGCCGGAGCAGCCCGCCGCCGCTGGCGGGTAGGCCGATCCAGCGGGCACCGGCGACCCGGAGGCTGTGCCCGTGTGCGACCAGGGCGACGTCGCCCTGGTCGAGCAGCTCGGTGGCCCGGTCCAGGACCAGGTCGAGCCGGCCCCCGACCTGCTCGGGGGACTCACCGTCCGGGCATCCGTCGGTCCACAGGTTCCAGTCGGGGCGCTCCTGCTGGATCTCCTTGGTGGTGCGTCCCTCGTAGTCGCCGTAGTTCCACTCGGCGAGGTTGTCATCGACCGAGGTGACGCTCAGGCCCGCCAGTTCGGCGGTGCGCAGCGCCCGGGTGCGGGGGCTGGAGATGACGGCGGCGAATCGCCGGCCGGCGAGCTGGTCGCGGGCCGCGCGGGCCTGGCGCTCCCCGTCTGCGGTGAGGGCCAGATCGGTGTACGAGGTGTGCCGGTGTGCGGCACTCCACTCGGTTTCGCCGTGCCGGATGAGAACGATCTCTGCCACCTGGTTAGTTAAGCACGCCGCCTGACACCTAGCTTCCTAGGATGCCGTACACGATGTGGGCCCACCCACCGAAGCCGCGAAGGTTTTCACCGACCCCGGACCGGGGACTCACAAGAAGGCCGAACACCGGACTAGTCACGAGGAGTCGAGATGAGCCTCACCGATAAGGCCAAGCAGAAGGCCGAACAGATGACGGGCGCCGCCAAGGAGAAGTACGGCGACGCGACCGACAACGAGCAGATGCGCGCCGAGGGATCCCGGCAGCAGGCGGGCGCCAAGGCCAAGCAGGCCGGCGAGAACGCCAAGGACGCCGGCAAGAACATGAAGGACGCCTTCAACAAGTAGTCGCGCATACGGCAGTGGGGCCACCGGTGATCACCGGTGGCCCCACTGGTCGTACGGGGGAGATCAGGCGAGGGCGCTCGGCTCGTGGGTCGCCCACCACGCCTGCCCCGATTCGGGCAGCGTGTCGATCGGGTCGTAGTAGGCGTATCGCCGGCCGACCGCGGCCAGGTCGGCCGACTCGATGGAGGTGCGGTAGTTCTTGGTCCAGTAGGAGATGCCGCGTTCGCGGTCGTACTCGGTGAGCATGTGCACCCAGCGCTTGCCGACGAACGGCACGTCGCAGACGATCCGGGGGGTGGCGTAACCGGGTAGGTAGCCCATCATGTCGTGCTGGAGTTGTTGGGCGTGCCAGACCGGTACCCGCCAGTGTTCGGCGTTGGGGATCATGTCGCACATGTAGAAGTAGTACGGCAGGATGCCCGCCTCGCCTTGGAGCGCGAAGCAGAGGTCGAGCAGGTCCGGCGCGGTGGCGTTCACGCCGCGCATGAGGACGCCCTGGTTGCGTACGTCGCGTACGCCGACCTCGAGTGCGGTCTGTGCCGCTCGGGCGACGAGCGGGGTGAGTGACTGGGCGTGGTTGACGTGGGTGTGGATGGCGAGGTTGACGCCTCGGCGGGCGGCGGTGCGTGCGACGCGTTCGAGGCCCTCGACGACGTCGGGTTGCAGCCAGTGCTGGGGGAGTCCCATCAGGGCTTTGGTGGCGAGCCGGATGTCGCGGATGGTTTCGATTTCGAGTAGGCGCATCAGGTACGACTCGAGGTTGCGCCAGGGGACGTTGGCCACGTCGCCGCCGGAGACGACGACGTCGCGTACGCCGGGGTGGGCGCGGAGGTAGTTGATGTGGCCGTCGTAGCGCTCGACCGGCTTGAGGCTGAGTTTGAGCTTGTCGACGGTGGGGGTGGAGTTGCCGACGAGGTCCATCCGGGTGCAGTGCCCGCAGTACTGAGGGCAGGTGGAGAGCAGTTCGGCGAGGACCTTGGTGGGGTAGCGGTGGGTGAGGCCCTCGGCGACCCACATGTCGTGTTCGTGGAGTGAGTCGCGGGTCGCGTACGGGTGTGAGGGCCAGTCGGTGCGCCGGTCCGAGGCGACCGGGATCATGTAGCGCCGGATCGGGTCGGCCAGGAACGCCTCGGTGGTCATCGGCGCGTCCGGCACCATCGTGTTGATCATCTGTGGTGGGACCAGCATCGACATGGTGGCGAGTGCGGCCTGGTCGGCGGCGAGGTCGGTGTAGAAGCTGTCGTCGACGAGGTCGCCGAGTACGCCACGGAGCTGTTTGGCGTTCTTGACGCAGTTGACGCGTTGCCACTGGGCCGATTCCCACTGTTCGCGGGTGACGTGGCGCCAGCCGGGGAAGCGGGTCCAGTCGGGTTCGACGAGTGGTCGGCGGCGGTATTCGTACGGTTGGCCGGCGAGTGGTGTGGTGGTGTCGGTCGGCCGCGGCTGCGGGATGGCCTCAACTGGGTGTGTTTGCGTCACGGACCCTCCTCGGGCTGCGCGGTACCGGTGACGGTCCGAAGGCTACTGGAAAATATCCTGTGCAGGAATTATTCTGCCGTAAGTTTTCCCGCAACGCGATCTGTTGGCAACGTGACTGACTTTGGAAGGGGCGCTTCGATGACCTCACCCGTGGGGCTGCACCGTGTGCTCGAACCGGTCGGCGTGTTGCCTCAGGCGGCGTGGCGGCTGGATCCGGCTGGCCCGGTGGGCGTGGACGAGGTGCGGATCCGGGTGGAGCGGCTGAACCTGGACGCGGCGAGCTTCCGGCAGTTGTCGGAGAAGCACGGCGGTGACGGGGCGGCGGTGCGGGCCGAGGTCCTGGAGATCATTTCTTCTCGGGGCAAGATGCATAATCCGGTCACGGGTTCGGGCGGGATGCTGATCGGTGTGGTGGACGAGGTCGGGCCGTCCTCGCCGCTGCGGTTGAAGCCCGGCGACCGGGTGGCGACGCTGGTGTCGCTGACGCTGACCCCGCTGGTGGTCACGGACGCCCTGGCGGGCTGGGACGGGCTCGGCGAGCAGGTGCCGTGTGCCGGGTACGCGGTGTTGTTCGCGCGGTCGGTGGTCGCGGTGCTGCCCGACGATCTCGACGCGCGGTTGAGTCTGGCGGTGCTGGACGTGTGTGGGGCGCCGGCGCTGACCGCCCGGGTGGTGTCGGGGTACGTGTCGCCGTCGGTGGCGGTGCTGGGTGGGGGCGGTAAGAGCGGGGCGTTGGCGTTGGCTGCCGCGCGGCGGGCGGGTGCCGGTCGTACGGTGGGGGTGGTTCCGGTGGCGGCGGAGCGCGACCGGCTGCTCGCGGCCGGGCTGGCGTCGGAGGTCGCGTTGGCCGACGCTCGTGACCCGGTGGCGTTGGCGGCGGCGGTGTCCGGTGCGTTGGGTGGTCCGGCGGACGTGACGGTGGTCTGCGTGGACGTGCCGGGGTGTGAGCACGGGGCGATCCTGGCGACCGCGGACGGCGGTACGGTGATCTTCTTCTCGATGGCGACGAGTTTCGCGGCGGCGGCGTTGGGCGCGGAGGGGTTGGCCGCGGACGTGACCATGCTGGTCGGGAACGGGTATGTGCCCGGGCACGCCGAGCTGGCGTTGGATCTGGTGCGGTCCGAGCCCGGGGTGCGTGCGTTGTTCCAGGCCCGGGTCGCGGCAGACTGATCACATGACTTCCCCCTCGACTCTGTACCGCGGTGGCCACCTCTACTGCCCTGGTGATCCGACGGCGACCGCGTTGTTGGTCCGCGGCGACCGGATTGCCTGGATCGGCGCTGATGCGGACGCGCCGGCCGCCGATGTGGTGGTGGATCTGGCGGGTGCGCTGGTGACGCCGGCGTTCGTGGATTCGCACGTGCACGCGACCGACACCGGGCTGGCGTTGTCCGGGCTGGATCTGTCGTCGACCCGGTCGGGAGCGGAGGTGACCGCGGCGGTGGCGGCGTTCGCGGCGGCCCTGCCGGTGGACGCGGTGGTGTTGGGGCATGGTTGGGACGAGTCGTCCTGGTCGGATCAGCGGCCGCCGTCGGCGGCAGAGTTGGATCGGGCGGCAGGTGGGCGGCGGGTGTACCTGTCGCAGGCGTCGATCCATTCGGCGTTGTGTTCGTCGGCGTTGTTGGCGGCGGCGCCGGAGGTGGTGTCGGCGGCGGGGTACGACGCGTCGGGTTGGTTGCGGCGCGACGCGCACCATGTGGTGCGGGCGTTGGCGTTCGGGTCGGTGACCCGGGAGCAGCGGGTGGCGGCGCAGCGGGTGGCGTTGGCGCGGGCGGCGTCGTTGGGGATCGCGGCGGTGCACGAGTGCGGTGGCCCGGACATTTCCGACGAGGTGGATTTCGCGGGTGTGTTGGCGCTGTCCGGTGACGGTGGGCCGGAGGTGTTCGGCTACTGGGGTGAGTTGATGGGGGCGGCGCGGGCGCGGGAGTTGGGCGCGGTGGGTGCCGGTGGGGATCTGTTCGCCGACGGGGCGTTGGGTTCGCGTACGGCGCATCTTTCGTCGGCGTACCTGGATGGTGACGAGGGTGCGTGTGGGCACGGGTACGTGTCGGCGGAGCAGGTCCGTGACCATCTGTTGGATTGTGCGCGGCACGGGATGCAGGGCGGGTTCCATGCGATCGGGGACGCGGCGATCGGGACGGTGCTGGACGGGTTCGCGCAGGCGGCGGGGACGTTGGGGGTGGACCGGTTGCGGGCGGCCCGGCACCGGGTGGAGCACGCGGAGATCATGAGCAAGCGGCTGATTGCCGGTTTTGTGGAGTACGGGATCGTGGCGAGCATGCAGCCGGCGTTCGACCGGTTGTGGGGTGGCGAGGATCGGATGTACGCCCAGCGTCTGGGGGTGGCGCGGTCGTTGGATTCGAATCCGATGGGTGCGATGCACGGGGTGGGTGTGACGTTGGCGTTCGGGTCGGATTCGCCGGTGACGCCGTTGGATCCGTGGGGTTCGGTGCGGGCGGCGGTGGCGCATTTCAATCCGGCGCAGCGGATGAGTGCGCGGGCGGCGTTCGCGGCGCACACCCGTGGTGGGTGGCGGGCGGTGTTCCGGGACGACGAGGGTGTGTTGGCGCCGGGTGCGCCGGCGACGTTCGCGGTGTGGTCGGTGCCGGCGGGGGTGGAGCGGGGGCTGCCGGTGCTGGTGGCCTCGGATGTGGAGTTGCGGGGGCCGGAGGATCCGACGCCGTTGCCGGTGTGTCGGCGTACGGTGCGGCGCGGTCAGGTGATCTACGAGGCGCTCGATTGAGCCGCCCCGGCGGGTTTCGAGAAGGGGACGTCGTGACGAGCAAGCTCGCGTTGGACGCGGCGGTGGTGGCCCGGGCGCGGGAGTTGGCGCGCCGGGCCGGGCAGCCGGTGGTGGATCTGGCCCGTGGTCATACGACGGTGTCGGTGGAGCGGGCCGTGTTGCGGCTGGCGGGGGTGACGGGTGCGGATCCGGACGGGATTCCGTGGGTGAACCGGTTGGTCGACGCGGTGGTCGGCGAGGTCGGGTTGGCGCACGGGGTGTCGTTGCCGGTGTTCGACGCGTTGGCGCGGGAGGGTCTGGCCGGTGGTGAGGTGGGGCCTGCGTTGACGTTGTTGGCGCAGAAGGCGGCGGCCGGGTCGGTGGGTTTCGCGGTGCCGTCGGGTCGGGCGGCGACGGCGGCGCGGTCGGCGGCGCGGCGGGCGACGGGTGCGGGGTTGCGGTTGGTCGATCGGCGGCGGGTCGAGCGGGAGCGCCTGGTGCGGCGGTACGGGGATCCGGTGCGGCGGCCGTGGATCTATCTGATCGTGGCGACGGGGGACATCTACGAGGACATTCCGCAGGCGCAGGCGGCGGCGCGGGCGGGTGCGGATGTGATCGCGGTGATCCGGTCGACGGGGCAGTCCCTGTTGGACTATGTGCCGGAGGGGGCGACCCGGGAGGGTTTCGCGGGGACGTACGCGACGCAGGAGAATTTCCGGTTGATGCGGGCGGCGTTGGACGAGTCGTCGCGGGAGTTGGGCCGGTATGTGCGGTTGACGAATTACGCGTCTGGGTTGTGTATGCCGGAGATGGCGGCGTTGGCCGGCCTGGAGCGGCTGGACATGATGCTGAACGATTCGATGTACGGGATTTTGTTCCGTGACATCAACCCGATCCGTACGTTCGTCGACCAGCGGTTTTCGCGGCAGGTGCACGCCCGGGCGGGGATCATCATCAACACCGGTGAGGACAACTACCTGACCACTGCGGACGCGGTGGACGAGGCGCACACGGTGACGGTGTCGCAGTTGTTGAACGAGTTCTTCGCGCACGAGGCGGGGTTGGCAGACTGGCAGTTGGGGCTGGGCCACGCGTTCGAGATCAATCCGGATGTGCCGGAGTCGTTCCGGTTGGAGCTGGCGCACGCGTTGCTGGCGCGGGAGTTGTTCCCGGATGCGCCGCTGAAGTGGATGCCGCCGACGAAGCACATGACCGGGGACGTGTTCCGGGGGAATCTGTTGGACGGGTTCTTCAACCTGGCGGGTGCGATGACCGGGCAGGGGATCCTGCTGGTGGGGATGATGACCGAGGCGGTGGTGACGCCGTGGTTGTCCGATCGGGACATCGCTTTGCAGAACGTGCGGTACGTGTTGGGTGCGGCCGGTGGGTTGCACGAGGATTTCGTGCCGGCGCCGGGTGGGTTCATCCAGCAGCGGGCGTCGCGGGTGTTGGACGAGGCGGTGGGGTTGTTGTCCCGGATCGCCGACGACACGTTGTTGAACGCGATCGCGGAGGGCACGTTCGGGATCATGAAGCGTCCGGCGGACCGGGGTAAGGGTCTGGACGGGGTGGCGGCGCACGCGCCGGGTTACTACAACCCGGCGACGGAGTTGCTGGAGCGCGATCAGGTGTCGGCGGCCGGCCGGGGGGTGGCGGCGTGACCGGGTCGGTGGTGCGGCCGTACGGGGACACGACCGGTGACGGCATGGTGCAGGTGTCGTTCACGTTGCCGGTGGCGCACGACAAGCGGGCCGAGGGTGCGGCCTTGCAGTTGGCCGGGAAGATGGGCCTGGATCCGGCGATGCTGGTGCACGCGAAGCAGATGGGTGACGGGTTCACGTTCTTCGTCGTGTACGGGCGGGTGAACCATCTGGTGGACCTCGACGCCGTACGGGTGGTGGAGCGGGATTTCCCGCTGTTGTCGGCGAAGGATGTCAACGCGTTGGTGAAGTCCCGGCTGCGGCGCAAGTTGTCGGTGGTGGGGGCGTGTATCGGCTCGGACGCGCACACGGTCGGCATCGACGCGATCCTGAACGTGAAGGGTGTGGCGGGTGAGAAGGGCCTGGAGTACTACCGGGAGTTGAAGGTGACGAACCTGGGCGCGCAGGTGAGTGTGCCGGAGTTGGTCGAGGCGGCCCGGGTGGAGAAGGCGGACGCGGTGCTGGTGTCGCAGGTGGTGACGCAGCGGGACGCGCATCTGCACAACACCCGGGAGATGTCGGCGGCGTTCCGGGAGGCGATGCCGGCGGGGCGGCGGCCGTTGCTGATCGTCGGTGGGCCGCGGTTCGACGAGTTGATGACCGCGGAGCTCGGGGTGGATCGGATTTTCGGTCGGGGGACGACGCCTCGGGAGGTGGCCAGTTATCTGGTGCACGAGTTGGTGGTCAACCGGGAGGCCCGGGTCGGTGCGGCAAAGGGGACGCGGTGATGGGTGACGAGCGGGTCGGGTTGACGGTGGTCCACCGGCGGTATGTGCCGTACGGGCATGCGCACTATGCGGGGGATCTGGTCGACGGGGCGTACGCGTTGGGGTTGTTCGGGGACGTGGCGACCGAGGTGTGTATCCGTACCGACGGGGACGAGGGGTTGTTCGCCTCGTACGGCGAGGTGCAGTTCCGGGCGCCGGTGCGGGCCGGTGACGTGCTGGAGGTGGTGGCGACGGTGACCCGGGTCGGTACCCGCAGTCGGACGATCGACTTCGAGTGCCGGGTGGTGTGTCGGGGTGTGCCGGAACGGGGGGCTTCGGCGGCGGCGGTGTTGGATCCGCCGTTGGTGGCGGTGACGGCGACCGGGACGGTGGTGGTGCCGGCGCCACCACCGGGTGGGGCGCCGGGCGCGGTGCCGCGGCTGTTGTGAGCGGGTACGCGGTCTGCGCCGATGTCGGTTCGACGTTCACGAAGGTCGCGGTGGTGGAGTTGGCCACCGGGGTGTTGGTGGGGTCGGCGGCGCGGCCGACGACGGTCGGTACCGATGTGCTGCACGGCCTGGACGCCGCGGTCGCGCAGGCGGCGGGCCCGGATGCGACGGCGATGCCGTGGTACGTGTGCTCGTCGGCCGGTGGCGGGTTGCGCCTGGCGGTGGTCGGTTACGAGGAGTTGGTGACGGCGCGGGCGGGCCAGCAGGTGGGGTTGTCGGCCGGGGCGCGGGTGGTGCACGTCGGTGCGGGCCGGTTGGACCGGGCGGGGTTGGCCGGATTGCGGGCGGCGCGTCCGGATGTGGTGTTGTTGGTCGGGGGGACCGACGGCGGTGACGGTGAGGTGTTGCTGCACAACGCGGCCCGGTTGGCGGCGGCCCGGTGGCGGGTGCCGGTGGTGGTGGCCGGGAACGTGGAGGTCCGCGCGGAGGTTGCCGGGGTGTTGGCCGACCGGGGCGTGCCCGTGACGCTGGCTGGGAACGTGTTGCCGCGGATCGGGGTGTTGGCGCCGTTGTCGGCGCGGGCGGCGATCCGGGACGTGTTCCTGCGGCATGTGATCGGCGGGAAGCGGTTGTCGCGCGGTACGCGGTTCGCCGGGTTGGTTCGGGCGGCTACCCCGGAGGCGGTGCTGACCGGGGTGGAGGTGCTCGCCGACGAGCTTTCCGGTGACCTGGTGGTCGTCGACGTCGGTGGTGCGACGACGGATGTGTATTCGGTGCTGACGCCGGACGAACGGGAGATGGGGCCGGCGCGGGCGGCCGCGGGCACGTTGTGGCGGGCCCGGACGGTCGAGGGTGACCTGGGTATGCGGTGGAGCGCGCCGGGGGTGGTGGCGGCGGCGCAGGCGGAGCGGATGCTGGCCCCGGGTGAGGTGGAGTCGTTGACGGCGTTGGCCGCGGACCGGGCCGCTGATCCTGGGTTCCTGGCGGTTGACGTGGCGGCGCTGGCGGTGGACCGGCGGATCGCGGGGTTGGCGGCGACGGTGGCGTTGCGGCGGCACGCGCGGGGCGCGTCGGTCGGTGACGGTGGGGGTCGTGATCTGCGAGACGTCCGGTTGGTCATCGGTTCGGGGGGTGTCCTTCGCCACGCCGGTACGCCCGAGGCGGTGGCGGTGCTCGATGCGGTGCTGGCCGACCACGGCGGTGGGTGGGCGTTGCCACGGGCGGCGACACCGGTGGTCGATGATCAGTATGTGCTGGCCGCCGCGGGGTTGTTGGCGGCGGAGCATCCGGGTACGGCGGTGGCGTTGCTGCGCCGGTATCTGCTCGCCGGGGATTGATCGGCGACTCGCGGGGTCCGACACGCCGAATTGATCGCGCCGACTTGGCCGGTGGCGGTTGACAGGGCCGGGGGTCCACCACGTACCGTCTTTGAGTCCTACTACGGGAAGCGGCTGTTGTTCGCTTCGTCCCTTCGTCCGCTGGCCGAGCGACTGTTTTCGATGTCGCAGCGGCCAGGTCCAGCGGGCGGGGGTCGGCGGGGCGGCGCGAACCGGCCGCGGTTACCGGTGTAAGGGCAGGATGATGTGCACGGCCAGTAGACAACGGCCTGACGGGGACAGCCAGTCCTCCTCCGGTCGGTCCGAAGGTCGTGACGGGTCATCTCTGCCACACCGGCCGGGAAGGGCCTGGGAGCATCGGGGCGCGGCCATTGGTCGCGCCCCGATTTTGTCTTCCCGGACGGTATCGGTGGTGGGTGTCGTTTCCTGCCGGTCGGTGGTGTCGTGGGCCGGACGTGGTGGTGGGTGCGGGTCGGGCCGGTAGCCTTTCGCCGGGAAGATCCGCCGCCGGTCGGTGCGGTGGTGGCCGGACTGGTGGTGAGGCGCAGGTGGCGATGGTGGAGTCGGCGGGCACGCGGGTCGGTACGGGTCACGATCCGGTGGTGTCGGCCGGTGAGCGGCCCCGGCCGCTGCCGTTGTGGGTCGCGGTGCTCGCGGCCCTGGCCGGTGGTGGGGCGCTGCTGGTCGCTTTCCCGCCGTACGGGCTGTGGTGGCTGGCGCCGGTCGGGGTGGCGTTGCTCGCCGCCGCGGCGCACCGGCGCCGGTTACGGGCTGGCGCCGGATTGGGCGCGTTGACCGGGCTGGCCCTGTTTGTGCCGATGTTGGCGTGGACGAACCTGCACACCGGTTACCTGCCGTGGCTGCTGCTGTCCGGGTTGCAGGCCGGTTATCTGGCCCTACTGGGGTTGGCCATCGCCCTGGTGAGCCCGGTCGTGGACCGGTGGCGCTGGTCGTGGCCGGTGGTGACCGGGGTGCTGTGGGTGGCCCAGGAGGCGCTGCGGGACCGGACCCCGTTCGGTGGGTTCCCATGGGGGCGGCTGGCGTTCAGCCAGGCGGATTCGCCGCTGGTGCGGTGGGCGGTCCTCGGTGGGGCACCGCTGGTGACGTTCGTGACCGCGCTCGTCGGCGGCTTCCTGGTCGCGGCCGGCTGGTGGGCGTTGGCCGCATGGCGCCGTCCCGGCCCCGTGGAGGTCGGTGCCGCCCCGGCACGGGTCGGCCTGCCGGCGCTCGGCGCCGCGGTGGCGGCGGTGGCCGTGGTCCTGGTCGGGCTGCTGGTGCCGCTGGGTTCCGGCTCCGGTTCCGGCGCCGCCACGGTGGCGATCGTGCAGGGCAACGTGCCCCGGCTCGGGTTGGACTTCAACGCCCAGCGGCGGGCGGTGCTGGAGAACCACGCCAACGCCACCATCGACCTCGCCGCCCGGGTCGCCGCCGGTACGGCGACCCAACCGGACCTGGTGGTGTGGCCGGAGAACGCCAGCGACGTCGACCCGTTGCGCGACCAGACGGCGGCGGCCGAGATCACCGCCGCGGCGGATGCGATCAAGGCGCCGATCCTGGTCGGCGCGGTCCTGCTCGGCCCCGGCCAGGGTCAGGTACGCAACACGGGGCTGCTGTGGCTGCCGGGAACCGGTCCGGACCTGGACCAGATGTACTTCAAACGGCATCCGGTGCCGTTCGCGGAGTACATCCCGTTGCGCAGCATCGCCCGGAAGGTCAGCTCCGAGGTCGACCGGGTCCGGTCGGATTTTGTCGCCGGCACCCGCCCCGGTGTCATCACCGCCGGTGGGCTGACCCTCGGCGACGTCATCTGCTTCGAGGTCGCCTACGACGAGGTGGTCCGGGACACCGTCACCGGTGGGGCGCAGTTGCTGGTGGTGCAGACGAACAACGCGACCTTCGACGTGGCCGAGGCGCGCCAGCAGATGGCGATGGTGCAGTTACGGGCGGTCGAGCACGGTCGTGAGGCACTCATGGCCTCCACGGTCGGGGTGTCCGGGTTCGTCGGGGCCGATGGGCGGGTAACCGGTGCGACCGGGTTCAACACCCCAGCGGTGGTGGTCCGGGAAGTGCACCTCGGGGACGCCCGTACGGTCGCCACCCGGGTCGGTTTCTGGCCCGAGGTGGTGCTGGTGGGTCTGGCCGTCGCGGCGCTCGTGACGGCCGTGGTGACCCGCCGACGCCGGGTGGTCCCCGCAGACGGTCCGTCGGTGGCAGGGGGTGATGTCGACCCCGCCACCGCGGCAGATGCGGAGGAGCGGTGAGTGGTACAACCGGTGCGGTCGAGCGCATGACGGGATATCCGGGCGTGGGACGCGTCCTGGTCGTCATTCCCACGTACAACGAGGCGGACAACGTCGTCGTCATCACCGAGCGGCTGCGCCAGGCGGTCCCGGCGGTGGAGGTCCTGATCGCCGACGACAACAGCCCGGACGGGACCGGGGCGGTCGCCGACCGGTTGGCGGCCGCGGACGAGTTCGTCCACGTGCTGCACCGGCCCGGTAAACAGGGCCTGGGGGCGGCGTACGTGGCCGGGTTCGGGTGGGCGCGCGAACACGGGTACGACGCGGTCGCGGAGATGGACGCCGACGGCTCCCACGCCCCGGAGGAACTGCCCCGGCTGCTCGACGCGGCCCGTGACGCCGACGTCGTCATCGGTTCCCGGTGGACCTCCGGCGGTGAGGTGGTCAACTGGCCGTGGCACCGCCAGCTGCTCTCCCGTGGCGGGAACCTGTACACCCGGCTGGCGTTGGGGATGCCGATGTCCGACGCCACCGGCGGGTACCGGATCTACCGGCTGCCGGCGTTGGACAAGATGGACTTCGAGTCGGTCGCCTCCCAGGGGTACTCGTTCCAGGTGGAACTGTCCTGGCGGGCGCACCGGGCCGGATTGCGGACCGTGGAGGTCCCGATCACCTTCGCCGAGCGGGAACACGGCGCGAGCAAGATGAGCCCGCTGATCATCGCCGAGGCGCTGTGGCGGGTGACGCTGTGGTGCCTGCAGGAACGCCGGGTCGGGTTCGGCCGACGACGTGCCCTGTTCGGCGACAGTACGTCGCGGTGGCCGTAGAACCGACCCGTGTCATGCTTGAGGGGCGGGATTCCGCTGCCGTTCATCATCCGGATGGGGTGACATGCGCCGAGGGCTGAGACTGGTGCCGTTGGCACTACTGCTCGCCGTGGTCATCGAGATCGTGGTTTTTGTCCTGGTCGGCCACGCGATCGGGTTCGGTTGGGCGATCCTGCTCGTGCTCGCCGCCTCGATGCTGGGCCTGGTGCTGCTGCGTCGCGAGGGCATGCGGGCCTGGCGTGGCTTCCGTAGCGCCGCCGAGGCCGGCAGCCCACCGGGCAAGCAGGTCGTCGACGGCCTCGTCGGGCTCGGTGCGGGTCTGCTGCTGGCGATACCGGGCCTGGTCAGCGGGATCATCGGCCTGCTGCTGGTGATACCGCCGGTCCGCGTGCTGGCCCGCCGGGGCGTGCAGGTGGCAACGGAGCGCCGGGTGTCGGCGATGGTCGCCGGTGACCTGTTCGGGCCCCGTCGGGTACGGGTGCGTCGGGGGGCGCCGCAGCCGACTCCGCAGCCCGCCGAGCAGCGGCCACCGGCCGCCGCCGGGCCGGCGATCGAGGGCGAGATCGTCGATCACCGCCCGAACTGACCCCGGCCCCACACCGCGTACGCAAAACCGCCCCACGGCCGACGGCCGCGGGGCGGTGGTGGTTGTGGTGTGCGGTGGTGGTCAGACGCGACCGCGTCGGGTCCGTACCTCTTCGAGTCGTTCGGCGAGGATGTCCTCGAGTTCGGCGATCGAACGGCGCTCCAGCAGCATGTCCCAGTGGGTACGCGGCGGCTTCGCCTTCTTCTGCTCGGGCTCGGTGCCATCCACCAGCCGCGCGACGCTGCCGTCGAACTTGCACTCCCAGGTGATCGGAACCTCGGCGTCAACGGCGAAGGGCACCTCGAACTGGTGGCCCTTGGCGCAGAGGTACTCGCGGGTCTGGCGCGGCGCGAGCTCCGTGTTCCGGTCGGACTCGTAGCTGACTGCTCCCAGACGGCTTCCGCGCAGCATGCGCTCGCCCATGATCGGCATTCCCCTCGGTCGTGGTGCTGGTCTTATCGGTGTAACGATGGGTACCGGGTCGGCGATTCCCGACACCTTCGGCAAACGTACTTCTGATCAAACATTCCGAGCGTAGCCGGACACCGCAAGCCGTGATCCGGCCCACCACCGTACCCGATCGGTTCTGGGCCTTTTATGTAGTTTCGCCGCTTTGTGTCGGTCTGGAGTCAGGCGGGGGAAGCGGGTGCCGGTGGCAGCGTCCGGCTGCTCAGGCTCGCCAGCGCCGCCGCCAGGTCGCTGACCTGTACCGACAACCGGGCCACCCGGTCGGCCGCCGCGTCCCGTTCAACCTGCGCCGCGTCGAGCCGGGCCACCAGCTCACCGACCCGTGCCTGCGCCGCAGCCGTCTCCTCCCGAGCCACCCGCACCTGCTCACCCATCCGGTCCCGGTCCTGTTCGGCCCGCTGGGCCGCCGCCCGGGCCTGGTCCGCAGCGGCGGCGTCGCGCTGCGCCTGCTCCCCGGCCCGTACGGCGTCACGCGTCGCCTGTGTCGCCCGCGCCTGCGCCCGGTCGGCCAGGGTCTGCGCCTGCTGCGCCGCCACCTGTGACTCCTCGGCCGCCCGTACCGCCTGCGCCGCGGTAGCCTCGGCGCGGGCCGCGTCGGCGCGGGCGGCATCCCGCTCACGGGTCAGGTCGGTGATCGACCGCCGGTCCGACTCCGCCTGCGTCCGCAGCAACCGCAGGTCGGCGCGGGCCGCGTCCCGGTCCGACTCCGCCTGGGTACGCAGCGCCTGCGCGGCGCTCGCCGCCCGCTGCGCCTCGTCGCGTTCGGTGGCCGCGGCGGTTGCCCGCTGCCCGGCCGCTTCGGCCAGTTGCTCGGCCTGCCGGGCCCGGTCGAGCGCGGTGGTCCGGTCCGCGACCGCCGTCGCCGCCGCCTGGTGCGCGACCGTCGCCGCCGCAGCGGCTGCTTCCGCCTCCCGGCGCGCGTCGTCGCGTTCGGCCTGCGCGGCCGCGACCTCGGTCGCGGCGTCCGCGCGTGCCTGGGCCAGCTGGCGTTCCACCCCGACCGGCGACAACTCGGCGTGCAGTGCCTCGGTCAGGGTCTCGACCACCTGGTCCAACCGGTCGACCGCCTCCCAGGTCCTGGCCACCTGACCGGCGAGCCCGGGAGCGTTACGGTGGCGCATCCTGCTGTTACGGGAAGCACGCTGGCAGGCGCCGTCGTTGTCCCGGCAGTAGCGAAACGGTCGACCCGCGGCGGTGCGCTGGGGGACCGGCCGGCCACAGTGGGCGCAGGGTCGGGTGTCGGCCAGGGCATCCCCGGCGGTCTCATGCTCGCTCATCGCCGGGCAAGTCTAGGCGGGTCGCACCTCCCGGACGTCGGTTGTGGTCGGCGCAGCGGACGCGGACCAAAACTGGCGCGGGGCGTACCCATCGCGGCGCAGCCAGTGCTCGGTGTACACGACCCGCCGCACCTCGATCCGCACCAGCGGACCGCGCGGCGCGTCCAGCACCGAGCGGCCGCGTTCGACAGCGTCGGACTGCCACCGGTACACCGCCATCCCGTCGTCGAAACCGTCGTCGCCGGGCAGCAGCACCCGCGCGGTCCCGAACAGCTGCGCACCCCGGGAACTCGCCTGACCCACCAGCGGGGCGAACACCCCCACCGACACCCGCGGGTCGCCGGCGATGTTGCGCAGCTTGGGCGTGCCGGCCTGCGCGGTCACGTACAACGTCAGCTCGTGGTGGTAGTAGCGCACCGGGGTGGCGAGCGGGCCGTCCGGGCCCGTGGTGGCCAGCACACACATGTTCTGCGACGACAGCAGGTTCAGGATCCGTTCCCGCAACCGTTCGCGGGGCAGCGCCGCGGTCGGTGCCGGACCGGCCAACCAGGAATTCGCGATCATGGGGGACCCTACCCCGTGGCAGGCCGATGCCTTCGTCACCCACGCCGGCATGGGTGGAAGCAGCGAGGGCCTGTTCACCGGCACCCCGATGATTGCCGTACCGCAGGCCGTCGACCAGTTCACCAACGCCGACCGTCTCGTCGAACTCGGCGTGGCCCGGCGGGTCCACACCGCCGACGCCACCGCCGAGGCACTGCGGACCGCCCTGCTCGACCTCACCACCGACGCGGAGGTCGCCCGCCGCTGCGCCGCGCTGCGCGCCGACGCCCGGGCCGAGGGCGGCACCACCCGGGCCGTCGACATCATCGAGGGCCTGCTCGGCTGACCCATCCGCGAACCGTGACCGGCAACCGTGCGGAAGCCGGTCACGGGTTGCCGGTCCACACGTGCCCGGGCGGCGCACCACCGGTCCGTTGGCGCTCCCGGTTCGGAGTGGCAAACTTCGATCATGACTTCGGAGGCGATCACCGCCGCGTCGGCGGGGACCTGGCAGCTCGGCGACCTCACCGTCAACCGGATCGGTTTCGGTGCGATGCGCCTGACCCAGGACGGTGCGGTGTTCGGGGCCGACGCCGTGGCGAGCGACCGTGACCGGGCGATACGCGTACTGCGACGAGCGGTCGAACTCGGCGTGAACCACATCGACACCGCTGCGTTCTACTTCTCACCCCTGCGTTCCGCCAACGAACTGATCAACCGCGCGTTGGCCCCGTACCCGGACGACCTGGTCATCACCACGAAGGTCGGACCGGGCCGGGACCCGTCGGGGGAGTGGCTGCAGGCGCGCCCGGATCAGCTACGCGGGCAGGTCGAGGAAAACCTGCGCCAGCTCGGCCGCGATCACCTCGACGTGGTCAACCTGCGGGTCCACGGCACCGATTCGATCGCGGAACGGTTCGGCGCCCTGGCGCAGCTACGTGACGCCGGCCTGATCCGTCATCTCGGCATCTCGAACGTTCGCCCCGAACACCTCACCGAGGCCCAGGCGATCGCACCGGTCGTCTGCGTGCAGAACCGGTACGGGATCGGCGCCCGCCCCGAAGCCGACGACTTCCTGCGTACCTGCGGTGAACGGGGCGTCGCGTTCGTGCCGTTCTTCGCGATCGCCGGCGACGCCCGGGAAGCGGGCGCGGGCCACACCGAACACGACGTGGTCCAGCAGGTGGCGGACGCGCACGGGGTGTCGTCGGCGCAGATCCGGCTGGCGTGGACGCTGCATCGTGGGCCGCATGTGCTGGCCATCCCCGGCACCGGCAACCCGGACCACCTCGTCGCCAACGTCGCCGCAGGCGCGCTGCGGCTGACGCCGGACGAACTCGCCCGCCTCGACTCCGTACCCCGGCAGACCTGACCGACGACGCACCCGCCGCTCAGGTCACCGTGACCGCCCGGGTGCGGCGTCCGTCGACAGCCGGGCAGGCAGGTGTACGTCATGCCACCCTCCGCATGCCGGCCCATCTACCCGTTCCCCCGCGAGCGGGGCGACGACACACCCCCGCGGCAGGTCAGAGCGTTGCGTACTCCACGCCGGCCAGTCGCTCGGAGACGTCCCAGAGCCGCGCCGCGTCGGCGGCGTCCCGGGCGGGTTTGTAGACGGCCAACTCGGTCGGTCCGCCGGTGAACTGACCGAATCCGTCCGGGCCGTAGAAGCGGCCGCCGCGCGCTTCTGGGCTGGTGGCGGCGTACAGGGCCGGAAGCAGGCCGGCGTCGACGGTCTGCACCATCACACCCACGCCCGCCAGGCGCCGCATGATCCACTCGTAGGGTGAGGGGCGTTTGCGGCCCAGGTTCGGGCCGGAGGCGTACAGGTTGGTCAGGGTCGTCCCGGGGTGGGCGACGTTGCTGACGATGCCCCAGCCCGCAGCCCTGCTGCGACGATCCAACTCCAGCCCGAACATCAGGTTCGCAAGCTTCGACATGCCGTACGCGCGCACCGCCGAATACCTCTGCTCGGCCTGCAGATCCGCCCACTCGATCTTGCCTGATCGGGCGGCGCTGCTCGACATCGTGGTGACCCGCGCCCGGCCGGCGCGCAGCAGCGGCAGCAGTCGCCCGGTGAGCGCGACGTGACCGATGTGGTTCGTACCGAACTGCAGCTCAAGGCCCTCGACGGTGCTGTGCCGGACCGCCGGCATCATCAGCCCGGCGTTGTTGACCAGGATGTTGACCGGCCGGCCCTCCCGGTTCAGGATCTCGGCGAGCGCCGTCACCGAGTCCAACGACGCCAGGTCGAGCTCCCGGGTGGAAACCACCGCCCCCGGCACGGACGCGTGGATCCGCTCGACCGCCGCGGCACCCTTCGCCAGATTGCGGACCGGCAGCACGACCTCGGCACCCGCACCGGCCAGGCGTACGGCCAGGCCCAGACCGATGCCATCGCTGCCGCCGGTCACCACGGCAAGCTTTCCGGTCAGATCGGGTACGGACACGTCCTTCACGACAACTCCCTGGTCAGTGGTACTTCCTCGGACTTGCGTCAACGGTCGCACCGGGAGCGGGGTGAGAGCCATGGCGCGCTTGTCCAGGGATCGACAGTGCCTGGACAAGCGGACGCCAAACGCGGACGCCGTGTCCGGTTCATGTCCTGGCGCCCTGCTTCGGCCAGTTCTCGACGGCCCCGAACACACCGACCGGCCCGCTGTGTCACCTGGTGAACCGTCGGGTCGGTGTCCGGCTATCGTGCCCGGGTGCGGCAGCTCGCGTTGTTCGACCTGGACGACACTCTCGTCGACCGCCGGGCGGCGTTCAACGCCTGGGCCGAGGAGTTTGTCGTCACCCACCGGCTCGACGACGAGGCGCTCGCCTTTCTCCGCCTGGCCGACACACACCACTCCGGCCCGATGGACAGCTTCTTCGTCACCGTAAGCGAGACGTTCGACCTGGGCCAGCCGCCGGAGCGGCTGTGGGCGCAGTACCGCCGACGCATGCCCGAGTTGGCATCGTGCGACCCGGGGGATGTCGACGCGCTCGGACAACTGCGTCAGGCCGGATGGCGGATCGGGATCGTCACCAACGGCATGACCGACAACCAGCTCGGGAAGATCCGAAACACCGGGCTCGATCGTCTGGTCGACGGGTGGTGCATCTCCGGCGAGGTCGGCGTACGCAAGCCCGATCCCGAGATCTTCCGGCTCGCCGCGCAGCGGTGCGGCACCAGCCTCGACCGGGGCGGCGCGATGATCGGCGACAACCTGGTCCTCGACGTGGCCGGCGGTCGGGCCGCCGGGCTGCGGACGATCTGGTTGCGGCCTCGACACCGGCCCGCATCGCGGTCGTTCGCCGGCCCCGCACCCGACTTCACGGTCGACTCGGTGGCCGAGGCCGTCGAGGTGCTCCTCCGAGGCCATCAGCCCGAGCAGTCACCGTCCCGAATCGGCGGCCCGAGTCGTCACCGTCCCGAATCGGCGGATCAGTGACGTCAGGGCGCGGTCGTCCGGGTTGATCCGAAGTCCTGCCGCCGTGGGTATGATTCGGGTATGACCAAGCGCGTGACCGTGAGCCTGCCGGATGACGTCGCGGCCTACCTCGACCGCGAGGAGAACGCCTCCGCCGCCGTTGCCGACGCGCTCCGCGCGCGGATGGACCGGGCGGCCGCCACCGTCGAGATGCTCCGGGCGGTCGGCATCGAGGTCACCGAGGAGGGTCGGGACCGGGTGCGGGGGAGTCTGCCCCGGCTGACCGCGGGGCAGCGGGCCGAGAACAAACGGCGACGCGACATGGTACGCGCGGGGACGTGGCCAGCAGACGAGTCCGCCCCCGCCTGATGCCGCACGACGACGAGATCGAGATCCGGGCCGTACTGGACACCTCCGCGATGCTGTCCTACGCCCGCGGGCACCTCCACGTCGGCGAACTGCTGGTCGACATCGCCGACGAAGGCGCGTACGCGGGCCTGCCGGCGGTGACGCTGCTGGATGCGTACGCCAGGGTCGGTGGTGATGCTCCCGCCCGAGCCCGACTCGGCGTGCTGGCCGCGCTGCCGAGCGTCGCGGTGCTTCCCCTCGGATCCGGCGAGGCGGGCGACACGGCCGCTTTCGTCCGCCTGGTCAAAGGCGACCTCGCCCGCGCTCACGCGGTATGGGCGGCTCTGCAACACGACGCGTACTACCTCACCAGTGAGCCGTACCTGACCCCGTCGGCCATCCCCGCCGACCAGGTGCACCACATCCCGGCCGACGACGCCTGACGCCGACGTCCCGGCATGACACCGCGGCGGACCAGATCCAACTCAGCTGGCGGCAGCGCCGAACCACCTTGGCAGATGGCTGTGCAGATCCTGGCGATCGTCGCCGACCCAGGCGACGTGGCCGTCCGGCCGCAGCAGCACCGCGGGTACGTCCAGTTCGTCACTGACGTCCACGACGTGGTCGACCCGATCCGACCAGCCCGCTACCGAGAGCCGGCCGGTCTGGTCGAGCAGTAGCCCGCGGCCGCCGTGCATCAGCTCGTAGAGGCGGCCCCGCTTCAGCGCCACATCCCTCATCCGCCGGCCAAGCAGCTCATGTCCCGGGCCGAAGTCGTAACGGATTCCGATCGCGATGATCTTCTCGATCAGGTACCGGTTCACGTCCTCGAATTCCATCAGCTCCGACATCAGCCGGCGGACCGCTTGGGGACCTGGATCGAGGGACATCAGCTCTGTCTGGGCGCGGGTGTTGTCCAACACCGCGTCGGCCACCGGTCGCCGCTCGGCCTGGTAGCTGTCCAGCAGCCCCTCCGGCGCCCAGCCGGCGACCTCGGCGGCCAGTTTCCAGCCCAGGTTGAACGCGTCCTGGATGCCGAGGTTGAGCCCCTGCCCGCCCAGCGGTGGGTGGACGTGCGCCGCGTCGCCGGCCAGCAGCACCCGGCCGACCCGGTAGCGCTCGGCCAGGCGGGTGGCGTCGCCGAAGCGGGACAGCCAACGCGGTGAGTGCACGCCGAAGTCGGTGCCGGCGGTCACCCGCAGTTGCTGCTTGAACTCCTCCAGGGTCGGCGGGACAGCACGGTCCTCGGCGACCCGCTCGGCAGGTACGACGACGCGGTACAACCCGTCGCCGAGCGGCCCGGCGCCGAACCGGAGCTGGGTCTTGCGGACCTCGGCCATCACGGCGGCCACCTCCTCCGGCGGCGCGGTCAGCGCCATCTCGCCCAGCAGCGTCTCCACCCTGGTGGGCTCGCCGGGGAAGCCGACGCCCAGCAGCCGGCGCACCGTGCTGCGGCCCCCGTCGCAGCCGACGAGGTAGCGCGAACGCAGCTCCGTGCCGTCGGCCAGCGCGGCGGTCACCCCGTGCTGGTCCTGACTCAGGTCGACCAGCTCACTACCGCGCTGGATGTCGACGCCGACCTCGATGGCGTGCCCGGTCAACAGCCGGTCGGTGACGGGTTGCGGGATGCCGAGGACATACC
Organism: Micromonospora sp. NPDC049523; assembly: GCF_040676775.1. Classification (NCBI taxonomy): domain Bacteria; kingdom Bacillati; phylum Actinomycetota; class Actinomycetes; order Micromonosporales; family Micromonosporaceae; genus Micromonospora; species Micromonospora sp. NPDC049523. The sequence goes on along the minus strand of NZ_JBFAPP010000007.1, from coordinate 161,282 downwards.
CGTGTGCCGTGTCCATCCGTTCGGGCCACGGCTTGGTGATGCCGGCGAAGTAACCCCCGAGCTTGTACGGCTTGCCGAGCGCGAGAAAGCGCCCGAGCATGCCCCGCTGGTCCATCACTTCGATACTGCGGGCGTGCAGGCCGAGTGAGCGGACTACTTTGGTCGGCTCCGCGTCCCGCTCCAGCACGACCACGTGCACGTCGTGCAGCCGCAGCTCAGAGGCCAGCATCAAGCCGGTCGGTCCGCCGCCGGCAACGATCACGTCAATCAAGGAGAACCCCCATTTCCACCAAAGCGCGAACCCCGATTCGCAGAGGTTTTGGCTTCGGCTGGAGATTCTGCGGCACACCCCGGGTCTTGCCGCAAGACCCGGGGTGTGTTATAGATTAGAAGTGGCAAGGAGTGGTCGTCCTCCTTGCTTTTTCTTTGTCGTCCGCTGTCGCCGGACAAGAACCCGTTATCGTGTCTCGCGTAGCGTCAGAATGTACGCCGCGGTTAGCGCAACAGCGCGGTCTTCATCACGTGACAGATCCGCGAGGGCACGTGACGTCGTGATCCCCGGGATATCCGCGAGTGCCTGCGTCAGCCGTCGCCGCGCGGACGAATCAACGGTGTCGTGGGTGAGGCAATCAACGAGCCTGGTGGCGATCTGGTCAGCCAACGCGGGGTCACTCGCCAACGCGCTCAACGCATCGGCTGCGTCAACGTCGTTCGCCTCTTCGACGATCATGTCGATGAGCGTCGGGACCGCGGCGGCTATTCCACGTACGCCGAGCGCCAGAGCCGCATACCTGCGGACCACGATGTCGGGGTTCGCGAGGGCGTCCTGCAGCAGTGCGGTCGCGTCACCGTTCGGAATCTCGGCGATGGACTGGACGGCACGTTTGCGTACCTCGGCTGCGGGTGAGTCGAGGCCCTCCGCCAGCAGTTCCGCTCCGCCAGCGCCCGATTGCACCAGCGCCCATCGAAGGGCTCCGGCGACGATCGGGTCCGTCTCACTCAGCACCGCCTCGACCAGCGCTTCCACTGGCACCGGAGCCTCCTCGACCGAGGACAACGCCGCGCGCTGGCGCTTCCCAGCGCTCTCCGACCCCAGCGCCTGAAGAAGTGCGACGATCTGGAGGACGTCCTCCCAGCCGGCGGGTTCCGCGGCACCGATCCGGCGGAGTCGCGTCAGCAGCTCCGTCTCACTCGTTATCCGTTCTCGCGTCTGGCGCATGAGGTCGTCGACGAGCTGTGCCGGCGTGAAGCCGGGATCATCGAGCGCCCGCCCGACTTCACGCAGCGACAACCCCAGCGACCGCAGGCTCTCGATATGGAAGATCCGCCGGATGTCCTCACTTGCGTACTCGCGATAGCCAGACTCGGTACGCCCCGTCGGCCGTACCAGACCGAGCGACTCGTAATGCCTGAGCATCCGGGCGCTGACTCCGGATCGTCGTGCCACATCACCGATCAACACTGCCTGCTACCCCTCCTGGCTTCTACCACCGAGGGCCACGATGCGCTTCGCCTCCTCGATCGCGAACTCGAATCCGGCATCCGGGTCGCGCAACAACCGTTTCGTGGCGATCGCGTGCTCGCGCACGCGTGGGTCGAGATCCGTCATCGCCGCGCGGAGAGTCGGCATGATCAGCTCACCGAGGGCGATCAGCGCCCGACTGAGACTCAACTGCGTCGCGCGGTCGCCCCGCCCGAGCTGTGCCACCAGCACCCCGGCCAGCTCGGGCTCTTCACCTTCGGGCACGAGTACGACCGCTGCCCGCCAGGCACTCCGCGCCACCTCGTCGTCGGCGTCGGTCAGCAGCGCCCGGGTGATCGCCGGCCACGCCTGCCGATCTCCGATCTTGGACAGCGTGTGCAACGCCTGGCTTCGTGCCTGCGGATTCTCCGAGCGGAGTTCGCCGACGAGCTTCGGAACCGTCGTCGACGACGAGTGGCGGGTGAGTGCCCACGTGAGCATCTCGCGTACGTAAAATTCGGGCTCGACCGCGCATCGTTCGACGAGCTTGTCGACGAGCCGTGCGTCAGGGGTCGTGCCGACCGCCAGCGCCGCCCGCAGCCGTACCGACGAGCTGCTGCTTTCCAGCGCTCGGAGAGCGCGCGTCGCGTCCGTGTCCTCTTCTGTCGTCGTCATCAGTACCACCTCCTTGACCCAGTGAAGACCTTGTCACTGTGTCAAGGTCAAGTGGGCCGGAGGCGCCGAGCGGCGGAGGTCCCGTGAATAAATCTTTTGGCATAGCGTCGGATCCGGGGCGAGTCGTTCGTAGCACAGGTGAGAGGCGGCCGGACCGGGGCCGCCGGGACAAGGGAGTGTTGGGATGCCGCAGTACCTGGTGTCGTTCAATGACGGCGCGATGGACCACATCCCCGCCGAGGACTTCCCCGACGTGGGCAAGGCCTCGCACGCGGTGGTCCAGGAGGCCGTGGACGCCGGCGTGTTCGTGTTCGGCGCCGGACTGGAACGGCAGAGGGCGAGCGTCGTGGCCACCGACGGGATGGTCACCGACGGCCCGTACCCGGAGACCAAGGAGGTCATCGGCGGGTTCGTGGTAGTCGACGTGGCCTCACGCGAGGAGGCGCTGGCGTGGGCTGCCAAGATCGCCGCCAGTTGCCGCTGTGCACAGGAGGTCCGGGAGCTCATGCCCGACCCCGAAACAGACGCGATGCTCCGCCAGGCTGGCAGGCGATGACGACATCCCTCGTCGAGGACGACCTGCCAGGTTAGAGGCAAGACTAACGTCGCAGCGGTTGACGACGCGGGTCTGCGGATCGGCCTGAACTGCGTGCGGCGGTGACCCCGGGGACCGGGCGTGGGACGGGGCCCGGTCCCCGAAGCAGACAACCGCACTCCCATCTCGATGGCGACGTGCACCATAACTGTCATTATGGTGCACGTCCTTTTGTCCCGTTTTGCCGATCCGCATCACGGCGGCCAATTGTTGGATTGCATTAACCAGTAATCCAGTAATCAACGTCAGGACAGGTCGAAAAAGAACTGCCGTACGTCGGCGGCGAACAGGTCGGGTACTTCGAGTGCGGCGAAGTGTCCGCCTCGGTCGAACTCGCTCCAGTGCGTCACGCTGTACGTCCGCTCCGCGAGAGGGCGTACGGGCAGGGTGATGTCATGGGCGAAGACGGCCACGCCCACGGGCGGTGGGCAGGGCAGCGGGCCACCGAACGCGCTTTCGCGGGTCAGTCGGGCCGAGGACCCCGCCGTGCCGGTCAGCCAGTAGAGCATGACGTTGGTGAGGATGCGGTCGTCGCTGACCGTGGATCGTGGGTCGGTCCACTCGGTGAACTTCTCGGCGATCCAGGCGAGCTGCCCGACGGGGGAGTCGGTCAGCGCGTACGCCAGGGTCTGTGGCCGGGTGGCCTGGAGGACCATGTAGCCGGGGCGTTGGGCGACGAACTGCTTGATCCGTGCCAGCCGCTCGCGGTCCGGGTCGGTCAGGTCCTGCTCTCCCCTGCCGTCCGGCGGCGGCGGTGTGGGCAGATAGTTGAGGTGCACGCCGACGACACGATCGGGCGCGACCGCGCCGAGCGCACGGGAGATCGCCGAGCCCCAGTCCCCGCCCTGCGCGCCGTACCGGTGGTATCCGAGTCGCTGCATCAGCGTCGCCCACGCACGGGCGACCCGGTGTACGTCCCAGCCGCGTTGCCTGGTCGGGCCGGAGAGACCGAAGCCGGGGATCGACGGTATGACGAGGTGGAACTGCTCGGACAGTGGGCCGATCACGTCGAGGAACTCCACCACCGAACCGGGCCAGCCATGGGTCAGGACCAGCGCCAGCGCGTCCGGGTCGGCGGAGCGTACGTGTAGGAAGTGGACGTTCTGGCCGTCGATCTCGGTGGTGAACTGCGGGTACCGGTTCAGTTCGGCCTCGTGTCGGCGCCAGTCGTACCCGGTGCGCCAGTGCTCGGCCAGCTCCCGTACGCGGCGTACCGGGATGCCGTAGTCCCATTCGGCGTCGGGCAGCTCGTCGGGCCACCTGGTACGGCTCAGCCGGGCGCCGAGGTCGTCCAGGTCGGCCTGCGGGATGTCGAGGCGGAAAGGCTTGATCATGTTGTCGTCTCCCAGCGGGTTCCGTCGCCGACCTGCTCCGATCGGCCATGGAGGAAATCATTTGGCTGACTAACGTTCGTGCGGCCAACGATAATCGCCCAGATGAGAGTCGTACCGTTAGTCGCACCAACGAAATTTGTTAGGCTGCCCACATGCAGACGCCGTCCGACGACGCGCCACCGGCCAGGCTGACCACCCTGCCGAGTTGGCTGTTGACCCAGACCGCCACGCACGCCCACCGTCTGGTCAGTGAGGGCTTCACCGCGGTCCACGCGCGCGGCTACCACTACCGCCTGCTCGCGGCGCTGGACGAGTACGGGCCGGCGAGCCAGGCCGCGCTGGGCCGCCGCAGCGGCATCCATCTCAGTGACATGGTCGCCACGATCAACGAGCTCAGCGAACGGCAGCTGGTCGAACGCGAACCGGATCCGACCGATCGGCGACGCAACGTCATCACCATCACCCCGGACGGACGACGGCAACTCCGGCTGCTGGACAAGCAGCTGACCCGGATCCAGGACAACCTGCTCGCGCCCCTTTCCCCGGAGGAACGCGATGAGCTGACCCGGCTGTTGGCCCGGGTCCTCGACCACCACGACCGGCGGTCGACCCGGTCGGACGGCTGACCGGCCGAACCCGGTACGCACAACTCGCGAGCTTCGTACGGATGCCGGACGATGGCGGTGTGCGGGTCGGGTGGGCGCGGGAGGCAGCCAAGGACTGGGTGCTGGGCCACGCCCGTGACGAGGCCGGGTTCGTGGGGGCGTTCTTCAGCGGCTCGACGACCGGGCTACCGGCAGACGCCGAGTTGCCGTCGACCTCCGATGTCGACGTCGTCGTGGTCACGGCGGGGGATCCGCCAGCACTCAAGCTGGGCAAGTTCCGCTACCGTGGCGTGCTGCTGGAGGTCACCCACCTGTCCCGGGACGAGTTCGTCTCACCCGAGCGGGTCCTGGCGACGTTCTACCTCGCCAGCAGTTTCCGTACCGACACGATCATCGCCGACGACACAGGGGAGCTGCGCCGGCTGCAGTCGCTGGTGTCGGCGCGATTCGCCGAGCCCGCATGGGTGCGGGCCCGCTGCGCGCATGCCCACCGCAGGATCGAGACCGGGCTGGCGGCGGTCGACGTGTCGACGCCACTGCACGAACGGGTACTGGCCTGGATGTTCCCCGCCAGTGTGACCACGCAGGTGCTGCTCGTCGCGGCGTTGCGCAACCCGACCGTACGGCTGCGTTACCTGGCGGCCCGTGACGTGCTCGCCGACTACGGGCACCTCGATCGCTACCCCGACCTGCTGGAACTGCTCGGCTGTGCCCGGATGACCGGGCGACGGGTGGCGTATCACCTGCGCCGGCTCGCCCACACCTTCGACGCGACCGCCGAGGTGTCCCGTACACCGTTCTTCTTCAGTGCCGACATCACCTCCGCGGCCCGACCGGTCGCCATCGACGGCAGTCGGGTGCTCGTCGACCGTGGCGACCACCGGGAGGCGGTCTTCTGGATCGCCGTCACCTTTGCCCGCTGCCACCAGATTCTCGCCGTCGACGCCCCGCCCCGGCTGTGGGATTCGCTCGCCCCGGCGTTCGAGGAGCTGGTCGCCGATCTCGGTCTGACCACGGGCGTCGACCTGCGCCGCCGGACCGCGGACGTCCTCGGTTTCCTGCCGGAACTCGACCGCATCACCGAGGCGATCCTGGCCGCGAACCCCGGGATCCGTCGCCGGTAGCACGCGGCCGTGCTCGGTGACCGGTTCGTGCGATGGCGTGGCCTGCGCCGATCGAGACCCGTCCCCGGTACGCCCAGCGGTCGATCCGATTGTCCGGCGAGTCGCTTGACCGGCACCGGCTCACGCTCTATGTTTAACACATCAGTTAATTAGCAGCGAGGTTAAATACATGGCGACTGACCGGCTCAGCGTGATCTTCGCAGCGCTGGCGGATCCCACCCGGCGAGCGATCCTGACCCGTCTCGCGGAGGGCGATGCCACCGTCTCGGAGCTTGCCGAGCCGTTCTCCATCAGCCTCCCGGCGATCTCACGGCACCTGAAGGTGCTCGAGCACGCCGGACTCATCTCCCGTAGCCGCGCGGCCCAGTGGCGGTCCAGCAGCCTGAACGCCGAGCCGCTGCAGGAGGCGACGGCATGGATGGAGCGCTACCGGCAGTTCTGGGACGCCAACTTCAACCGACTCGACGCGCACCTGCGCCGTATCCAACAAGCACGGTCGGCAGAGCAGACCGACCGCGAACCCGAGAGGGAAGAACCATGACGGATACCGTCCCCAACAAGGAATTGGTCATCACCAGGATCTTCGACGCGCCCCGCGAACTGGTCTACCAGGCCTTCGTCGATCCCGACCAGATCGCGCAGTGGTTCGGCCCGGTGGGCTACTCGGTGCCCCGCGAACACCGTCGACGTCGACGCTCGCACGGGCGGCCATCAGCGTCTGGTGATGGTCAGCGACGAGGACCCGAACATGACCTCACCGATCGACGCCAAGTTCACCGAGGTCATCGAGAACGAGTTGCTGGTCGGTTCCGAGGAATGGGACCAGATGCCGGGCCAGTCGGAGCCCGTCGCCATGTACATGCGGCTCGAGTTCCACGACGAGGGCGGCAAGACCCGGCTGGTGTTGCGGCAGGGTCCGTTCACCGAGGAGGTCGAGGCCATGTCGCGCGAGGGCTGGAACAGCTCCTTCACCAAGCTCGACACCCTGCTCGGATCCTGATCCCGGCCCCCGTACCGCCCTTGGCTTAGGCGGTACGGGGTCGGTCGTACCGCTCAGGTGTTCGCGGTCTGCGCCACGGTGAAGACCTCGCCGTTGCGCGGCACACCGATTCCGCGCCAGACGAACGGCACTCCACGGGCGACGTCCAGGTCCGGGTCGTCCATCAGCTGGAAGTGCAGGTGCGGCTCGGTGGTGTTGCCCGAGTTCCCGCACCGCGCCAGCAGCTGACCGGTGTGGACCCGGTCCCCGGCGCGTACGGTGAGCGAGTCGCGCCGCAGGTGGGCGTACGCGGCGTAGCTGCCGTTGCCGAGGTCGAGGACGATGTGGTTGCCGAGTAGGCGACCGGGGCCGGAGAGGTCCCGCAGCATCGACTCGACCAGCAGGTAGAGCAGGGCCGGGTACGAGTTGCGACTGAGGTGGTCACGGTGATGGCCGACCGCGGATACGACGGTGGCGTCCGCGACGGCCAGGATCGGGCTGTCGAAGGCCGGGAAGTGCCGGTTGGCGCGTACGAGTGGCCACCAGCCGAAGCGGGGCCGGGCGGTGTGCTCCGGCTCCGCCACGATGTCGATCGCGTACGCCTGCCCGTAGCCGCGGGTGCCGTGGCTGGGCACCCGGTCGGCGGGACTGTTGAGCGCGGACCAGCGTCCGGTCACCGGTGGTTCGACCTGGACCGCGGGCCGGGTGCCGGAGACGGCGGGTTGCCGGTTCACGGCGAGTTGCAGCGCGAAGGCCAGGCCCAGCGGGAGCCAGCCCCACAGCCAGGAGAAGTCGAAGTAGTACCCGGCCACGAGCAGCGCGAAGAACGCCGCCCAGCAACCGCGGTAGAGGATCATCGACAGCTTGCGCACGGTACGTCTCCTGTTCGGGCTCACGGTCGGGCGGCGGCGAACATCACCAGCAGTGGCACGACCCGACCGGGTGGCACCTCGTAGCGGCCCCGGGCCGCGGTGTGCAGCCAGCCGGCGGCGGTCAGTTGCCGCAGGTGGTGGTAGATCTGCCCGGTGGTGCCGAGGTCTTCGAGCGCGGCTAGTTCGGCCGCCGTGCGGCGGCCACCGAGGATTTCGTGGAGCAGGCGCATCCGTACGGGATGGCCGAGTGCGGCGAACGAGTCGGCTGCCTGCGACCAGTCCTCGTCGAGTAGCTCGTCGGTCGGGCGGGCGTACTGCCACGCGTAGTGCTCGTCGGTGGGTAGCTGGACCTTGCCGGTGAACAGCACGCCGCCGTGTGCGATGTGGTGCTCGGCGAGCATCGTGGTGAGCCCGTCGAGGGCCCAGAGGTCACCCCCGGCCGTACGGGTGCCCGGGTGGTCGGTCCGTTCCAGTGCGGCGAGCCGGCGCTCCAACTCGGTGATCCGCTCCTCGATCTCCATGTGTCGAGTTTACGTACTTACGTAAAAGATCGGTAGAAGGGTCGGGTCCCCGATCGCGACCCGACCCTTCCCGGCCGGTCAGCCCCGGTAGGGGGAGCGGGTACGGGCGTCACGCAGCGCGTCGCCCCACCAGACAAGCTGGTCGAGCATGGCGGTGGCCGCCGTGGTGCAGCCGTCCGGATCCTTCGGCTGGCCGTCGGGGCCGAACCGCGCCCACGCGCCGTGGAAGCTGACCGTCTCGCGCACCGTGACGGCGTGCAGCTCGGCGAAGACCTGACGCAGGTGCTCCACCGCGCGCAGCCCGCCGGACAGGCCGCCGTAGGAGACGAACCCGACCGGCTTGGCCTGCCACTGGGTGAAGTGCCAGTCGATCGCGGTCTTGAGTGAGGCCGGGTAGCTGTGGTTGTACTCCGGCGTCACGACGACAAAGGCGTCGGCGAGGTCGAGGCGCCCGGTCAGCCCTCCCAGCGCCTGCGCCAGTTCGGCCGTCGGCTCGCTGGTGAGCGCGGTCGGCAGTGGGGTGTCCGCCAGGTCGACAAGGTCGACGGTCAGGTCGTCGCGAAGCTCCGCATGGGAGGCGAACCACCGGGCCGCGGTCGGCCCGAACCGCCCTTGCCGGTTGCTGCCGATGATGACCGCCACCCGCAGCGGCGGCCGGGAGGCGGTGGTTGCCGCGTCAACGTTCATGGTGTCATTCCCTCGGTCGCTGTGCTGTCGTCGGTTGACGACAGAATGGACGGTAAGACCTCAACATTTGTTAAGGTCAAGGCTCAGCGGAGGAAGGAGCACGACCATGGGTGAATCGATCGCCGGTGAACTCACCGTCGGCGAACTCGCCGCACGCAGCGGCGTCGCCGTATCGGCGCTGCACTTCTTCGAGCGGCAGAACCTGATCACCAGTCGCCGTACCGCCGGTAACCAGCGTCGCTACCGGCGGGACACGCTGCGCCGGGTGGCGCTGATCAGGATCGCCCAGCGTGTCGGCATCCCGCTGGCGAAGGTCGCCGAGGTGCTGGCCGTCCTGCCCGGCAGTCGTACGCCCACCCGGGAGGACTGGGCGCGGCTGGCCCTGTGCTGGCAGGACGAGTTGGATCGGCGGATGCGTCACCTCCAGCAGCTGCGCGACGAGTTCACCGACTGCGTCGGCTGCGGCTGCCTGTCGCTGGACCGCTGCCCGTTGGTCAACCCGTACGACCGGATGGGTGCGGAGGGTCCGGGGCCGCGACGGCTGCTCGGCGGTGGCGATGCGGTGGCGGCCGCCGCACGGTGCGAGTCGCCCGTCGACGGCTCGTCGGTCTGCCTGGCTCCGGCCGGCGTGGACGACCGGACGTGATTTGGACGGGCGTCCGGATTGGCTAGGGCGCGCCTCGGACGAGGAGCCCGACCCGGCTGAGAAACTTTTTCACATGCCTCGCACCGCCGCACCCGCTCCGCGTTCGTCGGCCCGCGCCGCCCTGGCCACCGGTCCGCTCGACTTCACCGAGGCCTGGCTGCGCAACCGCCGCCTGTCCGAGCACACCCGGGCGGCGTACCGGCGGGACATCACGGGGTGGCTCGCCTGGTGCACCGGGCGGGACCTCGACCCGCTGCGGGTGACCTTCCTCGACGTCAACTCCTACGCGCGTGACCTGGAGTCGACCGTGGACCCGCGCAGCGGCCGCCCGCTCACCCCGGCGACCGTGGCCCGCAAGCTCTCGGCGCTGTCAAGCTGGTACGACTTCCTGGTCCGGTTGCGGGCGGTCGAGGCGAACCCGGTCTCCGGTGCCGACCGACCGCGGGTCAGCCGGGACCACTCCGCCACCGTCGGCATGACCCCGGACGAGGTGGATGCGCTGCTCGCCGCGGCCGAAACCGACACCGGCCCGACCGCCGCCCGCAACCGGGTCGCGCTGGCGTTCCTGGCCGACCTCGGGCTGCGGGTCGGGGAACTGGTGTCGCTGGACCTGAGCGACCTCGGCTACGAACGCGGACACCGCAGCATCCGATTCGTCGGCAAGGGCGGCCGGGCCCGCCGACGGGCTCTCACTCCGGGTACGGCGTTCGCCGTCGACGCGTACCTGCGGACCCGGGCGGCGGCCGAACGAGTCCCGGTCGAACAACTCGCCGGCCCGCTGCTGGTGACCGGTACCGGTGGCCGACTCGACCGGCACGCCGTGTTCCGGCTGGTACGCCGCTTGGCCCGGCTAGCCGGCATCCCGGCCTGGGCCAAGCTCTCACCGCACTCGCTGCGGCACGCGTTCGCCACCACCGCACGCTCCGAGGGGGTGCCGCTGGAGGACGTCCAGGACGCGATGGGACACGCGGATCCCCGTACCACCCGCCGCTACGACCGTGACCGGCACAACCTCGACCGGGACCCGGCGTACGCGATCTGGGCCGCCCGCGCCCGACGCCAGCCGGGCGACCCGGCCTGACCGTGTCACCGGCCGGGTACGGACATCCGCCACAGGCCCAGCCGGGTGCTGCCGGTACGGCACACGAGGTCCACGTCGCCGGCCCGGCAGTCCGACACCCGCGGCGGTAGGGCACCGAGGATGCGCAGGTCCTCGCCCTCCTCCACGGCGAGCAGTGGCCGGTCGGGGGAAGGGCGCAGCAGCACCCGGGCGCCGGTGCCGGTGCCCCACGGCAGTCGCCCCCAGCCCCGGTGGGTGCCGCCGCTCCAGAGGGGGACACCGGTGGCCGGGTCGAGGGCGACGACTTGCCGCCAGTCCTCCAGGCAGACCAGACCGGCGCATTCGCGCAGGCCACCGCTGATCCGCTGGACCGGCCGGCTCCACCGCACACCGAGGTCGGTCAGGTCGTAGCCGCTGATCGCGGATTCGCCGCCACTGGTCGGATGCCGCAGGATCAGCCGGCCACCGACGATGACCGGGTTGTCCGGCGCGTAGTCCGCCGGTGGCAGCCGTCCCTCGCCGACCACGGCACCGGTGCGCAGGTCGTGCAGGTTCACCGCGCCGTTGTCGTGCACCACGAGCAGCCGGTCCGGGCCGCCGGGCACCAGTTCGCCGACCGCTGTCGACGGGACCGGCACCGTCCACCGGGTCCGCCCGGTGGCGAGGTCGACCGCCTCGATGGTCCCCTCGATCCGGCGTCCGGCGCCGGACGCGCTGCGTACCTCGGAGATCGCCACCCCGGTGTCGGAGTCACCGCCCACCAGCAGCAGACTGGGGCGTTGCCACCGGATCTGCCCGGTGCGTGCCGACCGGGCGGTGGTGGCGATCCGGCGGCCCAGACTGTCCACCTCGGCGACCAACACCAGGTCACCGACGAGGTCGGCGGCGAAGGACGCCGCAGTGGTGGCGGGGACCCGCCAGAGCCGTCGGCCGCCGGGCAGGTCGTACCCGGACAGTGTCATCGGCTCGCTGGTCGGGTCGGCGACCAGGAGCAGGTCCCCGGCGAGGAAAAACGTGGCCCGGGCGGAAATCTGCAACTCGCCCGTGCGGCGCAGGTCCCGCGCGAGCGGCTGCGCCGCCGTGACCGACAGCAGCACCAGCAGCGCGGTCAGGCAGAGGGCCGGCCACCGGACCGCGATCCGGCGGGCACGCACGGACGTCGGCCGGTCCTGCTCCGGGATCCCGCGTTCGGTGCCGAGCTCGATCAGCACCGCCGGGTGCGTGTCCATCACATCTCCCGCTTGCCGGCGTCGCCGCCCCACCCGGAGAGTCGTCCGGTTACCGGTCGAGCGTAGCCACCAGCACCGCGCCTGGCTGCCGGTCCGGTCCGATCGGTCGCGCGACGCACCGGTGCCGGGCGCGTGTCACCGACCGTCGCGCCCCCTTGGTCTGCTAGCAGAGCACGTCCAGGTGGTGGTGGGCGTCGGCGGCTATCTCCTCGCCGCGCAGCCATCGCCGGGCCCAGAGCCGGGCGGCGACCTCGGCGAGTTCGTCACCGCTGGCGGCCTGTTCGACCAGTACGGCGGCGGCCAGCGCGTACGCCAGCCGCAGGGCGAACCCGCGCGCACCGGCGACGACCGCCACCGCGTCCGGGTCGGCGGTCACCTCCGCGACCGTGGTACGCAGCTGACGTGCCGCCGTGGCGAGCGCGTCGGCGAGCGCCGGGTTCAGCCTGCGGGCGATGTCCGTGGCCAGGTCGAGGCGACGCAGCAGCGGTGGTGCGGCGTCCTCCCGTACGGTGGCGCGCAGCACGTCGAGGGCCAGGACGTTGGTGGTGCCCTCCCAGATCGGCAGCACCTGGGCGTCGCGGAGCAGGCGGGGCACCCCGGTGTCCTCGACGTAGCCGGCGCCGCCGAAGCTCTCCACGTACTCGGCGGCGGAGGCGACCGCGAGGCGGCCGGTGGCGAGCTTGGCCAACGGGGCGACGATCCGCAGTTCGGCGGCGGCGGCCGGGTCGGCCCCCACCTCCACCCGGCCGAGCAGGAAGAACGCGTGTCCGGCCAGGGCGAACGCGCCGGCCGCGTCGACCGCGAGGGTGCCCAGCGTGGCCCGGTGCAGTGGTGAGGTGGCGAGCAGTCCGCCGGCCACCTGCCGGGTGTCGGCGTACGCCCGGGCGTAGGCCAGGCCACGACGCATTCCGGCGGCCGCCGCGGCGGCGTTGTGCAGCCGGGTCACCACGACCAGGGTCATCGCCCGGGTCAGGCCCGGTTGGGCCGGGTCGCCCAGCGGCAGCGCCCACGCGTCGTGCAGACCGATCTCGGCCGTGGGTAGCGCACGGGTGCCGAGCTTGTCCTTGAGCCGGTGCACGGTCACGCCCGGTGCCGGGTATCCCGGGTCGGCACCGACGCTGGCCAGTGGCGAGTCGACGGCGTAGCGGGGCACCAGGAACGGGGCCAGGACCCGGCTACCGCGTACCTTCCCATCCGGGCGGACCAGTGCCACCGCCATCGCCGAGTCGGCGGCGGAACAGAACCACTTCTCGCCGGTCAGCCGCCAGGAGCCGTCGCTGGCGGGCCGGCCGGCCGTGGACGAGCGGGCCAGGTCGGAGCCGCCCTGCGACTCGGTCATCCACTGCCCGCTGGTGATCGCCTTCGCCGGGTCGGTCGAGGTCAACCGGGGCAGCCAGGCGTCGCGTACGGCCGGGTCGACCTCGGGTCGGTTCAGCAGGGCGGCTGCGCCGTCGCTCATCGCGACCGGGCAGGAGAACGTGGCCGACTCGGGGCCGTACAGGTGCAGTAGTGCGTGCTGGACCACCCGCGCCGCCGCTCCCCATTCGCCGCGGGCCTGCGCCTGGTAGGGCAGGGCGACCACGGCGTGCCGGGCGGCGGCGGCCCGCTGGGTCTGCCAGCCGGCGGAGGTGTCGATCCGGTCGATCCTGGCCCCCCACCCGTCGTAGCGCACCAGCGTGGGTGGGTGTGCCTCGGCGTCGGCGTGCGCGGCCCGCAGCGGCCCGGTGACCTCGGCGGCGAGCGCGCTGAGCCGGCCCTTGGCGGCGGCGTGTCCGGCGAGGCCCAGTTGCCGGTCGAGCCAGGAGCGCAGCAGGCGGTCTTCGGTGTAAGGATCACCCGGTGCGGTCACCGGTTGCACGTAACGGCCCATGGTCTCTGCTCCTCCGCCGATCGGGGGTGGTTGGCGGGATGCGCTGACGGTAGACCACACCGAACGGTGGCGACAGGCCACCGAATGTCAACAATCTATTACCGCACGGTGGAGCGGGGGCTTGCGTACGGGACGCCGTGATCATCACCATGACGCTGGCGCCGGCAGGCTCTCCGTCGTACGGCAGAATGCCGCCCGCGACCACCCGCCCGGCCCGAGGAGCCCGATGCCGTCTCCAGCCCCCGCCATCCTGTACGTCACCGACCTCGGCTACCAGGCACGTGGGCGCAGGTACTGCGACGAGGACATCTTCCTGTCGGGGCGGCTGCGCGCGGACTTCACCGTCGCGCTGTGCCACCCGTTGCAGGCGACCGCGCTGATGGACGACTTCGACGCGGTGGTGGTCCGCAACAGCGGCCCGGTGATGCAGTATCAGGCCGAGTACGACGCGTTCCGGTCCGCGGCCCTGTCCCGGGGAACCCGGGTCTACAACCCGCTGACCGGCCGGGCCGACATGATCGGCAAGCAGTACCTGGTCGACCTGACGCTCGACGGGTATCCGGTGATCCCGACCGTGGACCGGTACGCCGACCTGCACCGGCTGCCCGACGTCGCCGAGTACGTGGTCAAGCCGGCCGCCGGTGCCGACTCGATCGGACTGCGGACGGTGTCACGCGAACAACTCGACCGGGTCGACTTCGACGGCTTGCTGGCCCAACCGAAGATCGACTTCCGGTACGAGGTGTCGTTCTACTTCGTCGACCGCGAGTTGCAGTACGCCCTGCACGCCCCCGACCCGGAGCAGCGCTGGCTGTTGCGGCGATACGACCCGAGCCCCGCCGACCGGGAGTTCGCCCAGCGGTTCGTCGACTGGAACGGCCTGGGTCACGGCATCCAACGGGTCGACGGGTGCCGTACCGCCGACGGGGGACTGCTGCTGGTCGAGCTGGAGGACCTCAACCCGTACCTGTCGTTGGACCTGGTCGACGAGGACACCCGTACGGCGTTCGTGGCGAGCATGGGCGCGTCGATCAAGGATCTGCTCGGTCGTTGACCGGCAGGTCCAGGGCCGCCCGGACCAGCGCCAACGCCTGCGCAGGCGGTACGCCGATCCGCCGGCTCTGTTCGGCGTAACGCTGGGCGAGCAGTTGCGCCTCGGCCGGCACCTTCGCCGCCCTGGCGGTGATCACCGTGCCGTGCCGGCCGCGGGTCTGGACCAGCCCGGCCTGCTCCAACTCCCGGTAGGCACGGGCGACGGTGTTGGCCGCCAGGCCGAGTTCCTCGGCGAGCTGCCGTACCGCCGGTAGCCGGGTGCCGGCGGTCAGCTCACCGTCGCTGGCCAGGGCGGCGATCCGCGCCCGGACCTGCTCGTACGGCGGGACCGGCGAGTGTGGGTCCAGTTCGATGAACACGATTCGCCGAGGGTAGCAACACCGTGAGTTCCTGCGGTGGGCGCCGGAGGGTATCTACCGTCCTAGGCATGGTCTACGAGAGCGCGCGGCCCCGGACCAGGCCCCGGCGGGGTTTGCGCGGGGCGCTGGTCGTGGCCGCGTTGACGCTCTTCGTGTGCTGCGTCGGCGCGGCCGGCTTGGCCGCCTGGAACTTCCAGGCTGTCCGGCAGGCCACCGGCCCGGCCAAGCGGGCGGCCGGGACCTTTCTCGACAAGGTCACCGCCGGTGACCACACGGGCGCGTACGACCGGCTCTGTGCCGCGACCCGCAAGCAGTGGAGCCTGCCGCGGTTCGCGTTGCGGATCGAGACCCCACCGACGATCAGCCGCTACACGATCGAGGACGTCAAGATCGCCAGTAAGGGCGGGCGGCGCAGCGCCACGGTGACCGTCGCGCTGACCCGCACGAGCGGTGCGGTGGACAACCACCAGGTGCCGGTGGTCGACGGCGACGACGGTTGGCAGGTCTGCGGTGACCCGTTCTGAGCCCGTACGACCTGGGGTTTTCAGCCCCGCGGGCCGAGGTCGCCGGTACGGTGGTGCCGCCGGCAGAGCACCTGGTAACGCACCTCGGCGCTGACCACGGTGTCGCCGATCACCACCTGCTGTCCCTCTCGGGCCACCGCGCCGTCGACGACCCGCGCGTTGAGCAACCCCTCCCGACCACACCAGCAGAGCACCTCGACCTGGATGCGGGCCACCTCGTCGGCGAGTTCGAACAGTCGCTGCGCCGCCGGGAACAGGCAGGAGCGGAAGTCGGAGGCCAGACCGAACGCGAACACGTCCACGTCGTAGTCGTCGACCAGTTCGGCCATCTGTTCGACGTGTTCCACGGTGTAGAAGCAGGCCTCGTCGCAGATCAGGTAGTCGACCTTGAGCCCCTCGGCGCGCCGGCCTCGGACCAGGGCGCGCAGGTCCAGGTCCTCGGTGACCTCGATCGCCTCGTGCGCGAGCCCGATCCGGGTGGTGACCTGCGGGCCGAGCGAGCGGTCGATCCGGGTGGTGACCAGTCCCCGTCGTCCCTGCCGGGCGTGGTTGTAGTTCATCTGCAGCGCCATGGTCGACTTGCCACAGTCCATCGGTCCCCAGAAGAACTTCAGCGCGGCGGCGTGCAGCGGCCGACCGTCGCGGGCCGGCCGCGCCGGGTGGTTCTGCGGGGCGTCGGGTCCGCCGGATGGCGAGTACACCAGGGGGGCGGAGGAGGTCGCGGCGTCGTCGGTCACGGTCGGGCAGCCTAACGCATGGTCAGCCCCAGCCCCCGCCCGTACGAGCCGCGACCCGTGTGCCTCACAGCACCCGTGGCGGCGTGTTTCCCGCGGCCACGATGGCGCGCCGGATCGGCACCGCGAGCAGCAGCACGAAGCCGACCACGAAGAAGATCAGTAGCGAGACCAAGCCCACCCGGTAGCTGTTGGTGAGTTGGAACACCAGCCCGAACGCGAGCGGCCCGAGCCAACTGGTGCCCTTGTCGCTGATCTCGTAGAAGCCGTAGTACTCGCCTTCCTTGCCGGCCGGGATGAGCTGGCTGAACAGCGACCGGCTCAGTGCCTGGCTGCCGCCGAGCACCAGGCCGATGCCGGCGCCGAGGATCATGAACGGCACCGGTGCCTCGGCCGGAAGCCGGAACGCGGCCAGGATCACCACCGTCCACAGGATCAGGCTGAGCAGCACCGTCTTCCAGGCGCCGATCCGCTTGGCCAGCGCGCCAAGCAGCAGCGCCCCGCCGAACGCGAGGAACTGCACCAGCAGGATGGTCACGATCAGGGTGGTCTGCTCCAGCCGCAGTTCCTCGGTGCCGTACTGGCTGGCCAGGGCGATCACGGTCTGGATGCCGTCGTTGAAGACCAGGAACGCGAGCAGGAAGAACAACGTCAACGGGTACGCCTTGAGTCCGCGTACGGTTCGGATGAGTTGCCGGAACCCGTCGGTGAGCAGGTTGCCGCCGACGCTGGCCTCGGCCGCCGGTCGTTCGCGCAACCAGCGCAGCGGCACCAGGGTGAACAGCGCCCACCACACGCCGGCCGAGACGATCGACCAGCGGGCCAGGTCCAGGGTGCGCTGGTGGTCACCCTCCACGCTGAACATCGTCACCACGACCAGGTTCAGGGCCAGCAGCAGCCCACCGCCGAGGTAGCCCAGCGCCCAACCGCGGCTGGATATCCCGTCCCGGTCGTCGGGGCCGCCGAGCTGCGGCAGGAACGAGTTGTAGACCACCACGCTCGCACCGAAGGCGATGTTCGCGACCAGGAACAGGGCGCCGCCGAGCAGGTACCGGTCGCCGGTGACGAAGACCATCCCGATGGTGGCGAGCGCGCCGATGAACGCCGCCCCGGCCAGGAGCCGCTTCTTGTGCGCCGACCGGTCCGCGATCGCGCCCGTCACCGGCAGCACGAACACGGTCAGGAACACCGACAGTGACACCAGGTACGGGAAATAGGAGCCGGCCGCGATCGTGATCCCGAACGGGTGCACGTCACCGTCGCAGGCGTTCGGGCCAAGTTCGCAGCCGGCGGCCAGTTCGGTGACCGTGGTGAGGAACGGGCCGAGGAACACGGTGATGACCGTGGTGGAGAACGCCGACATCGCCCAGTCGTAGAAGTACCAGCCGGTCCGTTCCCGGCGGGTACTGGGCGGCGGCGCGCTGGTCACGGGGACGGAGACGGTTTCGGCCATCGGTGGTCCTTCGACGGTGCTCGGGCGGGGCGGGACCCGGTCGACTAGGGGGTTCGGTCGGCGGGCCAGTGACCGCGGCTGAGGTACGTGTCGCGCAGCACGTCCACGCGATCGGTCATGATGCCATCCACACCCAGGTCGAGTAACTCGTGCATCTCGGTGGATTCGTCGATCGTCCAGACATGCACCTGAAGTCCCAGGCTGTGGGCGTAGCGGACGAACCGCCGGTCGACCACCGGGATCCGCCCGTAGCGGACCGGCACCTGGGCGGCGACCACCGACGGCGGCAGCACCAGACGTCTGCCGGTCAGCGAGGCCAGCCGCAGCCGGGCCACCCCGCGCATGCCGAGCGAGGTCGCCACGGTCGGCCCGGCCAGGGCCCGCAGCCGGGTGAGTCGGGCGTCGCTGAACGAGGCGAGCAGCACCCGGTCCTGCGCGGCGGTGCGGCGTACGGAGGCGATGGTCGGCTCGATGCCACCGTCGGCCTTCACGTCGATGTTGAACCGCACCTGCGGCCAGCTGCCGAGCACGTCGTCCAGCCGCGGTACGGCAGCCGCCCCGCCGATCCGTACGCTGGTCAGATCGGCCCAGGTCAGGGCTGAGATGCGGCCGCGTTCACCGGTGAGCCGCTCCAAGGTCGAGTCGTGGAACACCACGGCCACCCCGTCCGAGGTGCCGTGTACGTCCGTCTCGACGTACCGGTAGCCGAGTTCGATCGCGCGACTGAACGCCTCGGCGGTGTTCTCGTCGCCTTCGGCCGCGCCGCCCCGGTGGGCGAAGGCCAGTGGCGTCGGCGCGTCGAGGTAAGCGAAGTGCGCTGTCACGCAGCGCAGTATGCCGCTCGGAGGTGGCCGTCGGGTGTCCGGTGGACGAGAAGAAGCTGGCCGGGATCCGGGGTGGTACGTCCTCGACAACCTCCGGGCCGGTAACTACCCTACTGGCTATGACTCCTTACGCACTGGATCCGGTGGCCTGGCAGGAGAGTTGGGACCGTCAGCAGGAGGCGTACCTGCCCGATCGGGAGGAACGCTTCGCCGCGCTGCTCGACACGGTTGCTGCCACCGCGGACGGACCCGCACCCGCGGTACTCGATCTGGCCGGCGGCACCGGCAGCATCTCACTGCGGGTGCTGCGCCGGTTCCCGTACGCGACCACGACGCTGCTCGATGTGGACCCGGTGCTGATGACGATCGCCCGGGAGTCCCTGGACCAGCGGTCCACCGTGGTCGCCGCCGACCTGCGCGCCCCGGACTGGGCGGCCGGATTGCCCCGCCAGGACTACGACGCCGTGCTGACCGCGACCGCGCTGCACTGGCTTCCCCGGGAACGTCTCGGCGCGCTCTACGCCGAGATCCGGCAGGTGCTACGCCCAGGTGGGGTGTTCGTCAACGTCGACACCATGCCCGACGACGGCCTGCCGGACCTGACGACCAGGCTCGGTGACCTGGCCCGGGGCCGCCGCCAGGCGCGCTACGCCGCCGGTGCGGTGCTGTCGTGGGAGGCGTGGTGGGATCACGTGGCGAAGGATCCGGTGCTGGGGCCGCTGCTCGAACAGCGGCGAGAGGTGTTCGCCGACCGGCACGCCACGGAGTGGACCCCGCCGATGTCGTGGCACCTCGACGCGCTGCGCGCGGCCGGCTTCACCCAGACCGGTCTGGTCTGGCGGGGTGCCCGGGACGCGGCCGTGGCCGGGGTCCGCTGAATCCCGCGCGGTCACGTGCCGCCTGCACGGTTTGCGCGGCGGTCGCCGCCTCGGCGGGAACCCGGCGTTGGTGAGCGCCGTCGAACGGTTCGTGAGGAACCTTCGCGGCGCCCACCCGGCAGGCGCGGTCACCGTGTCGCTCGGGCTCGTGGCGGTACTCGCCGGCTGCGGATCGGGCGGCTCGGTCGTGTCGCCGTTCCCGGCCCCGACGGCACCGGTGGTGGTCGCCGCGACCTGCCCGGCGCCGGTGACCGGCTCCGCGTCGCCGGGGCTGACGCTCGACCCGGGGCCGGCGGGCAACGTGCCGGCGGACTTCGTCGCGGTCGCCGCGCTGCGTTGCACCGTCGTCACCCCCGAACCGGCGGGCCCGACCGTGATCCGGGAGGAGCGGGTCGACGGCGCCGGACTCGACGGGCTGCTCGCCGCGCTGGCCACCCCGTGGGCGACGCGACGGGCCGAGGCGTGTCTGCTGGCGTTGCGGGTGTCCCCGTACGTTGCCCTGGTCGCCGCCGACGGCACCGCGATCCGCCCGGCGCTGCCCGTCGACGGGTGCGGTCAGCCGCAGGTCGAGGTGGTCGACGCCATCTCCGGCCTGCCGTGGCGGACGGTCCGCGAGAAGCAACGGTGACCGCGGCGGGGCGACCTGCGGGTCAGCCGCCCTGCGGTCCCCAGAAGCGGGCCAGGGCGCTGGTCGCCGGGTCGTCGGAGGCGGCGAGCGCGGTCCACGGGTCTTCCCCCGGTGGCACCTCCTCGGCCGCGTAACCGGCCAGTTCCGCGGGTTCCGGTGCACCGGTCCAGGCCGTCGTCGCGGGGTCGGGCGGGGTGTCGGCGTCGCCCAGGGTGGCCGGGTCGGCCCAGGGAAAGCCGTCGACCGGTTCCGGTACGGCTCCGGCGTCGAACGCGTCCGGGAACACCGGTTGCGGCCACGTGTCGGTGTCGGCGTACGGGTCGAGGTCGGGGTCGGCACCCACCGGCGCTTCGGCGGCGCCGAAACCGGTCCGGGTGTCGCCGTCGACCGGTTCCGACCCGGTGTCGGCGTCCGATGGACCGAGCCCCGCGTCCGCGTCGGTCACCGGGTCGGCGGGACCGAAACCGGTGTCGGCTTCGTGGTCGGCAGAGCCGAAACCGGTGTCGTAGTCGGGGGAGCCGGATCCGGTGTCGGGGTCTGCGGGGCCGAACCCGGTCTCGGCCGGGTAGTCGACGTCGGCGGTGAAGGGCTCGTCGCCGTACCCGATCGGCGCGGTGTCCGACGCGGCGCCGCCGAGGTCCTCCTCGCCGGCCCCGCCACCACCGGTGTGCTGGTCGTCAGCCGGGCCGAAGCCCTCGATCGGGTAGCCGTCGTCGGTGCCGTCGAAGTCCAGTTCCCCGGCCGGCTCCCCGCCGGGCTCGGTGTCGAACTCCGGCCCGTCGTCGATCCACCCTTCCCAGTGGTCGCCCATCCTGGTCACCCCCGCCCGTCACTGGCCGGCACCGGCGACAACGCCCGGGTCCGGGAAAGTACCTCGTCGACCTGCTTGATCCGGGCCCGCAGCGTTTCCCGTTCGGCCTGCAGCGCGGTGCGGCGACGGGCCCGGGTCGACTTGTCCTCGGCCATCGCCTTGTCGATTTCCGCGATGTGCGCGTCGAGTTCCCGCAGTCGCCGTTCGATCGCGTCGTCGAGGGCGAGGGTCAGCGCGTACTGCAGGTCGGTGAACCGGTGGGTGACCTCGTCGGAGAGTGCGGCGCGGGCCTCGGCGAGCACCTCCCGCAACCACACCCGGGCCTGCTGCCGGTCAGACTGCACCCGCCGCCGGTAGAGGATGAACGCCCCGGCGGCCAGCCCGAGGCCGAGGCCGGCGAACGGCACCAGCAGGCCGCCGCCGATGAGGGTTCCGGCGCCCAGGGCCGAGGCACCGGCCATC
Source organism: Micromonospora sp. NPDC049523 (assembly GCF_040676775.1). Lineage (NCBI taxonomy): Bacteria > Bacillati > Actinomycetota > Actinomycetes > Micromonosporales > Micromonosporaceae > Micromonospora > Micromonospora sp. NPDC049523. Next base: position 139,897 of record NZ_JBFAPP010000007.1, on the reverse strand, counting down.
GCCCCCCGCCCGGCCATGAACGCCATCCCACCGGCGGACATGGCGATCATGACGTTGTCGGCGCCGCCGCCGTCACGCCGGGGCTTGCTGGCCAGCGCGTGCCGCAGGGTGGCGTTGAGCCGGCGCAGCACGAACTGCAACTCGTGCGGCGCGAACACCTGCGCCAGGGCCCGCTCGGCGACCTTGGCGAACCGGGACTCCAGGTCCCGCGACAGGCGTACGGACAGCGCCTGCAGGGACTCGTCGACCTTCCCCGGCAGGTTCTTGATCTCCTCACCCCGGCCGTGGTCGATGGTGTTGAGCAGTTCCTCCTGCAGGGCGCTCAGGTAGCCGCGCAGCAAACCGGTCACCTCGACCCGGGCCCGCTGGGTTTCGGTGCTCAGCGCCAGCGACCACTGTCGGGACTCGGTGCGTTTGCGGGCGCCGAGGGCGGCACGTTCGTCCTTGGCCCGGGTCACGTCCGCCGGTTCCGGGTCGGTGGCGCTCAGCCGCGCACCGATGCCCAGGTCCAGCCGGACCAGTTCGCTGCGGACCGTACGCAGCGCGTTCGCCCGGGCCAGCAGGTGTCCTTTGCCGGCGAGGTCGACGAGTGCGTGTTGCAGTTCGCCGATCCGGGATTCGCGCAGCAGTTCGGTGGCCGCGTCCGGTGGCAGCGTCGCGGCGAGTTCGGCGAGCCGGGCCGAGACGGGGAACCAGGCGGCAGTTCCGAACCGGGCGGCGTGTGCCTGCAACTGGGCCCGGTTGTCCGCCCAGATGGTCCGCCACCCCGGGTACGCGTCGGTTTTCGTCAACGCGAACACCACCAGGTTGACCCGTTTGCTGGCCTCGATGAGGAAGTCGAGTTCGGGTTTGCCGAACGGGGCGGAGGCGTCCACGACGAACAGCAGCGCGGTGGCCCGTTCGACCGCGTCCAGGGCGATCTCGGCGTGCACCGGGTCCAGCCCTCCGGTGCCCGGGGTGTCGACCAGGGTCAGGTGTTCCAGCAGCGGCGCCGGGTGCCGTACCTCGATCCGCCGCGGCGGGCGCATCCCGTCCGGCAGCATCCCGCCCGCGGTGCCCCAGTCGCGCAGGTCGGCCAGGCCGAGTTCGACCGGGTCCGTACGACCGGGCAGGAAGGCTCGGGCACCGGCGTCCGTCGACGGCACGAACTCCAGGTAGGTGCTGGTCGCCACCGCCACGTCGACCGGCGACAGCCCGGGCGCCCCGATGAGCGCGTTGACCAGCGAACTCTTGCCGCGTTTGGTTTCACCGACGACCACGATCGCCGGTCGGGTCACCTCCCGGCGCAAGGCGACGTCGACCTCGGCGGCCGCGTCCGGGTCGGCTTTGCGCAGGTACGCCAGCGACGTCTGCACCGCCCCGGCCAGCAGCTTGCCCAGCGCCTCCGGTCTTGCCTCCGCCGCCGCCGTCACCGTGCCTGCCCTTCGTAGCCGACCGCGGGTGGTACGGGCTGTGGTCGCGTACCGGCGCGGATTCGTTGCGAGAGTAAATAGAAACCGCGGTGGACGACCAGTGCCACCCGGGACTGGGCCGGACCGGACCCGGCGACCGCGTACACCCGCCACCGGGTCGCGGCGGCGAGCGCCGCGTCGGCCAGTTCCGGTGCCGTGGCGCCGGGGCGGTCGAGGATCCATTCCGGATCGGTGGACAGCGCCAGCCGGTTCAGTTCCCGTTCCATCGGTTCGGGCAGCTCGACCGTGCCGGTGCCGACGAGTTGGGCCACCTCCAGCAGCCGCAGCCGGTGGTAGTCCGGCTGTTGCAGCACCCGCTCGATCCCGTCGCGGAGCAGTTCCCGGTCCGCTGCCGCGGTGGCGTGGCTGGCTATCTTCTCCAGCGCCGACAGTGCCCAGCCGGCCTTGATCGCATCGGTACGCCACCGGAACGCCTGGTCGAGGGTGTTACGCAGGCGCGGCAGGCCGGACGCCCGGAACAGTGCCCGTACCAGGTCGCCGCTGGCCAGGTCCGGTACGGCGGCGAGCTGGGCGAGGGCGAACCCGATGCCGTACAGGTCCAGCAGGCGCAGCAGCCGCTCCCGTTGCGCCCGTGGCACGGCGCAGTCGCGGGTGGTGAACAGGTCGACCGAGGCGAGCAGGACGAGCCGTTCGGTGGCGGGCAGGCGCGACAGCGTACGCAGGGCCTCGCAGTCGGCGGCGGTCAGCCGCCCGGCTTCGGTGGTCTCGGCCAGCAGCCCGACCACCGGTACCACGTCGGACACCACCCGGCGCAGCACCCGGGCCTGGTCGGCGGCGAGTGGCCCGGCGACGGGCCACGGGTCACCGGTGCCGACGAGTTTGTCCACCTTGTTGAACAGGCCGAGGGAGTTGATCGGGTTGCTGGCCAGCCGGGCGGACACCGAACGGAACGCGGCCAGGGCCCGCACGTCGTCGTCGCGTACCGCCTGGGTGAACACGTAGACGATCGCCTCGGCGCCGGAGATCGCCCCGGTGGAGTCGTCGTCGATGTCGTCGTCGAACGGTGCGGCGTCGGTGTGCAGGAACCGGTTTGCGCCGTCGCTGACCGACGTGTTCGTCGAGGCCAGGCCGGGGGTGTCGACCACGGTCAGGTCCCGCAGGTGGTCGCTGGTCAGCGTCACGTCGACGTAGCCGATTTCGGCGCGCGGGACCCCGAGCCGGGACGGGATCATGCCGGATTCGTCCAACGGCAGACTGGTACGGCTGCCGTCGCGGCGGACCACGTCGACCCGGTCGGCGGTGCCGTAGCGGAACTGGGTGACGACCCTGGTGCACTCGCCGACTTCGGTCGGCGCGACCCGGCGGCCGATGAGCGCGTTGACAAGTGTCGACTTTCCGGCTTTGAGTCGGCCGGCGATCGCGACCCGCAACGGTTCGTCGAGCCGCCGCCGTACGCCGAACACCTGTCCCTGCAGGGAAACACCGAGCCGGGGACCCACCTCGTCGCAGAGCGCGGCGACGCGGGCGCCGAGCGGACCTGACCCCATGACTCGTCAGCCGGCGGTACGGTCGGCGACAATGGCATGGTCACGGCGGTCTTGCTCGCTCATATCGTTGGACGTCCCTCCGACGCGGCGACAGGGCGGGGGCGCCCCTGCCGGACCTCACACTACGAATATCCTGCCGGCGCAGGATCCCATGTTCGTGCCACCGCCCCCTGCGGTGGTGGCCGCGAGCCCTGGCGGGAGGACCCAGTGCGGCACGCACTCGGCGGCGTACCCGACGGCCGTGTCCACGGACACGAGCCGATCGACTCATCCGTGCGCGCCCTGCTCGACCGGGCGGCGGCGTTGCTGACCTCGCCCGGCCTGGTGGTGGTCCACGGTGGCCCCGGCAGTGGGCGCAGCACCGTGCTGTCCCGGCTCGGTGCCGCGTTCCACGGACCGGTGTTCGCCGCCGGTGGCCTGGCCACGCTGCAGTCGGTGCCGGCGTTCGCGCTCAGTCACGCGCTGCGGGTGCGGCTGCCGACCGGTGACCCGGCGCTGCTGGCCGAGGCGGTCCGGTCCCGGGTGCGTGGCGGGTTACTGCTCCTCGACGATCTGCAGTGGGCCGATCCGGCGACGCTCGCTGCCCTGGTGCCGTTGGCGGTGCACTGCCGGGTGGTGGTGGCGTTGCGTACCCCGCACCGGCTGCCGGTGTCGGCGGTGGCCGCGTTGCGTGCCGCGGCGGCGGGGTGGTTGGCCGTACCGGCGATGGATCCGGTCACGGCGGCGGAGTTGGTCCGGACCACCGCACCCGGTCTGGATCCGGGCACGGTCACCGACGTGGTCCGCCGGGCCGGTGGGGCGCCGCTGGCGGTGACGGTGCTGGCCCGGCAGGCGGCGGGCGGCCGTCCCGGTGCCGCCGACGTCGACCAGATCGGGTACGTCGTCGCGGCCGCCCTGGCCGACCTGACCCGCCCGGCTCGTACGGCGTTGGCCGCGCTCGGTCTGCTGGGGCGCCCGGCGTCCGCCGCGCTGCTGGGCTCCGGTGCCGACGAACTCGTCGCCGCCGCCCTGGTCACCGATCTGGGGGACGGGTCCGTCGGACCGGTGTCGGCGTACGTGGCGGAGGTCGCGGCCGGGATGCTCGACCCCGATGGGCGGGCGGCGTTGCACCGGCGGCTGGCGGACCTGGTTCCGGCCGGTGAGTCGGCCCGGCACCTGGCCGCGGCGGGGGACCACGCTGCCGCGTACGCCCGGGCTGTCGCCGCGGCCGGGGACGCGGGCAGCGCCGGGGAGCGGGCGGACCTGCTGCTGTTCGCGTGTGCCCTGCCGGACGTCCACCCGGACCCGGCGGTACGGGTCGACGCGGCCCGGGCCGCGCTGGCCTGCGGCCGTCCCCGGGCCGCCGTCCGGGTCCTGACCGCCGCCGCCCCGCTCGGCGTGGCCGCGTCGGTGCTGCGCGCCGAGGCGCTGGTGCAGCTCGGTGACCTGCCGGCGGCGTGGTCGGCGGCGGCACCGGTACCCGACTCGGCCGCCCCGGATCTCGTCGCCGCCCGTGACCGGGTGCTGCTCCTGGCCCGGCTCGGCGACGGCCCCGGCTCGGCGGTCGAGGCGCTGGCCGGGGTCGCCGCCCGGCACGGGGCACGACCGGCGCATCCGGGTCTGCGGGCGGCCTTCGCGGCGGTGCGTGCCGCGTCCCGGATCCCCGGCTGGGAGGAGTCACTGCGCGACGCGGTCGACGTGGCGTCGGCCGCCGGTGACGTGCTCGCCGCGAGGTGGAGCGCGTGGCTGCTGGTGGAGACGCTGCTCGCCGACGCCCGGCTGGTCGAGGCCGAGCGGACCGCCGCCTGGGCTGCCGCCGAATGCGCCTCCGACCTCGCCTACAGCTGGCAGACCCGGTTCCTCACCGTTTCGCTGTGGTGCGCGGCGCTGCGCCGCACGGGTACGGACCCGGACGAGGTGCTGCGCCGCGCCGGTGACCTGACCGACCGCACCCTGCCGACGCTGGCCCGGGTGTACGCGGTCGCGGCGGCGAGCCTGGTCGAGGCCGACGGCGGGCTGCTCGCCCCGGCCCGGGCCCGGTTGGCCGCCGCGGCGGTATCGCCGGGTGGGTTGCTGGACTGGGTCGGCCGGGAGGCCGCGTGGCTTGACGGGCAGCCGGAGCGGGCGGTGCCGGACGGCCCCGTGTCCGGTTCGCCGTTGCTCGACGGGCTGCGCCGGATCACCGCACGCTGGGCGGCGTACGACGCCGCCGTCGACCGCACCCCGGCACCGGTCGTGGTGGCGACGTTGCCGGTGGTGGACCAGACCCTGACGGCCTGGGACCGGGCGCCGCACGATCCGGCCGGTTTCACCCTGGCCGCCGCCGCCTGGCACGACGTGGCGGTCCGGGAGGAGGTGCGGTGCCTGCTGGCACACGGTCTGCATGATCCGGATCCGGGGCGGGCGGTGCCCGCGTTGCTGCGGGCCGAGCGGTTGGCGACCGACGCCGCCCTGGTGGTCCTGTCGGGGCGGATCCGGCGGGCGTTGCGGCGGCACTCGGTGCGCCGCGACAGCCGGGGACCGCGTACGGGCAACGCGCTCACCGACCGGGAACGCGAGGTGTTGCGTCTGGTCGCCGAGGGTGAGCCGACCCGCCGCGTCGCGGGTCAGTTGGGGGTGTCGGCGGAGACGGTGGAGACGCACATCCGTTCCGGTATGCGCAAGCTCGGGGCGCGTACGCGTACCGAGGCGGCGGCGTTGGTGCTGACCGGTGCGGTCGAGGTGCCGGGGCCGCGGGCCGCCGGTACGACCCGTCCGGTGTCGGAGGTGGGCCGGTGAGCGAGACCGATTCGCCGCGGTACGTGGTGTCCTCGGCGGTCGACGCCACGGCGGTGCTGCGCCGGCTCGCCCGCGCGGGCTGGTCGACCCGGGAGGGTTTCGCGTTGCCGGAGGGCGGGTGGGACCTGACGGCGGCGCGGGTGCTGTTGTACGGCCGGGTGCCGGATCTGGAGACCGCGCGTCTGGTGGTGCTCGCCGCCGCCCGGGGCGCGGGTGTGGTGGCGATCGTCGACGCGGGTGGTGACGTCGGCCGGGCCCTGCTGGCCGACCTGGACCGGCTCGGCGCGGTCTACCGGACCCCGGACGGCGGCCCCGAGGACGATTCCCCGGCTGCGGTGGTGCAACTCGTCCCCGAGCAGCGGGCACTGCTGGAGCGTCTGGCGAACGGGGAGACGATCGCCGCGGCGGCGGCGGCGGAGTTCCTGTCGCTGCGTACGGCGAATCGGCGCATCGCCCAGGCCCGTGACGTACTCGGCGTACGCAGCACCCGTGAGGCGGTGCTGGTGTACCTGCGCCAACGCCGCCCGGAGTAGCCGCGGGCTCCTATCCCGGGGGTGGGGTGCGCCGGTGCGCGCGGGTGGTCTCGGTGGGCCGGGTCGGGTCGCGGTAGCGGGGGCCGTCGGGTTCGTCGGGGCGCAGCGGCACCAGGGTGGCGGTGAGCGCGTCGATGATCCGGTCGGTGGCCCGCCTGGCCGCTCCGGGTACGGTCGGGTCGAGCCCGCCCAGGTCGACGGGTTCGCCGAAGTGCACCCGGATCACCGGGCGGCGTACGAGCGCCCGACCGACGGCGCGCAGCAGTCCCTTCGGCGTGCCGTACGGCAGCACCTCGTGGGCGCCCCACTGTGCGACCGGTACGACGACGCAGCCGCTGGCGAAGGCGAGCCGGGCGGCGCCGGTCTTGCCGCGTTCGGGCCACATGCCGGGGTCGAGGCCCATGCGTCCCTCGGGGTAGAGCAGTACCACCGATCCGTCGGTGACGGCGCTGGTGGCGGTGTGCAGGGACTCGCCGACCTCGGCGGTGCGTCGGTCGACGCGGATGTGGCCGCTGCGGCGCATGACGGTCCCGACGACCGGGGTGCGGAACAGCCCGCCGGTGGCCATGATCCGCGGTGCGATCCGGCGGACCTGGCAGGCGGCGGTGAGGACCACCGGGTCGAACGGGCTGATGTGGTTGGCGGCGAGGATCAGTGGCCCGTCGCGCAGTTGCTCGGGGACGTCGCCGGTGACCCGCAGGCGGGCGACCACGGCGACCAGGGCCCGGGCCACCACTTGCAGGAATCGCCAGAGCCGGGGTGCCCGCCAGCGGGGTTCGGTCGCGGTGTCCATCAGCCGCCGATCCTCGCACAGTCGGGGCCGGTGGGGGTCGCGGCTATCCGTGGCGGGGGAGTGTGGTCGAGCGCACGCCGCCGCCCCCCACCCTCATCTACGACGGTCGGTAGTATTTACTACAGGCCGTCGTAGAACCTGGGGGGTTCCCGTGGACGCGTTGGACGTCGCCCGCTGGCAGTTCGGTGTCACCACCGTCTACCACTTCCTGTTCGTACCGCTGACCATCGGGCTGTCGCTGCTCGTCGCCATCCTGCAGACCCTCTGGTACCGCACCGGCAACGAGCGCTACCTCAAACTCACCAAGTTCTACGGCAAGCTCTTCCTGATCAACTTCGCGATGGGGGTCGTCACCGGCATCGTGCAGGAATTCCAGTTCGGTATGAACTGGAGCGACTACTCCCGCTTCGTCGGCGACGTCTTCGGCGCCCCCCTGGCGATCGAGGCACTGCTCGCCTTCTTCCTCGAATCCACCTTCCTCGGCCTGTGGATCTTCGGCTGGGACCGGCTGCCCCGGCGCATACACCTCGCCACCATCTGGGCCGCCGCGATCGGCTCCACCCTCAGCGCCTACTTCATCCTCGCCGCGAACTCCTGGATGCAGCACCCGGTCGGCTACCGGATCAACCCCGACACCGGACGTGCCGAACTCACCGACATCTGGGCCGTACTCACCAACAAGGTCACCCTGGCCACGTTCCCGCACACCCTCGCCGGATGCTTCCTCGTCGCCGGCGCCCTGATGGTCTCGGTCGCCCTCTGGCACCTCATGCGCCACCGCAACACCACCGACGAGTCCTTGACCGCCGACCCCGCCGACACCCCGGCCACCACGGGAACGCCCGTGCACCGGATCCGCCGGTGGCGCAACCGGCGGCCCACCGCCACCCTCGCCGCGCACTCCGCGACCGACACCAGCGCGTTCCGGTTCGCCGCCAAGTTCGGCGCCATCGTCACCCTGGTCGCTGCCGTCGGCGTCCTGATCAGCGGCGACTTCCAAGGCAAGATCATGACGGATGTGCAGCCGATGAAGATGGCCGCCGCCGAAGGGCTCTACCACACCGAACAACCCGCCGCGTTCTCCGTACTGACCATCGGCAGCCTCGACGGCACCCGCGAGCTGTACGCCCTCAAGATCCCGTACCTGCTCAGCTTCCTCGGCACCGGCGACCCCCACGGCCAGGTCCAGGGCATCAACGACCTACAGGCCCAGTACGTCTCCGAATACGGCCCCGGCAGCTACACCCCGGTCATCCCGATCACCTACTGGAGCTTCCGCTTCATGATCGCCTTCGGGATGGCGGCAGCCGCGATCGCCCTGTGGGCGCTGTGGGCCACCCGCCGCGGCCGCACCCCCACCTCCCGCTGGCTGCTGCGCGCCGCGATCATCATGCCGATCCTGCCCCTGGCCGCGAACTGCTTCGGCTGGATCTTCACCGAGATGGGCCGCCAACCCTGGGTCGTCTTCGGGGAAATGCTCACCCGCGACGGCGTCTCCCGCAGCGTCTCGATGACCGAGGTCATCACCTCGTTCACCACCTTCACCCTGATCTACGCCACCCTCGCCGTGATCGAGGTCCGGCTGCTGCTGCGCTACGCCCGCGCCGGACTACCCGACGTCACCCCGCCACCCGAACCCGACGACGACACCGCCGACGAAGACCGGCCCCTCGCCTTCGCCTACTGACCCCGGAGCCCACAGTGGACCTCACCACCGTCTGGTTTCTGCTCATCGCCGTCCTGTTCACCGGATACTTCATCCTCGAAGGCTTCGACTTCGGCGTCGGCGCACTCCTACCCGTACTCGGCCGCGACGACCGCGAACGCCGCGTACTGATCAACACCATCGGGCCCGTCTGGGACGGCAACGAGGTCTGGCTGATCACCGCCGCCGGAGCGCTCTTCGCCGCCTTCCCCGAGTGGTACGCCACCCTCCTGTCCGGCTTCTACCTGCCATTCCTACTCATCCTCGTCGCCCTCATCGGCCGCGGCGTCGCCTTCGAGTACCGCCACAAGCGCCCCGACGCCCGCTGGAAACAACGCTGGGACGCCGTCATCACCGCCGGTTCGGTCATCCCCGCCGTCGGCTGGGGCATCATCTTCGCCAACATCGTCCGAGGCGTACCCCTGGACGCCAACCACGACTACACCGGCGGCCTCACCGACCTGCTCAACCCGTACGCCCTGCTCGGCGGCGCGACCACCGCGGCCCTGTTCCTCACCCACGGCGCCGTCTTCCTCGCCCTCAAGACCAACGGCGACATCCGCACCCGCGCCGGCAACCTCGCCGCCCGCATCACCCCGGCCGCGCTCGCCCTCAGCGCCGCCTTCCTCACCTGGACCCTCACCCAACGACACACCCCCACCGCCGTCGCCCTCGCCGTCGCCGCGGCCCTCGCCCTCACCGGCGCGTTCGCCGCCACCCTCGTACGCCGCGAAGGCTGGGCCTTCGCCGGCACCGCCACCGCCATCGGCCTGACCGTGGCGACCCTGTTCGCCGCCCTCCACCCGAACGTGCTGCCCTCCACCACCGACCCCGCCGGCACCCTCACCGTGCTCAACGCCGCATCCAACCCCTACACCCTCAAGATCATGACCTGGGTGGCGGTCATCTTCACCCCCGTCGTCCTCGCCTACCAGGGCTGGACCTACTGGGTCTTCCGCCGCCGCATCAGCGTCACCAACATCCCGCACTGACCACCCACACGAAACAACGCGCCCCCGGAATCGTCTCGGATTCCGGGGGCGCGTTGTTTCGTGTCGCACTCAGCCGACGTCGCGCAGCTCCGCCAACCGGGCCTCGATCTCGGCCAGCTCCGCCCGCAACTTCTCCGCCTGCTGCTCGGCCTCGCTGCGCTCCACCGACATGATCTGCTCGACCGCCTCGTGAACCCCCGGCACGTCGATCAACGACACCATCTTCAACGCCTCGACCGGCTTGATCACGTACGGCTTCGCCAGCGCCTTCGTGCCCTGCGTCGCCGCCAATGTCCACTCCCCGTCGGCGTACGCGAGCGTCACCGTCAACCCCGCCGGACCCTTCGGCCGGGCCGGCTTCGCCACCGCCCGCCGGGCCGGCTTCGCGTCCGCCTCCACCGGCGCCGCCACAGAACTGTCCACCGCGGTCACAACAACCTCCTCGCGTGGCGCCGGCACCGGCGACCTGACAACCATGAACTCCGGCTCCGGTGCACTCTCCACCGGCTCCGCCGCCTCCGCCTTCGGCTCGGCCCGACGACCCGTCGCCCCACGCGGCGGAATACTCAAATCGGTGGGGGAGAAGGGCAGCTCGTCACGACCGAACCGCACCACCACCCACTCGTCGGACGTCGCCGGGTCGGTCAACTCCACCACCTGACCGATCTGCCCGGCGATCTGCCCCGCCGCCTCGGTGAACATCACCTTCGGCTTACGACCACCGGCCAACGTGTCCCGGATGCTCTGCAACTCCTCGGTGGACAACCCTCGGACAGCGGTATGCGCGGCAGCCATCAGATCCTTCTTCCGTACACCTGTTTGATTTCCTGCCTTCCTACCAGCCCGATCCGACAACGTCGAACCGACCCCACCCCCCGGACACTCACCGGTCCACCCGCGACGCCAACACCCGCAGCGCCCGATCCGCGTGCCCGTTCATGTCCAACTCACCCCGAATCACCTCGACCACCCGACGATCGACACCGATCACGAACGTCATCCGCCGGGTCACCAACGACCCCGGAGCCAACCGCCGCCGCACCCCGAACCGCCGCGCCACCGCCCCGTCGACATCCGACAACAACGGATAGTCGAACCCGTGCAGGTCCGCGAACTCCCGCTGCCGGTCCACCGAATCCGGGCTGATCCCCACCCGGTGCGCACCCAGGCGGGTGAACTCCGCACCCAGATCCCGGAAATGACAACTCTGCGCCGTACAACCCCGACTCAACGCCGCCGGATAGAAGAACACCACCACCGGACCGGTGGCCAGGAAGTCGGACAAACGCCGGGGCGTACCCGTCTCGTCCGGCAACACGAAGTCGTCGACCAGATCACCAACACGCAGACCCTCGGCCACCCGCCCACCTCCCGCGACACCACACCGCCGCGCGGAACGCCCGACAGTGCGCGAAGCGTACGCCGTGCCCCACGTCACCACGATCACCCCGCACCGGGGCACCCACCACCGGTTAACCTCACCCCACACCCAGGGGAGGCCACGATGAACCCGGTAACGGTCGTCACCGGCGGCAGCCGCGGCATCGGCGCCGCCACCGTACGACAACTCGCCCGCGCCGGACACCACATCGCCCTCTGCTACCGCGCCGACGCCGACGCCGCGGCCGCCGTCCTACGCGACGTCCACGAAGCCGGCGTACGCGGCATCGCCGTCCAAGCCGACACCACCGAACCCGAACAGGTCGCCCACCTCTTCGACGCCGCCACCGAACTCGGCGACCTCACCGGCCTGGTCAACAACGCCGGCGTCACCAGCCAGATCGGCCCGTTCGTCGACCTCACCCTGACCGACCTGCGTCGCGTCGTCGACGTCAACCTGATCGGCTACATCCTCTGCGCCCAGCAGGCCGCCCGCCGGATGACCGGCGCGGGCGCCATCGTCAACGTCTCCTCAGCCGCGGCGACCATCGGCAGCCCCGGCGAATACATCCACTACGCCGCCGTGAAAGCCGCCATCGACACCCTCACCATCGGGCTCGCCAAGGAACTCGGCCCCCGCCAGATCCGGGTCAACACCGTCTCACCCGGCACCATCTGGACCGACCTGCACACCGTCTCCGGCGCACCCGACCGACCCGCCCGGGTCGCCGAACGGGTCCCGCTCGGCCGCGCCGGCCAGGCCGACGAGATCGCCGCCGCGATCGTCTGGCTGCTCAGCGACGCCGCCTCCTACACCACCGGGGCGACACTCCGGGTCGCCGGCGGCCTCTGAACCACGTCCGCACCCTCCGCCGCACCCCGGCAACGCCGAACGTCGTCGTCGCGGTGACGCTCACCGCCCTGGGGCGCGCTCGCCCGCGTCCCGCCCGTCGCCACCGACCTGATCTCCCGACCCGCCGTGACACCGGTGTAATTCCGCCCGCCGCCGCCACGATCGCCGCCGCCACCCTGGGCAACGTCGGACCGACGTGGCACCATCACGCAGGTGACCAGCAGATCCACCGCGGCCCAGCAGCTCCTCGACCTCGCGCGGCTGCGTCGCGTCCGCGACCGGATCGACCGGGAGTACGCCCAACCGCTCGACGTCGAAGCCCTCGCCCGCGGCGTGAACATGTCCGCCGGACACCTCAGCCGCGAGTTCCGCCGCGCCTACGGCGAGTCACCGTACGCCTACCTGATGACCCGACGCATCGAACGCGCGATGGCACTGCTGCGCCGAGGCGACCTCAGCGTCACCGAAGTCTGTTTCGCGGTCGGCTGCGCGTCGCTGGGCACCTTCAGCACCCGCTTCACCGAGCTGGTCGGTATGCCGCCCAGCACCTATCGCAGCGAGGCGGCACGCGCGACGGTGGGGCTGCCGTCGTGCCTGGCCAAACAGGTGACCAGACCGATCAGGAATCGAGAAGCCCCGGTCACGCAGCCACAGCTAGCGTGACTGCCATGGACATCAGCATTCACGCGAGCTTCCTCCCACACGACGACCCCGACGCCGCCCTGGCCTTCTACCGCGACACCCTCGGCTTCGAGGTCCGCAACGACGTCGGGTACGGCGGGATGCGCTGGATCACGGTCGGACCCGTCGACCAGCCCGGCACCTCCATCGTCCTGCACCCACCGGCCGCCGACCCCGGCATCACCGACGACGAGCGCCGCACCATCACCGAGATGATGGCAAAGGGCACCTACGGCGGCATCCTTCTCGCCACCAAGGACCTCGACGCCACCTTCGAGCGACTGCAGGCCAGCGACGCCGACATCGTCCAGGAGCCGACCGAACAGCCGTACGGCGTACGCGACTGCGCCGTACGCGATCACGCGGGCAACCTGATCCGCATCCAGCAGCTACGCTGAGCTGCCCGGCGGTACGGCAGCTCCCCACGTCGCATCTAGGCTTACGCGGGTGCCCCGCGGACACCCGAGCGGCAGCGCAGGGGCCGGTGCGACGCGCCCTTCGGGCGGACGAGCCATGATCGGGCCGACGACCCCAACCTTCACAAATAGCCCAAAACAGATCGAATCGTGGTCAGGCGGCGTCGACGGGGGACCGCACGGCAGCCCCGCCCAACAGATGGAGACACCATGAGCATGGCCACGAGGCCGGACACGCAGTCGCCTGCGCCGCACGCCGCCGACAGCCATGACCTGATCCGCGTACACGGCGCCCGCGTGAACAACCTCAAGGACGTCAGCATCGAGATCCCCAAACGCCGACTGACGGTGTTCACCGGCGTCTCCGGCTCGGGCAAGAGCTCCCTGGTGTTCGGCACCATCGCCGCCGAGTCACAACGGATGATCAACGAAACCTACAGCGCCTTCCTGCAGGGCTTCATGCCGACGCTGGCCCGACCCGAGGTCGACGTACTCGACGGGCTGACCACCGCGATCATCGTCGACCAGCAGCGAATGGGCACCGACCCGCGCTCCACCGTCGGCACCGCCACCGACGCCAACGCGATGCTCCGCATCCTGTTCAGCCGACTCGGCCAACCCCACATCGGCTCACCCCAAGCGTTCTCCTTCAACGTCGCCTCGATCAGCGGAGCGGGCGCGGTCACCCTCGAACGCGGCGGCCAGACCGTCAAAGAACGACGCAGCTTCACCATCACCGGCGGCATGTGCCCGCGCTGCGAAGGCAGAGGCTCGGTCAACGACATCGACCTGTCCGCCCTCTACGACGACACCAAGTCACTCAACGAGGGCGCACTCACCATCCCCGGCTACAGCATGGACGGCTGGTACGGCCGCATCTTCGGCGGCTGCGGCTACTTCGACCCGGACAAACCAATCAAGAAATTCACCAAGCGCGAACTCCACGACCTGCTCCACAAGGAACCAACCAAGATCAAAGTTGACGGCATCAACCTGACCTACGAAGGCCTGATCCCGAAAATCCAGAAGTCGATGCTGTCCAAGGACATCGACTCCCTCCAGGCACACATCCGCGCCTTCGTGGAACGCGCCGTCACCTTCACCACCTGCCCCGAATGCCACGGCACCCGCCTCAGCGAAGCCGCCCGCTCATCGAAGATCAACGGAATCAACATCGCCGACGCCTGCGCCATGCAGATCAGCGACCTCGCCACCTGGGTACACGAACTCGACGAACCATCGGTGGCGCCACTGCTCACCACACTGCGACACACCCTCGACTCGTTCGTACAGATCGGCCTGGGCTACCTGTCACTCGACCGGCCCGCCGGCACACTCTCCGGCGGCGAGGCACAACGCACCAAGATGATCCGCCACCTCGGCTCCTCACTCACCGACGTCACCTACGTCTTCGACGAACCCACCATCGGCCTGCACCCCCACGACATCCAGCGCATGAACAACCTGCTGCTGCAACTGCGCGACAAGGGCAACACCGTACTCGTCGTGGAACACAAGCCGGAGGCGATCGCGATCGCCGACCACGTCGTCGACCTCGGCCCCGGCGCCGGCACGGCCGGCGGCACCATCTGCTTCGAGGGAACCATCGAGGGACTACGCGCCAGCGGCACCCTCACCGGCCGACACCTCGATGACCGAGCCACCCTCAAGGAAACCGTACGCAAACCCACCGGCACCCTGGAGATCCGAGGCGCCACCGCCCACAACCTCCAAGACGTCGACGTCGACATCCCACTCGGAGTGCTCTGCGTCGTCACCGGCGTAGCGGGCTCCGGCAAAAGCTCACTCGTCCACGGTTCGATCCCCGCCAGCGAGGACGTGGTGTCGATCGGCCAAGGCGCGATCCGCGGCTCACGACGCAGCAACCCGGCGACGTACACCGGGCTGCTCGACCCCATCCGCAAGGCATTCGCCAAGGCCAACGGCGTCAAACCGGCCCTGTTCAGCGCCAACTCCGAGGGCGCCTGCCCCAACTGCAACGGCGCCGGGGTCATCTACACCGACCTGGGAATGATGGCCGGCGTCGCCACCACCTGCGAGGAGTGCGAGGGCAAACGCTTCCAGGCATCGGTGCTCGAATACCACCTCGGCGGCCGGGACATCAGCGAGGTACTCGCGATGTCGGTCACCGAGGCCGAGAAGTTCTTCGGCACCGGCGACGCGCGTACGCCGGCCGCCCACGCCATCCTCGACCGGCTCGCCGACGTCGGGCTCGGTTACCTCAGCCTCGGCCAACCGCTCACCACGCTGTCCGGTGGCGAGCGGCAGCGGCTCAAGCTGGCCACCCACATGTCCGACAAGGGCGGCGTCTACGTCCTCGACGAGCCGACCACAGGCCTGCACCTCGCCGACGTCGAGCAACTGCTCGGCCTGCTCGACCGGCTCGTCGACTCCGGCAAGTCGATCATCGTCGTGGAGCACCACCAGGCCGTCATGGCGCACGCGGACTGGATCATCGACCTGGGCCCCGGCGCAGGTCACGACGGCGGCCGGATCGTCTTCGAGGGCACACCCGCCGACCTCGTCGCCGCCCGCTCCACCCTCACCGGCGAACACCTCGCCGCCTACGTGGGCGCCTGAACGGGAGCCTTCAGCCCGATCATGGCGGGGGAGTACCCCGTCCACTCCCGACGACGATGGCCGTGGGCTCCAGTCCGTCCCGGGTGCTCGCGGCCGGGCCGATCGGGAACCGCCGGGCGTGGTGTGCCCGCCGGATCGAACGTGGTCGGGCCAGCCCGGCAACGTCGGCGCGACGGCGATGATCTGGCGGTCTGACACGTCGGTGATGCGAGATCGGGCGTTGTCGGCGAGAGCCGCAACCCTGACGCGTCCGGGGGTCCAACACCGTCCCACCAGCCCAGGGCTGGAAGTTCGATAATGTACATTATGTCAAGTAACGTGGGTTGAGGTCCCGGCCGGCCCACCCGGAAGGGGTAGGACGGCCCTGGGAACAGTCCACTACCCGCCACGACCGCCCCGCTCGGACCGGGCCAAGATCCGCCAGCCTCGCCGTCCACCTTGGCGCGGACCGGATCGGGCTGGTTGGACGGTTCGGGCTTCATGCCGCACGGCACGCGCGCACTGCGACGGTCGCTCGCGCCGACTCCCGGCTTGGTCGGACTTCCGCACGCACCGCGGGGCTTCCCCGCCCCCACGGGTCGACCGGTTTCCACCCCCTACAGATTCAAGATCGGCCACCGGTACCCCGTTCCGCTGTACCGGTAAAACATGCATAATATTCCTTATGCAGGACAAAAATGACTTACCGCTACTTGAGTTGGTGGAGGAGTTCCTGACCGCGCGGGGCACCCGCAAGCCATCCCCCCACACCCTGCAGGCGTACCGCCGGGACCTGCTCGCCATCGGGCGTCTGGTCGCCGAGGACAACACCCCTCCCCTCCCCCTGGCCGAGCTACCACTGTCCGCGCTCACCGCCCGTACGCTCAGGGCGGCATTCGCCCGCTTCGCCGCGCCCAGGGCGGTGGCGTCCATCTATCGCGCCTGGTCGACCTGGAACAGTTTTTTCACCTTCCTGGTCACCGACCAGGTGGTGGCCGGTAATCCGATGTCCGCGGTGGACAAACCGGCGGCGCCTCTCCCCCTGCCCAAGCCGCTGCGGGGTGAGGACACTCCGGAGCAACTCCTGCAGGCAGTTGCCCGCGAGGACCACCGGCAGCGTCACCCGTGGCCCGAGCGGGACCTGGCGGTCATCGCGCTGGCACTCTGTGCGGGGCTGCGTCTGTCGGAACTGCTGGCCATGCAGGTGGGTTCGTTGGCCGGTCGGGCCGGTGAGCGGCGGGTCGAGGTGAGCGGCAAGGGCGGCCGGCCGCGGGTGATTCCGATCGAGCCGGAACTCGATGCGGTGGTGTCGAGTTATCTCGACAGCCGTCGGCGTCGGTTCGGGGCGCGTACGGTGCGTCGGGAGTCGGTGCTGCTGGTGGATCGGCACGGTGAGCCGCTGCGTCGGGGTGGGCTGCAGTATCTGGTCGAGTCGTGTTACCGCCGTGCGGGTATCACCGATCGGGTGCCCCGTGGCGCGCAGTTGCACGCGTTGCGGCACACGTTCGCGACCCGGTTGGCCGAGGACGGTGCGACCGCTTCGGAGATCATGTGGTTGTTGGGTCATGCGAGTTTGACGACGAGTCAGAACTACATCGACGTGACGGCGGGTCAGCAGCGGGCGGCGGTGCGGGCGAACCGTACGAACCGGGCGTTGACCGGGTTGGCCGGCGAGCTCCCGTAGCCCGGTTCGCCGGTGCGAGTCATTTGGCGAGGTCGGTGACGGCGAAGGTGAGGGCGCGGCGGTCGGCGGTGAGTACGGCGACGAGGTTCTTGTCGATGGTGACGTGTTCGGGTGGTTCGGCGCCGACGTCGGCGCTGCCGGTGGTGCGGCCGGTGGTGATCTCCTGGACGGCGATCTGCCATTGTTTCGTGACGCCGTTGTATTCCTGGAGCACCAGGTTGGTCCCGTCGGTGGCGGTGACGTTGGTGAACTGGGGAATTTGGCGCAGTTGTCTGCCGTCTTCGTGGCCGATGATCCGGGCTTCGGAGATGCGGTCGAAGGTGCTGTCGCCGCTGACGATGACGGTGGTGCCGGCGTACCAGTTTTCGTCGTCGGCTGATTCGGTGGGTGTGTTCCAGGTTTGTCGGCCGGTACGGGTGTCGATGGCGATGGTGCGGTTGTTGCGGGCTTCGTCGATGGCGGCGCAGATGAGGTGCGGGCCGCAGGGTTTGACGTTTTCGATGTCGACGCCGGCGGGGAGTTCCTGTTTCCACTTCTGTTTGAGGTCGGTGGCGTTGTAGGCGGCGAGTACGTCGCGGGCGGGTGATGCGGTGTTGTTGAGTTTGCCGATGACGAGGTTGTCGTAGGCGACCCAGCGTTCCTCGTCGAGGGGTAGGTTTCCGCTGCTCTTGACCTTGCCGGTGGCGGCGTCGAGGGTGTAGCCCTTGCCGGTGCTGGTGTTGAGTTCGACGATGGTCGGGCTGGTGGTGGTGGTGTCGCGCAGTGCGCCTGCGGTGGCGGGCAGGGTGCCGGCGGTGGGGTCGGGTGTGGTGGGCCATTGGCGCATGGGTTCGATGCGGTGGCGTTCGAGGATGAGTAGGCCGGTGTTGCCGGCGCGGTTCCAGCCTTGTTTGCCGGTGCGCAGGTCGATGCTGAGTACGGCGTTGCCGTCGATGGAGCCGCGGGCTTCGACGATGGCGTTGGTGCCGTAGTAGGCGACGTCGTGGCGGTCGGTCCAGGTGTTGCGCCAGAGGAGTTTGCCGTTGGTGGCGTTGAGGACGGCGCGTACGGGTTTGCCGGCGTCGGTGGCGGAGTCTTTTCCGTCGATGATGATGAGGTCGTCGGCGGGTGTGGGTGCGTCGATGGTGGTGAGGGTGAGTTCGGCGGGTTCGATCGGGACCTTGACGGTCCAGTGTGCTGCTCCTCCGGTGCCGGGGAGGGCGGTGATTTCGGTGTTGCCGCTGCTGGTGGTGGCGGAGATGACGTTTTGGCCGGCGATGGTGACGGCGGCGGCGCCGCTGGTGGTGGCGGGGCGCGTTTGGCCGGGTTTCAGGGTGCCGTCGGTGGGTTGGTTGTTGTCCGTCAGGCCGGGGATGCGGTTGGCCTGGTTCAGTGCGCTGTTGAGGCGGTCGGTGAGCCAGGTGCTGCTGGTGATGCTGGTGCCGATGACGGCGGCGACGGCGGTGAGTGTGGTGGCGGTGATGAGGGCGCGGCGGGTGCGGTGGCGTACGGGTGTGGGTGTCGGGGGTTGGGCGTGTGGTGGTGTGGGTGGCGTCGCCGCTGGTGGGCGTGGTGGCGCGGGCGGTGGTGGCGGGGGTGGTGCGGGGTGTGGTGGTGCGGGGTGGCGTAGCGCGCCGTAGGCGACGGGTAGTTCGGGTTGTTCGGGTACGGCGGGGGCGATGCCGAGGCGGGCGTGTAGGCGGCTGGCGACCAGGGGCATGCGGCTGGAGCCGCCGACGAGTAGGAGTGCGGCGAGGGTGGTGGGTTCGGTGCCGGCGCGTTGTAGGACGCGGCGGGTTTCGTCGACGGCTCGGGCGATGAGTGGGGCGGCGATGCGGTCGAGTTCTTCGCGGGTGAGGTGTAGGGGTTCGGTGCGGCCGGGCACGGTGACGGGTGCGGTGGCGGTGCGGGAGAGCATTTCTTTGGCGGCGCGTACTTCGGTCCAGAGGGTTTGGCGGTCGCGGCGGTCGACGGGGGTGGTGGGGTGGTGGAGTCGTTGCCACAGGTCGGGGTCGCGTAGGGCGATGAGTTGGCCGAGGTGGGCGACGAGTGCGTCGTCGATGTCGACGCCGCCGAGGTCGTCGAGTCCGCCGGTGGCGAGTACGCGTGGGCCGGTGGGTTCGCGGCGGATGACGGTGACGTCGAGGGTGCCGCCGCCGAAGTCGAAGATGGCGAGGGTGGCGCCGGGTGGGAGTTGGGGGCCGAGGAGGTCGAGGCAGTAGTGGGCGGCGGCGACGGGTTCGTCGATGAGGGTGACGTCGCCGAGGCCGGCTTGGTGGGCGGCGGTGCGTAGGAGGTTGCGGCGGGGTTGGGCCCAGTCGGCGGGGCAGGTGAGGACGGTGGCGGTGGTGGGGTCGATGCCGGTGAGGCGGGCTTCGTCGGCTACGCGGCGGAGGCTGGCGGCGAGGAGTTGTGCGATGGGGATGTCGTTGTCGCCGAGCAGGATGGTGCCGTCGTCGATGCGGCGTTTGGGGTGTGGTTCGAAGCGGTCGGGTTGGTTGCTGGCGAGGCGGTGTGCGTCGCGGCCGGTGTGGGTGGTGCCGGTGGGGTCGAGGTAGACGCCGCTGGGCAGGAGTGGGGTGCCGTCGAACAGGAGTGGGCGGGGTGGTTGGCCGGGGCGGTGGATGACCGCGACGGTGTGGGTGGTGCCGAGGTCGACGGCGAGCCGGGCCGTTGTGTTCACCGTGTGTCCGCCTTCTGGCGGTCGCGGGGGTTGCCGCCGGGGGGCGATGTTACTGCCCGGGTACGACGTGTTGTCGGGGGTGGGTGGTTCGGTCTCGGCTGCCGGTTTCGGGTTGGTGGTGGTGGGTGGGTCAGCCGAGGTCTACGACGAGGGGGCGGTGGTCGGAGATGGTGGCTGCGGGGGTGGTTACTGCGGTGACGGCGGGTAGGCGTTGGCGGCCTCGGGGGTCGGCGAGGATGTGGTCGAGTTGGACTCGGGGTGCGGTGGAGGGGTAGGTGGGTTCGCAGCCGAGGGTGTGCCAGCGGGAGGTGAGGGTGGCGAGTCGGGCGGGGAGGTTGAGGTCGCCGAGGAGGAGTCGGGGGGCGGGGAGGGTGCGTAGGGCGCGGACGACTTGGCGGAGTTGGCGGAGGTTCCAGCCGGGGACGAAGGAGAGGTGGGTGGCGGCTGCGGTGATGGGGCCGTAGGGGGTGTCGAGTACGGCGGCGAGTAGTACGCGGGGTTCGTCGTTGAGGAGGGTGAGTCCGCCGCCGGGGCCGGGGATGTAGAGGGGGGCTCGGATGGGTGCGGGGGTGAGTCGGGTGACTTGCCAGGAGTGGGCTGGGTAGCGGCTGATGAGGCCGACTCCGTAGAGGGGTTCGCCGTGGCCGTCGTCGTCGTGGTTGAGGGGGCGGAATCCTTCGCCGGGGGTGCCGACGACGGCGGCGGCGAAGCGGTGGGTGGGTGCGTCGAGGGCTTGGGCGGCGATGGCGGTGAGGTCGAGGTTGCCGCTGCGGCTTTGGTCGCGGTCGACTTCTTGGAGGGCGAGGATGTCGGCGTCGAGGGCGGTGACGGTGTCGTGCAGTCGGGTCTGGTCCACCATGCCGTCGTGCAGGGATCGGCCGTGGAGGAGGTTGAAGGTGACCAGTCGCACCTCTGCACCTTACGGGGTGGTGTGGGAGAGTTTCTGGGTGATCTTCAAGGTGCTGCTTTGTTCGGTGTTGGTCTTTGTGTTGTTGGGGGCGTTGGGGATCGGGTTGCGTCGGCGGCGGGGGCGTTGATGTTGCCCGGGTGAGGCTGCCCACAGGGTTTGTCGGGTTCGGTGGTCGCGGCGGAATAATGCCGCGTCGTGGATCATGGCGCGTTGGTGGGTTTGTTGGTGGCTGCGGCGGCGGCGGGGTGGGTTGATGCCGTGGTCGGTGGTGGTGGGTTGCTGTTGTTGCCGGCGTTGTTGATCGCCGCGCCGGGGTTGGCGTTGCCGGTGGCGTTGGGGACGAACAAGTTCGCGGCGATCGCGGGTACGGCTACGGCGGCGGTGACGTATGCCCGGCGTACGAAGATCGATTGGTGGTTGGCGGGGCCGGCGGGGGTGTTGGCGGTGGTGACCGCCGGGGTGGGTGCGTTGTTGGCGGGTGTGGTGCCGGCTGGGGCGTACCGGCCGGTGGTGTTGGCGGTGTTGGTTGGGGTGGCGTTGTTCGTGACGTTGCGGCCTCGGCTGGGTGTGGTCGCGGAGCCGGGGAAACGTACGCGGGGTCGGGTTGTCGTGGCGGTCGCGGTGGCTGGTGGGCTGATCGCGTTGTACGACGGTTTGATTGGTCCGGGTACGGGCACGTTTCTGGTGTTGACGTTCACGGCGGTGGTGGGCGCCGATTTCGTGCACGGGTCGGCGATGGCGAAGTTGGTCAACGCGGGGACGAATTTGGGCGCGTTGCTGGTTTTCGGTTCCGCCGGTCAGGTGTGGTGGTCGTTGGGTGCGGCGATGGCGGTGTGCAACGTGGTGGGTGCGGCGTTGGGTGCGCGGATGGCGTTGCGGCGGGGTTCGGGTTTCGTCCGGCTGGTGTTGCTGGTGGTGGTGCTGGCTTTGGTGGCGAAGCTCGGTTTTGACCAGTGGGTCGCCTGAGTTTTCCCGGGTGGGGTTGGTCAGGTGGTGCGGCCGGGTGCGGCGAAGCGGCCGTCGCGGATTTCGCGCAGCGCCCGGCGGCGGGTGTCGCCGCGCAGGGTGTCGACGTAGAGGCGGCCGTTGAGGTGGTCGGTTTCGTGTTGGAGGGCGCGGGCGAGGAAGCCGCTGCCGGTGATGGTGCTGGGTTCGCCGTGTTGGTCGACGCCGTGGGCGGTGGCGTGCATGGCGCGTGGGGTCGGGAAGTACAGCTCGGGGATGGACAGGCAGCCTTCGTCGTCGTCCTGGAGTTCGGTGGAGAGTTCGAGGGTGGGGTTGATCAGGTGGCCGCGGTGTCCGTCGGCGTCGTAGACGAAGACGCGGGCGCTGACGCCGATCTGTGGTGCGGCGACGCCGGCTCGGCCGGGGGCGCCGAGGAGGGTGTCCATCAGGTCGGTGACCAGGGCGCGTAGTTCGGCGTCGAAGGTGGTGACCGGTTCGCAGGGGGTGCGGAGTACGGCGTCGCCGATGATCCTGATGGGCCGCATCGTCATGGGGTGAGGTTATCGCCGCGTGGTCGGGGGCGGTGAGCGGGCTGCCTACCGGTGGTGGGTCGACGATTCCTTCAGAGTGGTGACCGTCGATTTAATATTCTATAAGCCAGGTGGGTTTTGCGGGTCATGTCATCGCAGGCCAGCTCGTGTTTGTCGCCCGGTGGTATCACTGATTCTCAACATATGGTCGATGCGTTGACCTTATGTGGTGCGGGTTGGAGCATGGTCTGCATGCGACAGCGACACGTACTCCTGCTCGTCGCTCGCGTGCACGTCGACCTGGTCCGGCACGCCAGCGCCCTCTGTCCGCGCTGACCCTCGCGCGTGGCGCGGCCCGACGACGGGCCCTGCCCGCCCCTCCCCCATCACCCGGTTCGGGTATCGGGCTCACCCTGACCCGCCCACGAACAGCCGGGCCACTCTCATCGCGCCATGCGCCCGACGCCGACGTCGGGGTCGTGGCCCCGCGGCGCGCCAGGGTACGGCTGCCGTCCGCGCGATCCATCCGTGCCCGCCGTTGCGGGACGACCCCGCGTGCTCCACCCCCTTGAGGAGGAGAAGATGACGATCACCGAGCTCGACCCGGTCGGCACCGGTCAGTTCCGGGCGTTGCTGCGCCGGCAGGCCGCGACGGTCACCGTGGTGACCGCGCCAGCGGACCCGGACAGCGGCCTGCCCGCCGCCGGGTTCACCGCCACCTCGTTCACGTCCGTGTCCCTGGAACCGCCGCTGGTGTCGTTCTGCCTCGACCGGGGCTCGTCGTCCTGGCCGACGGTGGCCCGGGCGGGGTACGTCGCCGTGCACCTGCTCGCGGAGACGCAGCAGGACGTGGCGCGGACCTTCGCCGTCAGCGGCATCGACCGGTTCGCCGCCCACACCGGTTGGCAGCCGGGTCCGTACGGCGTACCGCTGCTGCACGGGGTGCTCACCTGGCTGCTCTGCCGGGTCGTCGACCGGCTCACCGCCGGTGACCACAGCATCGTGCTCGCCCAGCCACTCACCGGCAGCCACGGCGACGACGGGGCGCCGCTGCTGTACCACCAGGGCGCGTACGCCGGTCTGCGGACACAGCCTGCTGGGGCGATCCGATGACCCGGACCCCGTTGCACGCGTACGGCACCCCGTTGCACGCGTACGGCACCCCGTTGCGGCGGCGTACGGTGCTGTCCTCGATCGTCGGCGCGGCAGCCCTGGGACTGACCGGGTGCGCTGCCGACGCACCGGCGCGGGGCGCGCTCGGGCTCGGTGACCCGCTGCCGAGTGCGGTGCCGCCCGACACCGCGCTGACGATCTCCATCCACACCTCGCACCTGCAACTGCAGGCCGCCGGGCTCCTCGACGACCTGCCGTTCGTGGTCCGGGACTGGCCGAACATCAGCGCCGGGCCGGACGTCATCCAGGGTTTCCGGGCCAACTCCATCGACCTGGCCTCGAACGCCGGCATCCCACCGATCCAGGCCCGGGCGATCGGTTTCGACGCGCGGATCGTCGCGGTGCAGGCCCGGACGAAACCGAACTACCAGCTCGCCACCGCACCGGGTTCGTCGATCGGTGGGCTGTCCGACCTGCGCGGCAAGAAGATCGGGTTCTCCCAGGGGCAGGCGCAGGGTGTGGTGGTGCTGCGTACGCTCAAGCAGCTCGGCCTGGGTACCGGTGACGTCACCCTGGTGCCGCTCAACAGCCCGCAGTTCCTCACTGCGCTGCAGGCCCGGCAGGTCGACGCGGCACCGCTGGGTGAGCCGACCCTGACGAAGTACCTGCGCCAGTACGGCAGCGACGGTGCCCGGGCAGTCGAGATCACCGCGCTGGACTACCTGACGGTCCTCTGGGCCCCGACGTCGGTGCTGACCGACCCGGCCAGGGCGGCGGCGGTCGCCGCGTTCATTCCCCTGTGGGCCAGGGCGAAGACGTGGGCGTACGAGAACCCCGACGCCTGGATCGACCATTACTACGTCAAGGACCAGGGCGTCACCGCCGAGGACGGCAGGCGGATCGTGGCCGTCGACGACCGGCCCGTCTTCCCTGCCAACTGGGACAAGGCCATCGGGTGGGAGCAGGAGACGATCGACCTGATGGCGCAGGGCGGTTTCGTGCCGACCGCGACCGCCGGGGAGCTGTTCGACCGCCGGTTCGAACCGATCGCGGCGCGGGCCGTGGCCGCCGCCTACCGGGAGTGAGAGCATGGCCGACACGTACCCGGCGACGGTGACCCGTACCGTTGCCGCGCCGCACTCCCCCACGACCGCGACCGTCGCGGCGCCGCCGGTGCGCCGTCGGCGTCTCGGTCCGGGCCGACCGATCCCGTACGGGCGGGCGATCGGCCCGGTCCTGCTGCTCGCGGTCTGGGTGGTCGCCTCCGCGACCGCGGTCCTCGACCCGCGGATCCTGTCCGCGCCGTGGACGGTGGTGGCCACCGCCGCGGACCTGATCGAGAGCGGCAAACTGCAGGACAGTGTGGCGACGTCGTTGCAGCGCGCTGCCCTCGGGTTCCTGTTCGGCGGGGTCGCCGGGGTGACGCTGGCGGTCGCCGCCGGACTGAGCCGCGTCGGTGAGGCGGTCATCGACGGGCCGGTCCAGATCAAACGGGCGATTCCGTCGCTGGGTCTGATTCCGCTGCTGATCCTCTGGCTCGGCATCGGCGAGACGTTCAAGGTCGTGGTGATCGCCCTCGGGGTCGCGGTCACCATGTACGTCCAGACCCACGCCGCGCTCACCGGCATCGACAGCCGCTTCGTGGAACTGGCGCAGGTGCAGGGCTACAGCCGGTGGCAGTTCCTGCGGCACGTCGTCGTCCCCGGTGCCCTGCCCGGGTTCTTCATCGGCCTGCGGCTGGGTGTCACCGGGTCGTGGCTGTCGCTGATCGTCCTGGAGCAGATCAACGCCACCAGCGGCATCGGCTACCTGATGTACCAGGCCCAGAACTACGCCCAGACGGAGATCATCGTGGTCGGGTTGGCGGTGTACGGGCTGTTCGGGTTCTTCTCCGACGCCGCCCTGCGGCTCGTCGAACGGAGGGTGCTGTCATGGCGCCGTACGCTGACGAGCTGACCACCGACCCCGCCGTACGGGTCACCGGGCTGGTCCGCCGGTTCGGGACCCGGACCGTACTGGATCACCTCGACCTGGACATCGCCCCCGGCCAGTTCGTGGCCCTGCTCGGGCGCAGCGGCTCCGGGAAGAGCACCCTGCTGCGGGCCCTGGCCGGGCTCGACCACGACGTCGCCGGTGGCGGCGAGCTGCGGATCCCCCGGCAGGTGTCGGTGGTGTTCCAGGACTCCCGACTGCTGCCGTGGCGTCGGGTGATCGACAACGTGGTCCTCGGGTTACGTGGCCCGGACCGGTTCGCCCGGGCCCGTGCCGCGTTGGCCGAGGTCGGGCTCGCCGGCCGGGAGCGGGCCTGGCCCAACCAGCTCTCCGGTGGTGAGCAGCAGCGGGTCGCGTTGGCCCGGTCGCTGGTCACCGAACCGCAGCTGCTGCTGGCCGACGAACCGTTCGGCGCTCTCGACGCACTGACCCGGATCCGGATGCACGGCCTGCTGCGGGACCTGTGCGCCCGGCACCGGCCGGCGGTGCTGCTGGTCACCCACGACGTCGACGAGGCGGTCCTGCTCGCCGACCGGGTGGTGGTGATCGACGACGGGGTGTTCACCGTCGACCTCGACCTGGACCTGCCGACCCCGCGTACGTCTCGCGATCCGCGGTTCCAGGAGTACCGGGAACTGCTGCTCGCCGCCCTCGGCGTCCCCGACGCCGCCATCTGATCCCTGATCCCCGTGAAGGAGCCGTCGCCATGACCGGTCGACCCGGGAAGCTGCACCTGAACGCGTTCCTGATGAGCGTCGGGCACCACGAGGCCGCCTGGCGGCTGCCGGAGAGCGACCCGTTCGCCCACACCGACGTCGCCCACTACCAACACCTGGCCCGGACCGCCGAACGTGGCAAACTCGACTCGTTGTTCCTCGCCGACTCCCCGGTGCTGTGGAACAGCATCGGCCGCCGCCCGGCGGGAGCGCTGGAACCGACGGTGCTGCTCACCGCCCTGGCCGGGGTCACCACCCACATCGGGCTGATCGCGACCGCGTCGACGACGTACAACGAGCCGTACAACCTGGCCCGCCGGTTCGCCTCGGTCGACCACATCAGCGGCGGCCGAGCCGGCTGGAACATCGTGACGACCGCCGGCGCCGACGCCGCCCGCAACTTCAACCTCGACGACCTGCCGGCGCACGCCGACCGGTACGCCAGGGCCGCCGAGTTCATCGACGTGGCCCGCAAACTCTGGGACAGTTGGCAGGACGACGCCCCGCTCGGCGACAAGGCCACCGGGATCTGGGGTGACGACACCCGGGTGCACCCGCCGGGGCACCGCGGCCGGTACTTCCGGGTCGCCGGGGCGCTGAACCTGCCCCGGTCACCGCAGGGGCACCCGCTGCTGGTCCAGGCCGGCTCGTCCGACGACGGCAAGGCGCTCGCCGCCCGGTACGCCGAGGCGGTCTTCACCGCGCAGCAGACCCTCGCCGACGCGCAGGCGTTCTACACCGACCTGAAGGCCCGGGCGGGGGCGTTGGGGCGGGACCCGGACACGGTGAAGATCCTGCCCGGGATCGTGCCGGTGATCGGCTCCACCGAAGCCGAGGCGCGGCGCCTCGACGCCGACCTCGACGAACTGATCCGACCCGAGTACGCGCTGCGTCAGCTCGCCGAACGGCTCCGGGTGGCGCCGGAGGACCTGCACCTGGACGCCGAACTTCCCGCCGACCTGCCCGGCGAGGACGAGATCGAGGGCGCGAAGAGCCGGTACACCCTCGTGGTGAACCTCGCCCGCCGGGAACGGTTGACCGTCCGTCAGCTCATCGGGCGCCTCGGCGGCGGTCGCGGGCACCGTACCTTCGCCGGCACCCCGGAGCAGGTCGCCGACGCGATCGAGCACTGGTGGGACAACGGTGCCGCGGACGGGTTCAACATCATGCCGGCGGTGCTGCCGTCGGGGCTGGTCGCGTTCGTCGACCACGTGGTGCCGATCCTGCAACGACGTGGCCTGTTCCGGACCGAGTACACCGGGACGACGCTGCGGGACAACTACGGGCTGCCCCGCCCCGCGGGTGTACGCGCCGACGACCGGGCAGCCGTACCGGCCTGACCCGCACCAGGAAGGGAAGACACCGTGACGCAGTACCGTCTCTTCGGCAACACCGGGGTACGGGTCAGCCCGCTGACCCTCGGCGCGATGAACTTCGGCCAGCGCGGCAACCCCGACCACGACGAGGGTGTACGGATTATCCACCGGGCGTTGGACGAGGGCATCAACGTCGTCGACACCGCCGACGTCTACTCCCAGGGCGAGTCGGAGGAGATTGTCGGCAAGGCCCTTGACGGCGGTCGCCGCGACGACGTGTTCCTGGCGACGAAGTTCCACGGCCAGATCGGTGACAACGTCAACCAGTTCGGCAACTCCCGGCGTTGGATCTTCCAGGAGGTGGAGCGGAGCCTGCGCCGGTTGCGGACCGACTGGATCGACCTGTACCAGGTGCACCGCCCGGAACCGGACACGGACTTCGACGAGACCCTCGGCGCGCTCAGCGACCTGGTCCACCAGGGCAAGATCCGCTACATCGGCACGTCGACGTTCCCGGCGTCGGCGATCGTCGAGGGGCAGTGGATCGCGCAGCGGCGGGGCCGGGAACGGGTGGTCAGCGAACAGCCGCCGTACTCGATCCTGGCCCGGGGTGTGGAACGAGAGGTGCTGCCGGTCGCCCAGCGGTACGGCCTCGCGGTGATCTCGTGGAGTCCGCTGGCCGGCGGTTGGTTGTCCGGGCGTTACCACCGGGGGCTGACCGAGCCGATCTCGTTGCGAGCGGGGCGGCAACCCGGCCGGTTCGACCCGGCCCTGCCGGCGAACGCCGCCAAACTCGTCGCGGTCGAGCAGCTCGCCGACCTCGCCGAACAGGCCGGGCTGTCGCTGATCCACCTGGCGATCGGTTTCGTGCTGCGGCACCCGGCGGTGACCTCGGCGATCATCGGCCCCCGCACCCTGGAACACCTCGACAGCCAGCTCGGCGCGGCGAAGGTGACCCTGAGCGACGACGTGCTGAACCGCATCGACGAGATCGTGCCCCCGGGTACGACCCTGAACCCGGCCGACGCCGGCTACCAGCCGCCGGAGCTGACCGATCCGCGGCGGCGCCGCCGGCCCGTGTCCTGACCGGCACGGCAACAACCACCGGAGGTGCCGACCGGTGGTTGTTGCCCAACACTCGCGGTTACCGCGTTGTCGCATACCGGTAGCGGCGCATATCCTGCCGACCGGCGAGCACCGTCGTGACCCGCCGGCCGGGAGGAAACGATGAGCCACGACCACGCGCACGGCCACGACCACGGGCCGGGGCGGACGCACCGGATCCGGCACCTGCTGACCCCGCACTCGCACGACACCGCCGACAAGGTCGACCGGGCGTTGGCCACCTCCCGAGACGGCATCCGCGCACTGTGGATCTCCCTGGTGATCCTCGGGGTGACCGCCGCCGGGCAGGCCGCGGTGGTGTTCTGGTCCGGGTCGGTGGCGCTGCTTGGCGACACCCTGCACAACGTCGCCGACGCGCTCACCGCCGTACCGCTCGGGGTGGCGTTCCTGCTCGGCCGCCGGGCGGCGAACCGCCGCTACACCTACGGGTACGGGCGGGCCGAGGACCTCGCCGGGATCGCGATCGTCGCGACCATCGCCGCGTCGGCGGTCTTCGCCGGCTACCAGGCCGTGGTACGGCTGCTCGACCCGCGCGACATCGACCACCTGCCGTACGTCGCCGCCGCCGGGCTGATCGGGTTCGCCGGCAACGAACTCGTCGCCCGGTACCGGATCGGGGTCGGGCGGCGGATCGGTTCGGCCGCCCTGGTCGCCGACGGGCTGCACGCCCGTACCGATGGGTTCACCTCGCTCGCGGTGCTGCTCGGTGCCGGCGGCGTCGCGATGGGCTGGTGGTGGGCGGACCCCGCGGTCGGTTTGCTGATCACCGTCGCGATCCTGGTCGTGCTCGTCGACGCCGGTCGGGCGGTGTACCGGCGGCTGATGGACGCCGTCGACCCGACCCTGGTCGACACCGCCGAGGCGGTCCTGCTCGCCACCCCGGGTGTCACCGACGTCGGTACGCTGCGGCTGCGGTGGATCGGTCACCACCTGCACGCCGAGTGCGCGATCACCATCGACGGGAACCTCACCGTCGCGCAGGGGCACGTGATCGCGGTGGCGGCCGAACACCGGCTGATCCACGCCGTGCCCCGACTCAGTGCCGCGCTGGTGCACGCCGACCCCGACCACCGTGGCGTCGGCGACCCGCATGCACCACTGGCCCACCACCGGTAGCACCGATTAGGATCGCTGTCATGACTGCCGGGTCGGCCTTGGGCCACAACCGAGTGGGGCACCCGGCGCAGGCGTGATCGCCGGGCGGCCGAGAGGCCCGCCGCACCCGCGCACCGCGCGACTCTCACGACGTGTACGGCCGCTGTCGTACACGTCCCCCGTGACCCGGCCCGGTTGGTGTCGTCACCGACCCGCTGGCCGTCCGGGCGATTTCCTCACCGCATTGTGTGGTCGTTTTTCGTCCCGCCCATCGGGCGGGTTCCTCTGCATGCCCGCGAACGGTTCGCGGGCCACTCCGGACGGGAGAAACAAGCAGCGTATGGCGAATGATTTCAACCAGCAGGTCATCGACGAGTTTCGGGCCAACGGCGGGCGGGTCGGCGGCTACTTCGAGGGCGCCCGGCTGATCCTGCTGACCACCACCGGGGCCCGGTCCGGCGCCCCGCACACGACCCCGCTCGGCTACCTGCCCGACGGCGGGGAGCGGATCCTGGTCATCGGCTCGGCCGGCGGCGCCCCGAAACCCCCGGCCTGGTTCCACAACCTGGTGGCCGACCCGCGGGTGACGGTCGAGGACGGTGTGTTCGTCTACGACGCCACCGCCACCGTCCTGACCGGTACCGAGCGGGACCAGGTGTTCGCCCGGGCGGTCGAGGCCGACCACGGGTGGGCCGACTACCAGGCACGGACCGGACGGGTCCTGCCGGTCGTGGCGCTGCGGCAGGTGCCGGGCCCGCCCCGGTTCGCCGCCGCCGGTCAACCGTCGTGGGGTACGGCGCTGAAGCTGGTCCACGACGCGTTCCGGCGGGAACTCGCCCTGATCCGCGCCGAGGTCGCCGGGTCGGGGGCCGGGCTCGGTGCCCAGTTGCGGATGAACTGCCTCGCCGTCTGCCAGGGCCTGGGGTTGCACCACACCGGTGAGGACACCGTTATGTTCCCCGGCCTCGCCGAGCACCACCCGGCGCTCGCCCCGACGATGACCCGGCTGCGCCGCGAACACGAGACGATCGCCGCCCTCGTCGAGGACCTGCGTGTGGTCGTCTCCGCCGACGGGGTCGCCGCCGCGCTGGTGCTGGCCGAGGTCGACCGGCTGGTCGACGAACTGGAACGGCACCTGATGTACGAGGAGGAGCAGTTGGTCCCGATCCTGGACGCCCCGGCGGCGGTGCCGGCCGACCAGGGCTGACGGGTTCCGGCGGGCGGGGTCTGGTGACTCAGGTCCCGCCCGTGTGCCGGTCCGGTTCGGGGCCGGCGAGCGCGGCGCGGACCGGGCCGGCTTTCGCCGCCGCCTCGGCGACCTCCGCGTCCGGGTCGCTGTCCCAGGTGATCCCGCCGCCGGCCCAGACGTGCAACCGGTCACCGTCGGCGGCCGCGGTGCGGATGGTCAGGCCGAGGTCGAGATGGTTCGGGCCGACCCAGCCGAGCCCGCCCATGCCGGCGCCGCGGCCGACGGGTTCGAGGACGGCGATGCGGCCCAGTGCGGAAACCTTGGGGGTGCCGGTGACCGAACCGCCGGGGCAGACCGCGCGCAGCAGGTCGGCCAGTCGTAGGCCGTCGGCGGCGCGGGCGGAGATCGTCGACTCGGCCTGCCACAGGTCGCACCAGCGGCGGATGGCGTATAGCTCGTCGACCCGTACCGATCCGGTGGCGGCGACCCGGGCCAGGTCGTTGCGTTCCAGGTCGACGATCATGATGTGTTCGGCTCGTTCCTTGGCCGAGGTGAGCAGTGCGACGCGGCCGGGTCCGGTGGCCGGCCGGGTGCCCTTGATCGGGCGGGTGACCAGTCGCCCGCCGGTGACCTCGATCAGGGTTTCCGGGGAGGCGCAGCCGATCGCCCAGGTGTCGCCGGTGAGGACGCCGCCGTAGCGGGCGCCGGGCAGCCGGCCGAGTCGGGCCAGGGCGGGTACCGGGTCGCCGGTGTACCGGGCGCTGCTGTGGCCGACGACGTTGACCTGGTAGATGTCGCCGCGGCCGATGGCGTCACGGGCCGCGGCGACGGCGGCGGCGTGGGCGGCCGGGGTCCAGCTCGGCTGCCACGGGCCGAGCCACCACGGCGCCGGGTGCTGTGGTGGCCGGTGGGCCCGTCGGGTGGTGCGGGCGTAGACGACCACGGCCACGTCGGGTACGCCGGCCGCGGGGCTGGGTGCCCCGGTCGGGGCGCCGATCATGGCCGCCCCCGCGGCGGCGGAGACGAACAGGGCCGCGCCGACGGGATGGCCGTGGTCGGTGCCCGGGTGGGTCCCGGAATCGGTACCGGTCGGTGGGCGCAGCGCGCCGGCGCCGAGCCCGTGACCGGTCAGGTACGCGTCGATCAACTCGGCCGGGTCGCCAGGCTGGCCGACGTACCATTCAAATCGGTCGAGCTCAGTCAGCGAATCGAGGTATGCCGATGGCATTGCCGGGGTGACCCCGGCCCCGTATGGGAGCGTTTCCACGACGAGTGGCCCAATCTCCATCATCCGTTGGGTGGATTCTCCCCGGTTAGTGCCAATCCCTGCTCGATGTAGCACCGTTGCGCTTGGTACCGTGCGTCACTGGTCATGTGAACCATGACACAGCACCCCCACAGTCCGGAGAACCCGATGTGCCAGCACCAACCCACCTGTCCCTCCGCCGAGGCAACCGACCGGGACGCCGCCCGGGTCGTCGCCTGTTTCCGTGAGCAGGGCTGGAGCCTGCTCTGCAACGGTGTGATCGTCTTCGAGGACACCGGCGAGCTGCTGCCCGACGGCAGCACGATCGCACCGCACCGCGGACCCGCCCGGCACGTACTGGTCGCCTGAGTCGACCCACGCCTTGACCATCCCGGTGGGCAGTGCAGCCCGCCGATCAAGGCTATCCCCGCCGATCAACGACCACCCCGCCCCGGTCAGGTGACCGGGGCCCGGATGTTCCGTCCTTGATCGGCGCGGATTTCCTTGATCGACCCGGACGTGTTCAGTCCTCGAACGCGTCCGGCGGCGGGCAGGCGCAGACCAGGTTCCGGTCGCCGTACGCGCCGTCGATGCGACGCACCGGCGGCCAGTACTTCGCCGCCCGGTCCACCCCGGCCGGGTACGCCGCCACCGACCGCGGGTACGGGTGCGTCCACTCGTCCCCGGTGACCATCGCCGCCGTGTGCGGGGCGTTCGACAGCGGGTTGTCACCCGCCGGCCACTGCCCCGCACCGACCAGGTCGATCTCCTCCCGGATCGCGATCATCGCCGCGCAGAACCGGTCGAGCTCGGCCAGGTCCTCACTCTCAGTCGGCTCCACCATCAACGTGCCGGCCACCGGGAACGACATCGTCGGCGCGTGGAACCCGTAGTCGATCAGCCGCTTCGCGACGTCGTCGACACTCACCCCGGTCGCCTTCGTCAGCGCCCGCAGGTCGAGGATGCACTCGTGCGCCACCAGGCCCTTGTTGCCGGTGTAGAGCACCGGGTAGTGGGCGCGCAGCCGGGCCGCGACGTAGTTCGCCGCCAGCACCGCCGTCCCGGTCGCCCGGGTCAGCCCCTCGGCGCCCATCATCCGCAGGTACGCCCACGGGATCGGCAGGATCCCCGCCGAACCGTGCCGGGCCGCCGAGATCACCGGCTGGGCACCGGCGACCGCCCCGGTCCCGGTCAGCGGGTCACCGGGCAGGAACGGCGCCAGGTGCGCGCGCACGGCGACCGGGCCGACACCGGGGCCACCGCCGCCGTGCGGGATGCAGAACGTCTTGTGCAGGTTCAGGTGCGACACGTCGGCGCCGAACTTGCCCGGGCGGGCGAACCCGACCAGGGCGTTGAGGTTCGCCCCGTCGACGTACACCTGACCACCGGCGTCGTGGACCTTCGCGCACAGCGACGCGATCCCGGTCTCGTACACCCCGTGCGTCGACGGGTACGTCACCATGATCGCCGCGAGCGCGTCCCGGTGCGTGTCGATCTTCCGGTCGAGGTCGACCAGGTCCACGTCACCGTTGTCGTCACACGCCACGACCACGACCCGCATACCGGCCATCACCGCGCTGGCCGCGTTCGTACCGTGCGCCGACGACGGGATCAGGCACACGTCCCGGTGCGCCTGCCCACGTTCGCGGTGGTAACCCCGGATGGCCAGCAGACCGGCGAGTTCACCCTGGGACCCGGCGTTCGGCTGCACACTGACCGCGTCGTACCCGGTCACCTCGGCCAGCCACCCCTCCAGGGAGGTGACCAGTTCCCGGTAACCGGCGGTCTGCTCCGCCGGCGCGAACGGGTGCATGTTCGCGAACTCCGGCCAGCTCACCGGTTCCATCTCGGTGGTCGCGTTGAGCTTCATCGTGCACGAACCGAGCGGGATCATGCCCCGGTCCAGGGCGTAGTCGGAGTCCGACAGCCGGCGCAGGTAGCGCAGCATCGCGGTCTCGGAACGGTGCCGGTGGAACACCGGGTGGGTCAGGTAGTCGCTGGTCCGCAGCAACGCCGCCGGCAGCGCCTCGGTGACCTCACCGGTGAACTCCGCCACCCCGAACGCCGCCCAGACCGCGCCCAGGTGCGCCGCCGTGGTCGTCTCGTCGCACGCCACCCCGACCCGGTCGGCGTCGACCAGCCGCAGGTTCACCCCGCGGGCGGCGGCGTCGGCGACCACCTGCGCAGCCCGACCCGGAACCACCGCGGTGACGGTGTCGAAGAACGCCGGACCCTCGGTCGACACCCCGCCGGCCCGCAGCCCGGCCGCGAGCCGGGCCGCCGACCGGTGCGTACGCGCCGCGATCTCCCGCAGCCCGTCCGGACCGTGGTAGACGGCGTACATGCTGGCCATCACGGCGAGCAGCACCTGCGCGGTGCAGATGTTGCTGGTCGCCTTCTCCCGCCGGATGTGCTGCTCGCGGGTCTGCAACGCCAACCGGTAGGCCGGGTTGCCGTCGGTGTCACGCGACACCCCGACCAGCCGGCCGGGCAGCATCCGCTCCAGGCCGGCGCGGACCGCCAGGTAACCGGCGTGCGGCCCACCGAAGCCCATCGGTACGCCGAACCGCTGCGTCGTCCCGGCGGCGATGTCGGCACCGATCTCCCCCGGCGGCCGCAGCAGCGTCAGGGCGAGCAGGTCCGCGGCGACCGCGACCAGCGCCCCGGCACCGTGCGCCGCCTCGACCAGCGCGGCGTGGTCACGGACCAGCCCCGACGCGCCCGGGTACTGCAGGTGCAGGCCGAAGAACTCCGCCGGGAGTTCGTCGGCGTCAAGGTCGACGATGCGTACGTCGATGCCGAGCGGCTCCGCCCGGGTGACGATCACCGAGATCGTCTGCGGGAGGGTGTCGGCGTCGACGACGTACACCGGGCTCTTGCTCTTCGACGCGCGGCGGGCGAGCGTCATCGCCTCCGCCGCCGCGGTCCCCTCGTCGAGCATCGACGCGTTCGCGGTCGCCAACCCGGTCAGGTCGGTCACCATGGTCTGGAAGTTCAGCAGCGCCTCCAGCCGGCCCTGGCTGATCTCCGGCTGGTACGGCGTGTACGCGGTATACCAGGCCGGGCTCTCCAGCACGTTGCGGCGGATCACCGCCGGGGTGTGGGTGCCGTGGTACCCGAGCCCGATCATCGACACCGCGACCGTGTTACGGGACGCGATCTCCCGCAGTTCGGCGATCACCTCGGCCTCGGTCGCCGGGGCCGGCAGGTCGAGCGTGCCGTGCCAGCGGATCACCTCGGGAATCGCGGCGTCCATCAGCTCGTCGATCGAGCCGTAGCCAACGGTGTCCAACATCCGGCGCTCACCATCGGCATCCGGGCCGATGTGGCGTACGGCGAACTGGTCTGCGGTCATGGCGGCTCCCGGGCGAGGTCGACGATGCGGCCTCCCCCTCTGTCGCACCCACGCGCGTAGCGGGGGCGCTCCACAGTCGCCTGCCCACGAGGTCCTTTTGCCTGAGAGGTTCCGGGGAGGATTTGCCCCTTCGGCGCCGCCCTGACAAGCCGGGCGGTCTCTCCCACGTGGGTGTTACCGGCATGGTCAACGCTACCAGCGGGTCTGTTTCAGGCGGGTATCGGGCAACAACTGGCGGAGCACCCGCCCCCATTCGCCACCAACACCAAACAGGGGCAAAACCCCCACCCGGGTCTCGACCGGGCGGCACCTGGACGGCCGGAACGGCTCTCAGGGCGGCGGCGATAGTGTTCGTCACAGCGGCCATGTCCTGTTACCGGCACCCCGCGTGACCATGATCACCGCAGACGGAGGACGGCGCATGGCACCCGGAGCACCCGACGGGTCGGCACCAACCACCCGCGCCGACGACTGCACCGTCCGTCACGTCCTGGACCGGGTCGGCGGCAAATGGAGCATCGCGATCATCGTCGCCGCCACCCACGGCCCCGTCCGGTTCACCGAACTCGAGCGCGGCATCGAAGGCATCAGCCGCCGCATGCTCACCCTCACCCTGCGCAACCTCGAACGCGACGGGCTGCTCATCCGCACCGCCCATCCCACCGTGCCCCCGAGGGTCGAGTACACCGCCACCGAGATGGCCCGCGAACTGCACGACACCCTGCTCACCCTCACCCGGTGGGCGGAACACCACCGCGCCACCATCGCCGCCGCCCGGATCAACTACGACCGCACCCACCAACCGACCGGCACACCCGACGACCCGACCGGCTGCTGACCCGCCCCACCGCCCCCGGAACCCAGCCGATCAATAGGCTGGAGCCCGTGACCGTCACCTACACCGCAGCCCCCGGCCGCTACGACTCAATGACCTACAACCGCGCCGGCCGAAGCGGTCTGCGCCTACCTCCGATCTCCCTGGGCCTGTGGCACAACTTCGGCCACGAACGCCCCTGGCAACGCCAACGCGACATCGTCCGACGCGCCTTCGACCTCGGCGTCATCCACTTCGACCTGGCCAACAACTACGGCCCACCGCCCGGCTCCGCCGAGGAGAACTTCGGCCGCATCCTGGCCACCGACTTCGCGCCCTACCGCGACGAACTCGTCATCTCCACCAAGGCCGGGTACGACATGTGGCCCGGCCCGTACGGCGAATGGGGCTCCCGCAAGTACCTCGTCGCCTCACTGGACCAGTCGCTGCGCCGGATGGGCCTGGACTACGTCGACGTCTTCTACCACCACCGGCCCGACCCGGACACCCCGCTGGAGGAGACGATGGGCGCCCTCGACGCCGTCGTACGCGCCGGCAAAGCCCAGTACGTCGGCATCTCCAACTACAACTCCGAGCAGACCGCGAAAGCCGCCGCGATCCTGCGCGACCTCGGCACCCCCCTGGTGCTGCACCAACCGTCGTACTCGATGGTGAACCGGTGGATCGAGCGGGACAACCTGCTCGACACCCTGGAGAACGTCGGCGCCGGGTGCATCGCCTTCAGCCCCCTCGCCCAGGGCCTGCTGACCGACCGCTACCTGCACGGGGTCCCCGCCGACTCCCGCGTCGCGACCAGCGTCTTCCTCAACGAGAGCCACCTCAGCGACACCACCATGGCCAAGGTCCGGGCACTCAACGAGATCGCCGCCCGACGCGGTCAGACCCTCGCCCAGCTCGCCCTCGCCTGGGCGCTGCGGGACAAGCGGATGACCAGCCTGATCATCGGCGCCAGCAGCGTCACCCAACTAGAGGACAACATCGCCGCCCTCGACAACGTCGACCTCAGCGACGCCGAACTCGCCGAGATCGAACCGTACGCCACCGAGGAATAGCCGACCCGCTGGTGCTGCGCCCACCCAGGCGGACGCAGCACCAGCCCCGGCCCACTCACCCCGCCGGCCGACTCCGCGGCGCCACCACCTGCGACTCCACCTGGCCCAACGTCTCCCTGATGTGGTCCACCACATCCGCCGGCACGTCCAACCACATCAACGTCGCCAACAGGTGCGCACCCACCCGCGCATAATGCGCCGACGAGATACCGAGCCCCTGGTGCGCCTGCGCCAGACCACGACCGGTGTACGTGTCCGGCCCGCCGAGCAGCACGGTCAGCATCGCCGCCAGATGACGCCGCTGCCCGGCCATCTCCACCGACTCGAAATAACCGGCGAGGTCCGGCTCCGCCAACACCCGCTCGTAGAAGATCCGTACCGCCGCCTGGACCGCGACCGCCCCACCGATCCGCTCGTACGCCGACCCAGCACCCTCACCACCGTCACCCGGTACGGCCTGCTCCGGCAACTCGACCGTGTCCTCGGTCGAGAGATCCCTTGTCGACGACCTGTTGGCTTCCGTTTCCGTCACGGCATGTCCTTCCGGCGGCTGACTGAGCGGCCGCTCCGACCCGGCAATCGGCACCGACGAACACGTGGTGACACCGAACCGTCACATCAGGACAACCGCAGTCGGACGATAGCGCACAACACACACACTGTCACGCACCAGTCACTGAACGAAACGGGATCTGTCGCTGACCCTTCGGTCAACCACCCAAGGCGTCGTCCACACCGGACTCACGCGGACCGAGGAACACCGGATCCCGACCACTCACCACGTCGACAACAGCCTTCACCGCCGCGAACCGCTCCCGGAAACTCCCCCACCGCCACGCCCGCCCGAACCGGCTCACCGAATCGTCCCCCACCCCGACCGCGTCCAACCCCACCTCCCGGCAGACCGCCACCGCCCGATCCACATGGAAGGTCTGCGTCACCACGATCACCCGCCGCACCCCGAAAATCCGCGACGCCCGCGAACACGAGTCGTAGGTGTCGAAACCCGCGTGATCCTGCACCACCCGCGACGCCGGCACACCACGGTCCACCAACCACCGACGCATCGCCCCAGGCTCGTCGTACGCCCACTCGCGGTGATCCCCCGACACCAACACCACCCGGGCCTTACCCGCGTCGTACAACTCCTTCGCCAACCCCAACCGGGCCGCCAGAAACGGCGACGGCGTCCCATCCGGCCCCACCTGCGCACCGAGCACCAACACCACCGGCGCAGCCGGCACCGCCGCCACATCGAACACGAAGTCCCGCGCCGACCGATCCACCCAGATCGCGCTACCGACGACCGTCGACGCCCCCAACAACACCAGCACCACGGCAGCGACCAACAACCGTCGCCGCCACCGGCGAAGCCAGACGAACACCGAGCCCAGAAGAAGAACAAACCGACGAGAGCGCCCCACCACAGCCGACATCAGCCCAGTGTGACCGGCACCACCAACAACCGGTCAGCCGGCCCGCCGCCGGGCCCGCCGGGCAGCCAACTCGTCACCAGAGGCCTCCGGCTCCGCCGGCACACCGATCGGCTGCACACCCCCGGCCGGCTCAGCCGGCAGATGCGACAACGAACCCTGGATCTCCTTGAACGCACCACCGATGGCGATCCCGAACACACCCTGGCCACCCTGAAGCAGGTCGACCACCTCTTCCGGGGAACGACACTCGTACACCGTCGTGCCATCCGAAATCAACGTGATGCCGGCAAGGTCCCCGACCCCACGCGAACGCAACGCCTCGATCGCCTTCCGGATGTTCTGCAACGACACCCCGGCATCAAGCAACCGCTTGACCACCTTGAGCACCACCAGATCCCGGAACGAGTAAAGCCGCTGCGTACCAGACCCGGACGCATCCCGGATACTCGGCACCACCAGCGTGGTACGCGCCCAATAGTCCAACTGCCGGTAACTGATACCCACCGCGGAACAGGCAGTCACCCCGCGGTACCCGACCGCACCGTCACCCTCCACGAAGGGATCGACAGGCGTGCCGCCGTCAGTGTGGCGATGATCTGATGTCCCCGGATCAGGGTCCTGTGGCTCGTGCATCCGGACAACCTCCCCGCCAGTGCGGTGACACGTCGTTTCCGGGACGTGCACCCCTCGACAAGGCAACCCTATAGCGACCACCAACCGAACAGCCGCAGGATTCAGCGCGACACGCCGCACACAAGGCGACACACGCCGCACCCGGCACGTCACCGTACGACCGGACCCCCACGGGCCCGGCACGATCAACCCGCGAAATCCTCCGGCTGAACCTGCTCCAGGAACTCCCGGAACTTCTCGACCTCGTCCTCCTGCTCATCAGGAATAACGATCCCGGCCTCGGTCAGCACCTGCTCCGTGCACCTGATCGGCGCACCAACCCGCAACGCCAACGCGATCGAGTCACTCGGCCGGGCCGAAACCCGCAAACCATCCCCGATCAGCAGGTCAGCGTAGAAGACATTCTCCTTCAGCTCGGTGATCTCCACCGCACGCAACGGCGCCTCAAGCGCCGCCAGGATGTCCCGCAACAGATCATGGGTCAACGGCCGCGCCGGCTTGACCCCCTGCTGCTCGTACGCGATCGCGGTCGCCTCCACCGCACCGATCCAGATCGGCAGGTAACGGTCACCCTCGACCTCCCTGAGCAGGACGATCGGCTGGTTGCTGGGCAGCTCCACCCGAACCCCGACCACGCTCAGCTCGCGCACCGCCGCCTCCGTGTCGTTGTGTCTTCCCCAGCGCCGTGACCCGGCGACCAAACCCCTCAGCCACCGCAACCGGCCCCTTCACCTGCACGGTACACGGGCCGCGAGACGGTCGTCCCACGCGCGCCGCCCGCACCATCGCACGCCCCACAGGGTTACCCCGCGAAGCCTACGGCACGCCCGCGACCGCAGATCTTTCCCACCACACGAGCACGGATCAACGACCCAGCATCGACCGCAACCCCACCCGCACCAAAGCCGCATGCAACTGCTGAGACAACCCGACCAACTCCCGCGCCGCCTCCGCCGCCCGAGCCCGCGCCGCCGGATCATTCTGCCTGGCCAACGGCGCAATCAACTGCTCGAACAAACCCACCTCGCGATCCGCGGCCGTCCGAAACGCCCGCAGATGACGCGGCTCCAACCCATACGCGGCCAACCCCGCCACCGCCTGAGCGATCGCCAACGCATCCGAGTCGTACCACCCCGGCGGCCGGGACACGATCAACCCCAGCCGCTCCAACTCGGTCAACGTCACATCATCGACACCCGTACGCGCGACCAGATCCGACCGGGTCACCCGCGCATCCGCCGACTCCACCGGCCCCGCAGCAGCACCATCCCGGCCCGGAACCTCACCCGCCGGACCAACCGCGACCAACGCCGGCCGCTGCCGCCCCGGACTCTCCGGCTCCTGCTCCAGACCCTCCAGCTGCTCCCGGATCACCCGCAACGGCAAATACTGATCCCGCTGCGCAGTCAGCACGAACCGCAGCCGCGCCACATCCTCCCAGCTGTACTTCCGGTAGCCGGCCGGCGTGCGCTGCGGCTCGACCAGACCCTCCGCCTCCAAGAACCGCAGCTTGGAAATCGTCGTATCGGGAAACTCCACCCGCAGCTGAGCCAGCACCTCACCGATGCTCATCAGCGGCTGGGCCCGGCCGGCCGAAGCCGTGGGCGCAGCCGCTGCCGCACGCTCATTCACCCCCGGCCGGCCTCCTCCTCCGGGCGCGGACCGGCGATAAAGACCAACCGGAACTTGCCGATCTGCACCTCGTCGCCATTGCTCAGAGTGGCCGCCTCGACCCGCTCCCGATTGACGTAGGTGCCGTTCAAACTCCCCACATCGCGGACGGTGAACGTACCCCCGTCCCGGTGGAACTCCGCGTGCCGCCGCGACACCGTCACGTCGTCGAGGAAGATGTCACTGTCGGGATGCCGACCACTGGTGGTCACGTCGTGGTCCAACAGGAACCGGGCCCCGGCATTCGGACCCCGCCGAACGACGAGCAACGCCATGCCCGGCGGCAACGAACCCGACATCCGGCTCGGCACAACATCGGCATCCGGTCCCTCCAGCACTTCGTCCAGTGCACCGAGGTTGAGCGTCGATGTGACGTCGAGTGGGGGGAACTCGTCGTCTGGGCGCGTCATGGGACCACCTCACGGATCTGTTCGGTCGGCGTCGGGGGTGGCGGGTCTGGCCGCCGGGCTGTAAAGCCCAGCGGCTGGCTCACCCGTGCCTGGGAAGGCAATTCCGCAACGCGCAACTATTGGATTCTCGGTCGACTGAGCGAGCCTAGCCAGCGCCGAAATACAGGGCAACCAGACGCGCGGGCACAACCCGGCCCGAGCGCGCCCAACTCAGCTTTCGGTCAATTCCCGGTACGCAGCCGCGGTCAACAACCCCTCGACCGCCGCCGGCCCACCCGGAGTGATCTCCAGCAACCAACCCGCACCGTACGGATCACTGTTGATCAGCTCCGGCGTATCGCCGAGATCGGCGTTACGCGCCACCACCGTGCCACTCACCGGGGCGTAGATCTCCGAAACACTCTTCGTCGACTCGATCTCACCCAACGACTCACCCGCCTCGACCGTGGCGCCCTCGTCCGGAAGCTGAACATAGACGATGTCACCCAAAGCGTCCTGGGCGAAGTGGGTGATGCCCACCCGCACCGATCCGCTACCGTCGCCCGCCACCCACTCGTGCTCGGCCGTGTAACGCAGGTCCTCAGGAATCACCAGCCGCGTCCTTCGTCGTCGCTCTGATCGGTACCGCACCACGGAAGGTACGGCCGCGCCCGGTCAGGAGACCGGGCGCGCGTGCTTCAGGTCCAGCGGAGCGCTCAGGGTCGTCACGTCGACCACCTCCCGCTCTTGGACGGTCACGTTACCGCCGTCCCCACTCACCGACGCCACCACCCCGCCCGGAATGTTCAACGCGGTCCGCATCGTCGATGGATCACCGATCACCGTGATCGTGTACGGACCCACCAACCTCCGCCCACTGACCGCGATACCGCCATCGTCCTTCAGGAAGAAAGTGCTGGCCACGATCCGTACCGTCACACCACCACCGGCGATCTGCATCGCCTCCGCGCCCGCACCCCGCAACTCCTGCACCGCATCCAGCACCGTCGCCGCCTCGATCGGCTCCGACCCCGCCGAGAACGTCACAGTCAACCCCGGCCCCCGCGCCGGCAACGTACCCGCCAGGATGCCCAACTCGTCCGCACGCCGCGTCGCCTCGTCCAACGCCGCCTGCCGCCCCTGCGCACCCGAGGCAAGCTGCCGCTGACTGTCCTCCAGACCCGCGATGTCCTGACGCAGCCGCTCCTCCTGCGACTCCAGATCCGACAGGATCCGCACCAGGTCCTCCTGCCGCGTCGCTGCCAGCTCCGGATCCGCCGAATTCGTCTTCAACTGCACCACCAGCGTGAACCCGAGCAGAGCCAACAACACCGCGATGATCACAC
Organism: Micromonospora sp. NPDC049523; assembly: GCF_040676775.1. Taxonomy (NCBI): domain Bacteria; kingdom Bacillati; phylum Actinomycetota; class Actinomycetes; order Micromonosporales; family Micromonosporaceae; genus Micromonospora; species Micromonospora sp. NPDC049523. The sequence continues at coordinate 97,008 of NZ_JBFAPP010000007.1, read as the reverse complement.
TCGCGCCGGACCACCGGGACCGCAACGACAAACCCCGCACCGGCCCACCCGCCACGACCGGCTCCCGCAGCTCCTCAGCCACGGAATCCGGCTCGTCGACCCCGACCGCACGATCCCCGCCGACCACCGACCGGCGCGCCGCACCCAGGTCCACCGTCGGCCCGTCACCGACCCCGTCACCCGCGTCCGACTCCGACCGGCCCGCCACATCACCCCCGGACACAGCCGCCGGACCCGGATCGGCGCCACCCGTCGACGGCCGCTCCACCGGCTCGGACCCGCCCGGGGACGCGTCGGACTCGGACCCGCCCTGCCGCTGCTCGTCACTCATCGCCGCAAACCTACGCCCGGAACAGGTGCCGGCGAATCGCCGCCACGTTGCCGAAGATCCGGACACCGAGCACCACGACCACGCCCGTGGACAACTGACCACCCACACCGAGCTGATCACCCAGGTAGACGATCACCCCCGCGACCAGCACGTTCGAAATGAACGAAATCACGAACTGCTTGTCGTCGAAGATCCCGTCCAGCTTCGCCCGTACCCCACCGAACACCGCGTCCAGCGCCGCGACCACCGCGATCGGCAGATACGGCAGCAACGCCGCCGGCACCGTCGGGTCCAGCACCACGCCGAGCACCACGCCGGCGAGCAACGCGAGTACGGGGATCATCGGCCGCCTCCGGAGGGGCTGAGGGATGACCCGGCGCCAGGCGACGCCGGACTGTTGGAACGCGCCGCCCCGGAAGGCGACGGCGACGGCGACACGGAGGGAACCGCGTACCGCAGTTGGGGTTCACTGGCCGCCGGCAGCGTCAGATCATCGGCCCCACGCACACCGAACGACATGCCATGCTCAGCCGCCACCTGACGCAACAGGTTCGCCGCAGCACTGTCCCGGAACCGGCGCTCCAACTGACCCGGGCCGATCGCCGACACCTCGTACGGGCCGGTCACCGGCCGGAAGTCGACCAGGATCGCACCGCCGGCGGCCCGGATCGTCGACGTCGCCGTCAACCGCTGACCATTGATCGAAACCGCCTCGGCGCCAGCGCTCCACAGGGCATTCGCGATGTCCTGAAGATCACGGTCCAACACCTTGCCGAGGTTAGTACCGCCGACGCCGGTCACCGCATCCGCCTCCGACGGCCCATCGGCGACCCGCACCACGACACCGTCGCCCTTGACCCGACCCAGACCGGTGGCCGCCTCCAGATCACGCAACCGCGCCGCGTCACTGCCGGACAGCGCCGCATCCCGCTGCCGGTTCACGTCCTCACGCAACTCGTCCGCCCGGCGGGTCAACTGGTCGGCCTCGCTCTCCCGCTGCTTGATCTGCGTCACCAGGCCGGCCCGAGCCTGAGCACGCCCTGGCTCGCCCTCGATCGTCTGCCGGTACGCGATCGCCAACAGGAAGCCGAGCGCCGCCAGGGTGATCACGGTCACCACCCGGATCGTGGACCGCCGCCACCCCGTCGGCCGGCGACCCGCACGCCGGCTCGCCGCCGCATCCGAGTAACCGGGATCAAGCGGATTCTGGAACAGCTCGGTCAGGAAGTCGGGGGCATAGGTGCGCTCCGGTCCACGCCCGGTGCTCATCTGGCCTCCCGACGGGCCGTACGGATCAGCCGGGCGGCCTGGATCAGGTAGAACACCCCGGCAGCCCAGTAGAGAACCAGCCCCCACCAGGCCAGCCCCCACCCGATCGCACCGGCCGCCGTCGCCGCGCTCGGCACCGCGTCGGCGAGCAGCAGCGTCGGGAACGCGGCGAGCAGGATGAACGTGGCGGTCTTGCCGAGGTAGTGCACTGGCGGCGGACCGTACCCGTACCGGCGCAGGACCAGCAGCGAGCCGAAGAGCAGCAGTTCGCGGGCGAGCAGCGCGGCGGTGAACTCCCACGGCACGATCTCGCGGGCGGTGAACCCGGCCAGGGTGGCCAGGATGTAGAGCCGGTCGGCGGTCGGGTCGAGCAACTCCCCCAGCCGGCTGACCTGGCGCAACCGGCGGGCGACGTAACCGTCGACCCAGTCGGTGGTTCCACCGACGGCGAGCACCACCAGGGCGGCGACGTCCGCGTGTGGCCCCAGCAACAGGTAGAGGAACAGGGGTACGCCGAGCAGGCGGGCGAAGCTGATCAAGTTGGGAATGGTGAGCACCCGGGTCGCCGCGTCCTCGGACTGGGCGGCGGTGCCCCCGGTTGGCTGGGCATCGTCTGCCCGCGCCGGCCGACGCGACACCGAACCTCCCTCTGCGGCTGGTCCGGCGCCCGCTTACACGGGTCGTTCCGGGACCGTGCGCGCTCCGGCCGGTGCTCCCGGGCCCCCTCTCGGTGGCCTCGTGATCATGCCGGCTCCTGGCACAGTCGCCGTGGCCCGCAGATGAGCGGACGTCCGGGGCTGCTGATTTGCGGTGTCACTATATCCGCCCCCTGCTGGCAGGCCGTTGGCCCCGAGGCGGGTCGTTGTCGCGTGACGAGCGACACAACCTGTAGTGCATCCTAGGATGCTAGTTGGATACGGGCAACGGGTCGGCACTGGGCTGAGCGGTCTATTTGTAGGATTCGGGGGTGGAAACAACCGATCCTGTGGACATCGCGGCCGAGGCGTGGATGGCCTCGCTCGCCATGTTCTCGGTCACCCAGCCGCTCGGCTTCTACCGCATGGGCACGCACGGGACCTCGGAACTCGTCACCGGAGCGCCGATGTCACTGCTCAACGGTGTGATCAACATCGACCGCGAACCCGACGCAGCAGAGATCGCGGCGTTCTCCACCTCCCCGAAGCTGGCATCGGTCGCCTGGAGCATCCAGGTCCGCGGCGACGAGCCCGGCCCCGGAGTCGAACGGACCGCCGCCGAGCACGGGCTGACCAAGCGGACCACGTTGCCGTTCATGCTCAAGAACCTCACGGCGGCCGACGCACAGCTGCCGGCGACCGACGCGCCGCCGGTACGCGGACTCACCGGCACCGAAGGCGAGCTCTACCAGACCGTGATGGCCGCCGGGTACGAAGGCCCGCGGGAGATCTTCGCGGTGTTCAGCTCGCCCGCCGTACTCGACCACTCCGCGATGCGCGGATACGTCGCCGAGGTGGACGGCGTACCGGTCGCCACGTCCTTCGGCGTCGTGGTGGACGACCACGTGGGGGTGTTCAACATCGCCGTACCACCGGAGCACCGGCGACGCGGTTACGGCCGGGCGGCGACCGCGCAGGTGCTGCGGGAGGCGTACGCGGCGGGAGCACGCATCGCATTCCTGCACGCCAGCCCGATGGGCGTCGGGCTGTACCGGGACATGGGGTTCCGGGTCGCGGAGAACTGGACCATCTTCACCTCGTGACCCTGCCCCGCTCCCCCGGGTCGAATTGGCCGGAGCGGCAGCGTCACGGTGGTGACCCGCCGACGGGCCACCACCGTGACGACGGTCAGCTCGGCGAACTGGTGGCCGGCTCGGGGGCCGCGAACGGCACCGCGGCGGCGACCGGCTCCGGCTCCCCCACCGGGTGCCGCCACAGCCCGCGCTGACGCAGGATGGGCAGTACGCCCTCACCGAACCAGTACGCCTCCTCCACGTGCGGATGCCCGGAGAGGATGAACTCGGTGATGCCGAGGGCGTGGTACTCGGCGATCCGGTCGGCGATCTCGGTGTGGCTGCCGACCAGCGCCGTACCGGCGCCGCCTCGGACCAGGCCCACACCGGCCCAGAGGTTGGGGGCGATCTCCAGCCCGTCGCGTGAACCGCCGTGCAGCGCGATCATCCGGCGCTGCCCCTCGGACTCGCTGCGTGCCAGCCCGGCCTGCACCGCCTTGATGTCCGCCTCCGGGATGCCGTCGAGCAGCCGCTGGGCCTGCGCCCACGCCTGCTCGGAGGTGTCCCGGGCGATCACGTGCAACCGGATGCCGAAGCGGAGTTCGCGCCCGGCCTCGGCGGCGAGGCCGCGGATCCAGGCCAGCTTCTCGGCCACCTGGGCAGGCGGCTCGCCCCAGGTGAGGTAGACGTCGGAGTGCGCCACCGCGACCGGGCCCGCCGCCTTCGACGACCCACCGAAGTAGATCGGCGGGACCGGGTCCGGCAAGCGGCCGAGCTTCGCCTGCTCGACGCGTACGTGCGGGCCGTCGTGGGTCACCGTCTCGCCGCGCCACAGCGCCCGCACCACGTGCAGGAACTCGTCCGTACGGGCGTAGCGGGCGTCCTTGTCGAGGAAGTCCCCGTACGCCCGCTGCTCGTGACTCTCGCCGCCGGTCACCACGTTGAGCAGCAGCCGACCGTTGGACAGGCGCTGGAAGGTGGACGCCATCTGGGCGGCGAGCGTGGGCGAGAGCATGCCGGGGCGGAACGCGACCAGGAACTTCAGCCGCTCGGTGACCTCCGACAGCATCGCGGTGGCCAGCCAGGCGTCCTCGCACCAGGCACCGGTCGGGGTGAGGGCGCCCTCGAACCCGAGTTGTTCCGCGGTACGGGCGATCTGCCCGAGGTAGGCGACCGTCGCCGGCCGGGCGCCGCCGGCCGTACCCGCGGCCAGCCCGTGCCCGCCGCCGACGATGTCGCGGCTGTCGCCGTAGGTGGGTAGGAACCAGTGGAAGGTCAGGGCCATGGTGCTCTCTTTCGATCCGGGTGGAGCGTTTCGGTACGGAGGGTCCGGGGTTCAGGCCGCGATCGGCAGCGCGCGGGGCACCAGGGCCGCGGCGAAGGTGTCCACCACCGCGTGCAGTGCCGGGGCGGCGGTCGCCTCGACCACGGTCGCGCCGTCGGTCCCGGTCAGGATCAGCTGGTCCAGCAGGAAGTAGCCGGGCACGATGTGCGCCGCGCCCATGGCGTTGAGCACCGGTCGCATCGCGTAGTCGATCGCCAGTACGTGCGCGAGCGTCCCGCCGGTGGCCAGCGGCAGCACCACCTTGCCGGCGAGCGCGTACTGCGGTAGGAGGTCGAGCAGTGCCTTCAGGGCGCCGCTGTAGGACGCCTTGTAGACCGGGGTCGCCACGAGCAGGCCGTCGGCGGCGGCCAGTGCGTCCGCCACCGCGACGATCGCCGGGTGGCCCGGGTCGGCGCCGAGCAGCGCGTCCGGCGGCAGGTCCCGGATCGACAGGGAGCGGACCTGGTGCCCGCCCTCGACGAGCCGGCCGGCGAGCAGTTCGACCAGCCGCGCGGTCCGCGAGGTGGCCGACGGCGAGCCGGAGATGGCGAGGATGGTGGGCATGCGCTCTCCTCGGGTCGTGGCAGCACGCCGTGCCGATGCCGGGACGCCGGGTGGCGGCGCCGGAGGGTGGATCTTCCGCAGCTTATCTATAATTCCTATCGGTTGAGTAGACCTCTCCGCGAAGTTGATCAAGTTGGGCCGGGTGATGCGCGGCACCCGGTCGGCGACCGCCGTCGCGAATACCGATTTTCTCTATCGGTCGAATAGGACAAGCCACCGCGAGTGAGACCTACTTCGGCACCTACCGGCCGCTCATATCACCAGCTCAGAGGGCCTTCTGCTCGACTCGCGGGAGGATCACCGAACAGGGGTCACAGGCACGCAGGAGTGCGGAGTGACCTGCATCACAGGACATTGACGGGGTTGGGTGACCGCCCAAAGCATGGTCGCCGGCAGCCACCGCCGCACTTCCACCCACTGTGGAACGTCAACCGTCCTCGATGCTCGGGAGTCACTGATGTCGATCGGCACGCGTACCGGCAGCCGAGGCTGGCGAAGAATCCTGGCCATCGCCCTCGGCGCGGGGCTACTGGCCACGGTCGGCCTCGTCGCCGGCTGCGGCAACGACGACGACGCCTCGGGCGCGGAGGCACCGCTGCGCGTGGGCTACCAGCGATTCGGCGGACTGAGCCTGGTCAAGGCCCGCGACGCGGCGGCCGGCACCAGCTGGTCGCTGTTCGAGAGCGGCCCGGCGCTGACCGAGGCGTTCAAGGCCGACGCGATCGACATCGGCCAGGTGGGCGAGGCCCCGCCGATCTTCGCTGCCGCAGGGAAGATCCCGTTCAAGATCATCGGAACCTCGGCCGAGATCCCCGAGGGCGAGGCGGTGCTGGTCAAGGAGGGCAGCGGGATCAACAGCTTCGCCGACCTCAAGGGCCGGACGGTCGCGCTGAACAAGGGTTCGAACGTGCACTGGCTGCTGGTGCGACTGCTCGAGGCCAACCAGATGACGCTCGACGACATCCAGGTCAAGTACCTCAAGCCGGCCGAGGGCCGGCCGGCGTTCGACGCCGGGCAGGTCGACGCGTGGATCATCTGGGACCCGTACTTCGCGCTCGCCGAGCAGCCGGGGGTGAAGATCCTGGCCAATGCGACCGGCCTGGCCGGCAACCGGGAGTACCTGCTGGTCTCCCCCGACGCGTTGAAGAACAAGCCCGAACAGATCCGGGCGTTCCTCGAGACCTACCGCGAGGTCACCGACTGGGGCATCGCCAACCCGGCCGACCGGGCCAAGATCCTCGCCCCCGAGCTGAAGATCCCTGAGGACGTCACCACCCGCGCACTCGCCCGCAGCGCCCGCCCGCTGGCCCCGGTCACCCCCGCGATCGGTGACGAACTCCAGGCCATCGCGGACGGCTTCACCAAGCTCGAACTCATCCCGACGTCGATCGACATGCGAGACCGGGTCGACGCCCGGTTCGCCGAGGTACTCGGGTGACCCGACCAACGCTGGTGCCGACACCCGGCCCGGACGGTCCCACCGCGGCGCGTCTACCGGCCGTGACGGGACCGTCCGGGCCGAGGCGCCGCCGCCGTACGGGCGCACGCTGGCGACGGGTGATCAGCCCGGTGGTGCTCGTGCTGGCCTGGGAACTGGCCTCGCGTACGGGCCTGCTGGCACCCGAAAAGCTCTCCGCACCCAGCGAGGTGCTGCGCACCGGCTGGCGGCTGGCCGTCGACGGGATCCTGTGGACCCACCTGACCGACTCGCTCACCCGGGCGGCAGTCGGGCTGGCCATCGGCGGCACCCTCGGGGTCGTGCTGGGCGCCCTGGCCGGACTGCTGCGGATCGGCGACGACCTGGTCGACCCGCCGGTCCAGATGGCCCGGATGCTGCCCCACCTCGGCCTGGTCCCGCTGCTCATCATCTGGGTCGGCATCGGCGAGTCACTGAAGATCACCCTGGTCTGCCTCGGCGCGTTCTTCCCGATCTACTTCAACATGTACGCCGGCATCCGCGACATCGACGTACGGCTGGTCGAGGCGGCCCGGACCTGCGGCTTGAACGCGTGGCAACGAATCCGGCACGTGATCCTGCCCGGCGCACTGCCCGCCCTCTTCCTCGGCCTGCGGCTGGCCATCGGCGCCGCGTGGCTGAGCCTGGTGGTCGGCGAACAGGTCAACGCCCAGACCGGCATCGGCTTCCTGATGATGGAGGCCCGGGAGTTCAGCCAGACCGACGTGGTCGTACTCGGCCTGCTCATCTACGCGCTGCTCGGCCTGCTGTCGGACGTCGCGCTGCGGATCCTGGAGAGGAGGGCGTTGACGTGGCGGACCGGCGTACACATCCAGGCGAGCTGAACAACGCCGACGACCCGTCGCCGGTGGTGACCGCGACCGGGGTCCGCCGGGACTTCGACGGCACGGTGGTGCTCGACGGCGTGGACCTGCGCATCCGGCCGGGTGAGGTGGTGGCGCTGCTCGGCGGCTCTGGCTCCGGCAAGAGCACCCTGCTGCGGGCGCTGGCCGGACTCGACCCCGAAGCCGGCGGCACCATCGCCGTCCGGGGCCGGGCGGCGGTCGTGTTCCAGGAACACCGCCTGCTGCCCTGGAAACGCGTCGGCGACAACGTCGCGCTCGGCCTGACCGGTCCCGACGTACGCGACCGGGTCCGGGCGGCGCTGACCGAGGTCGGGCTCGCCGATCGGGACCGGGCCTGGCCGGCGCAGCTCTCCGGTGGCCAGGCACAGCGGGTCGCAGTCGCCCGCGCCCTGGTACGGGAACCCGAGGTGCTGCTGCTGGACGAACCGTTCGGCGCCCTCGACGCACTCACCCGGCTGCGGATGCAGGGCCTGCTCGGCCGGCTCCGGGCCGAACACGGCTTCGCCGCCCTGCTGGTCACCCACGACGTGGACGAGGCACTGCTGCTCGCCGACCGGACGCTGGTGCTGGAACACGGCCGGATCGTCGAAGACGCTCCCGTACCGCTGCCCCGTCCCCGCACGCACGACGCGCCCGGCTTCGGTGGGCTGCGCCGGCACCTGCTCGACCGGCTCGGGGTGCCGGCGAACTGAAACCGGGGGTCCGGTCAGGAGTGGCCGGCCCCGGCGGCCCAGGTGGCGTACATCCGGGCGTACGGGCCGTCGCGGGTGAGCAACTCCCGGTGGGAGCCGGACTCGGCGATGCCGTGGTCGTCGACCACGATGATCCGGTCCGCCCGCGCGGCAGTGGAAAGCCGGTGCGCGACCAGGATCGCGGTGCGCCCCTGCAGCAGCACGTCCAGCGCCGCCTCCACCCGCAGCTCGGACTGGAGGTCCAGGTTCGCGGTGGCCTCGTCGAGCAGCACCACCCGGGGCTGGGCCAGGAAGGCACGGGCCAGCGCGAGCAGTTGCCGCTCACCGGAGGAAACCGACTGGCCGCGTTCGTGCAGTGGGGTCGCCAGACCCTGCGGTGAGCGTTCGACCAGGTCCCGCAGGCCGACCGCGTCCACCGCCGCCCACACCTCGTCGTCGGTCGCCTCCGGTCGGGCGAACGCCACGTTGTCCCGGATCGAGCCGGCGAACAGGAAAGGCTCCTGCGGCACCACACCGATCTGGCGACGCAGCGAGGCGAGGGTGACGCCACGCAGGTCGTGCCCGTCGATCAGCACCCGGCCGGCGTCCGGGTCGTACAGCCGGGTGACCAACTTCGCCAGGGTCGACTTGCCCGCACCGGTCGGCCCCACGCAGGCCACGGTCTCGCCCGCGGCGATCCGCAGGCTGATCCCGCGCAGCACCGGTCGGGCCGGGTCGTAGCCGAAGGTCACGTCGTCGAACTCGATCTCACCACTGACCGGGGGCAACACCGCCGCGTCCGGCGCCTCGACCACGCTCGGTGGGGTCTGCAGCAGCTCCCGCAGCTTGCTCACGGCCGCCCGTCCCTGCTGATAGCTGGTGTAGAGCTGGACGAGCTGCTGCACCGGCTGGAAGAACGCGTTGAGGTAGAGCACGAACGCGGTCAGCTCACCGATGCTCAGCTCGCCACGCAGCACCATCCGGCCGCCGACGAACAGTAGCGCGGCCAGTCCGAGCAGGCCGATCGCCGAGCTGCCCGGACCGTAGACGGCGCTGATGTGCCCGGTGAAGTCGTTGGCGTCCCGGTAGCGGCCGACCACCTCGCGGTGGGCCAGGACGTTGCGCTCCTGCCGGTTGTGCGCGGTCACCACCCGTACGCCGTGCAGGCCCTCGGCGAGGTCGGAGAACATCGCCGCGACCGCGTCACGCTGCCGCCGGTAGCCGCGGTCGGAGGCGACCCGGAACCAGATCGAGGCGGCGGCCAGCGGCGGCAGGACCAGCAACAGCATGATCAGTGCGAGTTCCGGGTCGTAACCGATCAGCACCGCGACGATCACCAGCATGGTGAGCGCGTGCCCGGCGAACTGGGCCAGGCCGTCCTGGAGCAACTGTTGCAGCGACTCGATGTCGGACGTCATCCGGGTCATCGTGACCCCGGCCTTCTCCCGGGTGAAGTAGTCCATGGACAGGCGCTGAAGCTGGGCGAAGACGCGTACGCGCAAATCACGCATGGCGTACGCGGCCAGCCGGCCGGTCTGCCGGGTACGGGCGGCCGCCGCCAGCCCGCCGAGCAGCACGGTCGCCGCGAACGCGCCGGTCGCCAGCAACAGCACCGACGGGTCGCGGGCCACGATGCCATGGTCGATACCGACCTGCACCAGGTACGGCCCAGCCTGCAACAGCAACGTCTCCAGCACCACCAGCAGGCAGGCGACCAGCAGGGTGCCCCGGTAACGGGCGACGATGGTGGACAGGGTCAGCGGCGGCTCGTCCGGCGGCCGAGCGGAGAAGGTGTGACGCTCCGGCTCGGGTTCGGGCTCGCTCGCCTCCAGCCGGGCGACCCCGGCGAGCAGTTCCTCCGGGATCCCGGCGAAGGGCAACCCGTTGCCGTGGCTGGCCGACTTGCCGCTGCCCCGGCCGGCGCCGATCCCACCGAGCCCGCCCATCGGACCACCGGCCGACCCGCCACCGGGGCCGCCGAAGCCGCCGCCGAACATGCTCATCGCGACACCTCGACCGCCGGTCCGAAGCCCTGGCGGGGCGGCGTGCCGACGCCAGGCCCGTCAGGCGACGACTGCTCGGGCAGCCCGTCGACCGACTCGCCGCGGTACGGGCCGTCGCAGGGCTCGCCCTCGTCGTCGACCTCGATCGGGTCGGCCGGGTTCCGCTCGGCCGGGTTCCGCTCGGCCGGGTTCCGCTCGGCCGGGTTCCGCTCGGCCGGGTTCCGCTCGGCCGGGTTCCGCTCGGCCGGGTTCCGCTCGGCC